>NZ_JBHVRN010000019.1:0-78615 GCF_042885775.1 Paenarthrobacter sp. NPDC058040
GCGGCTATCCGGGCCATGGCCTACGACAGCGAGTACACCCCGGTCGTGCGCGCTCTTGAATGTCTCCGCGGTGTTTCAACGCTCACGGCCTTCGGTCTGGCCGTGGAAATCGGTGACTGGAACCGGTTCACCGGCCGGACGATCGGCGCTTATCTTGGCCTGGTGCCCAGCGAAAATTCATCCGGCCAGCACCGTTCCCAAGGCTCGATCACCAAGACCGGCAATACCCACGCACGCCGGCTCCTCGTCGAAGCAGCCTGGCACCATCGCCGTTCCTATACCCACCCTTCCCAAGCACTGCGTTCCCGTTGGGAAGCGGCAACCCCTTGGGCCAAGGCCCGCGGACGGGCGGGTAACAGACGACTGCACGAACGCTGGCTCAGCTACCAGGAACGCCGGAAACGTCCAGTCGTCGCCAACGTCGCGGTCGCTCGCGAACTCGCCGGCTGGTGCTGGTCACTGGCCAGCGAAGCCCAACGCACCGCGCAGCACCAAAACCCCTAAACGTCCGGGACCTCACCACCAGGGGGCCACCGGGTAAACCGGCAGCGCGTGGAGTGAACTCGCGACCCAACTATGAGCAACCTTTCAAGGCCACGCCCGACCCTAGAGAAGCGATAGCCTCCAGCCGGACACCTCGTCCTGCGGTAACCAACCCGCGCATATTAGTCTGACCACGCCGTCGCCCAACGACACGCTGGACCCCCACCCAGAGAACTCCCGGACCAAAAAGGAAGCGACCCCGGACCCAAACCGAGGCCGCTTCCCCACGCCCATTGACAAAAGAAACTACATATTAGTTGGGTTAAACGAAGCGGTCGCGGCCAGCCCGGTAACCGAAGAACGCAGCCAAGGACCCGACCACCAGGAACAGGATCCCTGCGGCAGCAAAGCCTCCCGTTGCTTGGTGGAGCTGCCCCACCATCAGGGTTCCCGTGGAACCCAGGCCATAGCCCACGCCCTGCATCATGCCGGACAAGTGCGCGGCCGTGTGGGCGTCCCGCGTGCGGACCATGATCATGGTCAGGGCCACGGCCGTGAGGGAGCCCTGTCCGAGTCCGAGCAGCCCGGTCCAGACCCAGATCAGCTCACTCGGACCGAAAATACTGAGGGCGAAGCCACCGCCCGTCATAAGCGCCACCACCGCGTTGATGACCCGCTGATCCTTGAACCTGGTTGCGAGCGCCGGCGCGAACAGCGAGCCGAGCATCTGCAGCACGATCGACACCGAGACGATCAGCCCCGCCGTGCCGCCGTCCACACCCCGGTCACGCAGGATCGGTGCGAGCCAGGCGAACACACTGAACGACATCATCGACTGCAGCACCATGAACGCCGTCACTTGCCAGGCCACCGGGGAGCGCCACACGTTCACGCCACCGTGGACGGCTTGGTGCTGCACCGAGGGCTGGCGGATTGCCAACGGCAGGAACAGCAAAAGCACGACGGCGGCAGGCACCGCCCAGAACCACAGCGCCGATGTCCAGTGGCCGGTTGCCGTAAAAACCGGATACGTGAAGCCGGCGCCGAGGGCTGCGGAGGCGCAGATGGCCGTGGTGTAGAGACCGCCCATGAGGCCCAGCCGGTGCGGGAAGTCCCTTTTGACCACGCCAGGGAGCAGCACATTGCAGAGCGCGATGGCTGCACCGCAAGCCGCCGTTCCCAGCAGGAGGCTTGGAAGGTGGCCAGCCCCAGGCAGCTCACTCGGGCGGATCAGGAGGCCCGCTGTCAGGACGGCCATGGCTCCGAGGAGCACCCGTTCTGCCCCGAACCTGCGGGCCAGTCTTGGCGCCAGGGGCGCGAAGACGCCCAGCAAGGTCACCGGCACAGTGGTCAGGACCACAACAGACCAACCCGGCAGACCGGCGTCGGACGTCACTTCGGGGAGTACCGCGGAGAAGCTGGAGAAGACGGTCCTCAAGTTCAAGCCAATGAGGATCAGGCACACCGCCAGGTAGACCAGGCCGCGTTTGCCTCGGATCTCCGTGGGAGATGCCGCGGGTTCTTCGTCGATTTCGGCGTCCACGGCAACCTCGGGCAGGGCACGTGTCCCCGCGGACTTCTCGATGTGCTTCTCAGTATTCACGGGCTTCTGGGAGGAGGTCACACGTCCTATTCTGTCAGTCGCCGTCTAAAGTCACTCCACGGTGACCATCACCGACGGCCAGCCTGAAGCCCCGTCAGGCACTGGATCGGCGCGCTTGTCAGTCTGGACTTCGCCTGTGCCATCGGTTGCCCGGGCCCTGACGTAGTGGATGCCCGGCGTGGCGTCCCACTCATAGGACCATTGGCGCCACGTGACAGTGGAAGCTTCGGCGGATAGGGTCGCTTCCGCCCATGCGCCGTCATCGATCTGGACTTCAACCTTGGTAATGCCCCGTGTCTGGGCCCACGCGACACCACCGACGGCAACTTTCCCCGCGGGCATCTTGGCAAAGGACGCAGGCACGTCCACTCTTGCCATCGTCTTGATGGGACCCCGCTCGGACCACCCCCGATCGGTCCAGTAAGCCTTGGCATCCGCGAAGCGGGTGACTTCCAGCTCAACCACCCACTTGGTGGCGGAGACAAAGCCGTACAGCCCCGGCACAACCATCCGCACGGGATAGCCATGTTCCACAGGAAGCGGTTCCCCGTTCATGCCAATGGCCAGCATGGCATCGCGGTCATCCCGCAGGACCTCCAACGGAGTGGAGGCGCTGAAGCCGTCAATCGACCTGGAAAGCACCATGTCCGCGCCATCCTTGGGTTTGGCCCTGGTCAGGACATCCCGGATGGGCAGGCCAAGCCACTTGGCGTTTCCGGCCAGCTTTCCGCCGACGGGGTTCGAAACACAGGTCAACGTGATGTGCGATTCGATGAGGGACGCATCCAAAAGGTCCTGGAAGTTAAGGGTGACCTCTTCTTCCACCATTCCGTGGACCCTCAATGTCCAGTCGGCGACGTTGATTTCCGGGACGCTCAAAGCCGTATCGATGCGGTAAAAATCCTTGTTCGGGGTCAGCCAGGGCGTCACTCCCTGCACCGGGGACTGGACGTCCGGCGGGACCGCGGCCGAGGTCTTGGCTGGCGCCGGCAGCCGGAGGGCATCCCGTGCTTGCGCGATGTTGCTCCGGGCGGAACTGAGCAATCGACCTCCGCCGGCAGCGATTCCGGCCGCCACCGCGGTGATCCCGGCAGCAGCGAAGAAACGACGGCGGCTTGTGCCATGGCTGCCAAGCCCGCCATCGGTGTCGGCTGCTTTGGCATCGGCAGTCTCCGGAGAAGTGTTCAACTGCCACAACGGCACCAGCAGAAGACGCAGGGCGACCAGGCCCGCGACAGTTCCCAGCACTGAAGGGATGGAGTTCGCTGGTCCCACGCCCGCGCGGGTCAGGACGCAGGCCACAATCACTGCTCCCATGAACAGCACGCCCACAACGCCCAGCGCCCACTTCCGGAATGCGACGATGCCCAGCACACAGGCCAGCACCGCGATGGTCAGGCCCATGCCCACGAACAGCGCAGCCTTGTCATTGGTACCGAACGTGGCGATCGCAAAGTCCTTCATCCACGGCGGCGTGAAATCGATGAACGTTGACCCCAGGGCGAAGAGCGGGGTTGCCCTGGCGGTGAAGAACGCGCCGATCAGCTCCGCAACAGCGAGCACGACGGCGGCCGACACGATGCCTGCCAGGGCGGCCATGACGTTGATGCCTTTGGTTGGGTGTGGGAGCTTAGCCATGTCAATGATTCGGAGCGGCCCCGTGCAGGGATTGGTCAAAGTATTCTGGAAGGGACATGAGTGAGACCCCAGAATCCCCGCGCCCCATTACTCCCGGCAGCCAGGCCTCCTTTGGCACCTACGGAGGCCGTCCGGTCAGCTTTGTGCGCCGCGGCACCCGCCTGCAGGGCCGCAGGCAGGCTGCGTGGGAAGAGCATGCCGAGCGGTGGGCCATCCAGGTGCCCCGCCACGTCGCCAACACCTCGGTCCACCCGGACTACATCTTCGACTCCGAGGCCGTGTTCGGCCGCAAGGCTCCCCTGATCGTCGAGGTTGGCTCCGGACTGGGCGATGCGGTTGTCCATGCCGCGGAGGAGAACCCTGACAAGGACTTCCTGGCAGTGGAGGTTTACACACCGGGCCTGGCCAACACCATCATGAAGATCAATGCCCGTGGGCTGACCAATGTGCGCGTGGTGGAAGCCAACGCTCCCGAGGTCCTCGAATCCATGCTTCCGGCCGGTTCGGTCAGCGAACTCTGGGTCTTCTTCCCGGATCCGTGGCACAAGGCCCGCCATCACAAGCGCCGCCTCATCCAGCCGGCGTTCGCTTCGGTCGCAGCGAAGGCCCTCGAAAAGGGTGGCTACTGGCGCATTGCTACCGACTGGTCCAACTACGCCGTGCACGTCCGTGAAGTCCTCGCTGACTCCACGGAGTTCGAAAACATGCACGAAGGCGAGCGCAGCGGCGAGGAAAGCCCCCTGACGCACGTCTGGCAATCCGGCGTCGAATCCGTGGTGGGAGGTGCGCCGGTCAAGGAAGGCCGGGCACCCGTCAGCACCGAACACACCGGTCCGAACGAGGGCGTGGATAACGAAGGTGGCTGGGCTCCGCGGTTTGAGGGCCGGATCCGGACCAGCTTCGAGAACAAGGCGCATGAGGCCGGGCGCATGATCTTCGACCTCACGTACCGCAAAATCTAGCGAACGGATTTCGGGGGAACCATGAGCTACCAACCGCCGGCTGAGTATTACCAGCAGCCGCCACGGACGCGCACGCTGGGGCTGGGCGCAGGCATCACGAGCATTGTGGCCGCCGTGCTTTCCCCTGTGGCTGCGGTGGTGAGCATCCCGTTGGGCATCGCAGCGTTCGCTTCGTCGATCAGCCGGTTCAATCAGGGGAACGACGCCTGGTGGGTCGGTGCCCTGGTGTTTGCCGGTGTGGCGGTGCTGCTGGCCATCGTGGCCATGGTTTCCGGGTTGGTCGCTGTGTTCCGGGGTGGGCGAATGAACGCTGGCCGGATCACAGGGATTATTGGCCTGTCCATCATGGCCGTGAACGTCTTCGGGGTGTCCTTCCTGGTGATCCTGCTGCTCGGTTCCGGACAGGGAGGCTGACATGCCCCAAGTGCGTGCCGAGCGGTTCATCCGATTGGATCCCGAGACAACCTTCGCCCTCTCCCAGACCACGGGCGCTTTCAGGCTTAAGTGGGATCCGTTCATCTCGGCCCAGTCCTTCGTCGATGGCGCAGCGGCTGCCGGGAAGGGTGTCCGCACCCGGACCGTTTCCCGAATGGGCCTGACGATGGTCACGGAATACGTCTCCTACACACCACCCCGTAACGTCGGAATGACCATGGTTGCGGGACCTTGGTTCTTCCATAACTTCGGAGGGGGCTGGCGGTTCACCCCGGAAGACGGCGGCACACGGGCCGTGTGGAAGTACACGTTCTCCTGCAGGCCGGCATGGCTGGCGCCCCTCGCTGAACGGATCGGCACTCTAGTGCTGGGCCGCGAGATCGAACGCCGGATCGAGGCCTTCGCGCAAGCCTGCGAAGACCCGACACTCGTGACCGAGCTGCAGGCCCAATCAGGGCACGGAGATTGACGCCACCGTCTTGTCCGAATCGTCCCTGAGCTCCACCCCGGCAATACCCGTTAGCTGAACCGGCGTGGCACCGGTGATCTTGATGCGCCCACTCGGCGTGGCCGTCCAGCCGCACGTGCGTTCCTCGGCTCCGTCACGGCCCTTGACCCACAGGTACAACGTCCCTTCAAGGGGCATGCTCCGGCCTTCAACGTCCAGCTCCGTCCCCCACGTTTTCTTGACCATGCCCACGGTCAATTGCAGGCCATCTCCCGACTGCACGGAATAGGTGGCGTCAGGCTTCGGTGGCTGGTTAAGGAGTGGACCTGCCAGGAAGCCCAAGGCGAGGCAGGCTGCGGCGACCGCGCCAACCACAGCCGCCCACCGCCGTCGTGATTTCCGCCTGCGGGCCGAAAGGTCAACCAGCAAAGTCTGTGGTGCCGGTTCCAACGGGGCGCTGGCGCTGCCCGCAGCGGCGAGGGCAACGGCGTCGGCTGCGGGGACGGCGTCGAGCAACGCCGGGAGGCTTTCGAGTTCCTCCAACTCCTGCCGACACGTGGCGCAACTCCGGAGGTGGTCCTCAAACGCGCGGGCCTCGTCCGCTTCCAGGCCGCCCAGGAGGTAGGCGCCCAGCAGTTGGTGGACGGATTCGCCGTTCATTTTTCCACCCCCATTTCATCAAGGATCGTTCGGAGGGCCTTCACTGCGTAGAAAGCCCTGGATTTCACGGTGCCGGCGGGAATGTTCAGCTGCAACGCTGCCTCCACCACTGTGTGCCGCTGGTAGTGCAAGGCAACCAGGACTTCACGGTGTTCGTGGCTGAGCCGCAGCAAGGCCTCCTCCATGAGCACGCGGTTGAGGAGTTCGTCCACGCGTTCTGTGGCCACATGGTCCGGCAGGTCATGCTCGCCCGTTTCAGTGGGGCGGCGTTGGGCCTTCCGGTAGTTGTCGATGATCACATTCCTGGCGGTCCTGAAGAGGTAGCTGCGCAGGCTTCCCGTGATCTGCGGGGCGTGCTGCCACACCTTCAGGATGGTTTCCTGCACCACGTCGTCCGCCAGGTGGGCGTCCGGCGTGCAGCTCAGGACGAAGCGTTTCAGGGCCGTGCCGTGGTCGCGGTAGATCGCTGCCACCACATCCTCGTCCAACGGCATGGCCACCTCCTTCGCTTTGTCATCCCATACGACGCCCCACGGCCCAAAAGGGTTCACTGTGAACCATTCTTCACCCCACGGCGTCGTACGGGTTAGCGCCGACCCGCCCGGCCGGCTCTAACCAAGGAGCTAGGGATGAACAAGCAACTCAGCATGGGAATCGGGGCATTGGTCCTTGCCGCCGCGTTGGCAGGATGTGGCGGAAGCCCCGGAACGTCCACCTCATCGTCAGCGGCGCCCGCCGCGACTTCCTCCGCCGCCGCTTCCAGCCCGGCCGCGGCTGCCGAGATGAAAGTGGCCTCTTCCAGCGCTGGCCAGATCGTGGTCGACAGCAAAGGAATGAGCCTCTACTTCTTCACCAAGGACGTCAAGGACTCGGGGACCAGTGCGTGCACCGGAGCCTGCCTCGCAGCCTGGCCGGTCTTTACGACGACGGCGGACACCCCCACAGTTGACGGCGTCACCGGCAAGCTGGGAACCATCGCGACGCCTGACGGGAAGAAGCAGGTCACGCTTAATGGCATGCCCTTGTACTACTACGCCAAGGACAAGGCCCCCGGAGACGTGACGGGCCAAGGCGTGAGCAACGTCTGGTACTTGGTCAGCCCGAGCGGCGAAATGGTCAAGGGGGCGGCCACGGGGTACTGATTGGTGATCAGCGCCTCGCATTTCCGTAGAGCTGCCGGACCAGGTGTTCGATGTCCGGCTCATGAAGGGATAGATCGGCGACGTCGGCGCTGCTGGAGATGGCGGCAAGGACGGTGGCAGCGGAGAGCTGGCGGGGGTCGAAAGTGATGCTGTGCCGGATTCCATCCGCCTCGATGCCTTGGTGCACCGCGCCCTCGGGAAGCGTCAGGAGTCCGGCCGAGTGCACCGGGGCGGCGAGATCAACCACCATGGTCCGCACGGCTCCGGCCACCTCGGACAAACCGGTGAGCGGCCCATCGTAGGCGATGGCGCCGTCGTCAACTACCAGTACCCGCTGGCACAGGCGCTGGATGTCGCTCATATCGTGTGTTGTCAGCAGCAGCGTGGTGCCGTTCTCCCGGCGCTCTGCGTCGAGGAATTGGCGAAGTTTCTCCTTGCTGATCATGTCCAGGCCGATGGTCGGTTCGTCCAGGATCACCAGTTCCGGCCGGTGCAGCAAAGCCGCTGCCACCTCGCCGCGCATGCGCTGCCCGAGGGAAAGCTGCCGCACCGGCGTGGAAAGGAACTCCCCCAAATCCATCTGCTCGGCGAGCTCGCGGAACCTGGGCCTCCAATCCGCCTCAGGCATACGGTGCATGGCACCGAGGATGGGGTACGAGTCCTGCAGCGGCAGGTCCCACCAGAGCTGCGACCGCTGGCCAAAAACGACGCCGATCTTCCGGGCCAGCGCCTTGCGCTGAGGCACCGGATTGAACCCGCAGACGGATACGCGGCCGGACGTTGGTACCAGGACGCCAGTAAGCATTTTGATGGTGGTGGACTTGCCCGCACCATTGGCTCCGATGTACCCCACTGCCTCACCCGGCTCCACAGAGAAGTCGATGCCCCGGACCGCGTGCACGGTCTTCTTGCGTCGTCGGAACCGCCCCGAGGACTCCATCACCTGGAACTCACGGCTCAGCTCTTCCACTTCAATAATTGGCATGTCAGCCTCCTGCGCCGGTGTACTTTTTGATGGCTGCCCGCCAGAGGAGCAGCATCAGCCCGCTCAGGACGACGGCGGTCGGCAGGCCCAGCCAACCCGTCCAGGCCGGGATTCCGGCTGGCCCGTCCAGGTCGAGTATCACAAGGCTGGGGGCGTAGGCCACGAGCGTTGCCGGGATGACAAAGGTGAAGAAAATCTGGACCGGGAAGAACAGCGCTGCCCCGGGCATTGAGGCCACGTATCGCCCACCATAGGTGAAGGCATTGGCGAATTGCCTGCCATCGAGGATCCAGAACTGCATCGCTCCGGCGCCGAGGAAGAGCGCACAGAAGATCATCGCTCCCGCAAGGGGTGTAATGGTGGCCAGCAGTACTTTTGCCGGGTCCCACTGGACGTCCGCGAGCAGCAATGCCACTACCAAGGCGGCGGCCCCAAACAACAACCGGCCAACCCTTCGCAATTGGAAATCCGAGGTTGCGAGCTGAAGAAGGACAGGAAGGGGCCGGACCAGCAGCACCTCCAACTTCCCGGACCTGATGGCCTCCGACATGGAGTCGGTCTCCCCCATCAGCAAGTCGCCGAGAGCGAACGCAACGGAAGCAAGCCCGAATACCAGAAGCGTCTGGGCCAAGGTCATGCCCCCGAACGTGGAGACGTTGTGAACGATCGCGTAGAGCTCCACGAATTCGGTCAATCCCAAGAGGACCTGGCCGGCGACATCAGAAAGGAAGCTGCCCCGGTAAGCGAGCTGAGAGCGCAGCCGTGCAGAGATGAGCAGCCTGAGGAGCAGCAGGTTGGTCACCGGCGCGTGGGGGTCGCGGGGTCCGAGGCGATTAGCCACCTTGTACCACCAACCTCCGCGAACCGAAGCGGAGCATGAGCTGGACGATGACCAGCAGCACAGCCAGCCACAGGAGTTGCACGCCAACCAATGCGAGGCCCGCTCCGCCCTCGGTCCGTCCGGCCAGGATGTCCACGGGCGTCTGGAACATCGACGGGAACGGCGTTGCCCGGGCGAAGTCGAGCAGCCACCCCGGGAACCATGTCACCGGGACCAGGAACCCGGACAACAGGTTCATCACCACCATGTACAGCATCCAGAAGCCCCGGATTTCGAGCACCCAGAAAGACAGGAGATTGATGGCGAAGAAACCAAGAAAGTTCAGGGACACAGCAGCCAGGATCGACACGAACCCCAGCAGGTACGGCCCTGGAGTGTGCGGCATCGCCAGCCCTGTGATCAAGGCCCCAACGATGAGCGGTGGCAATCCCCGCGGTAGGACGTCGAAGGCGGCGCGGCCCAGATCTTGTGCCCAATAGGAAGCGGTCAGGTTGACCGACCGGGAAAGGTCGACGGCGATGTCCCCGGACTTTACGCGACCGGCCAGTTCGGCGGAGCCAAAGAGCCCCAAGGGTGCCAGAAGCGCTTGGCCCAGCCACACGTAAGTGGCTGCCTCCGTTGCCGAGTATCCTCCGATGGCGCCACTCGTCGTCGAAATGGCGCTCAGCAGCAGCGATGCGCGGATGAGTCCGAAGATCGAGTTGGTAAAAGCGCCGGCGACGGCGGCAGTGCGGTAGGTGGAATGGCGCCGGAAGGACGATTTAGCCAATTCCCAATACGCACGCACTGGACGAGTCTAGTACGGTAAACAATCCCCGAACCCGGACGAGTGATCTCGTCGGCACGGCTTGTTCGCGGCCCAGCGGCTGGACGGCAGGCATCCGGAAGCGTGCGTCAAAGCGATGAAGGAGCAGCACGCGGAAGAAGTCTGCCGCCCAGCCGCGGCGAACGGCCTACGCCTCCACGAACTCGTCAGACTCTTCGAATTCCACGGCGGCGATGATTTCCTTCGTCTCCGGGTGGATCATGAAGGCTTCGTCTTCGTCCTCGATCATGATGTAGTCGCCGTGGTCGGTGGAGAAGTGCCATGCCAGGGTGGTGATGCCGTCGTGCTCGTAATTGGGATCGCCCATGGTGATCTTCTCCAGGGCGTAGCCAGCCACGTCGCACAGTTCGCGGATGATCACCTCGAACTCAGGAGCGTTGGCTAGGGCTTCTTCCTCCGCTTCGGCACGGCGCTCTTCCAGGTCCGGAATGAGGGCCACCCGTTCGGCGATGTGTGCTTCCAGCTCCTCATCGTCAAGAACCAGCAGGTCGGGCTGGCTGCGGAGGTAGTCGGCGTTGAGGTCCACGATGTCCTCTTCTTCAAGCAGCGCCTCGAACTCGCCGTCGAGCTCATCCAGCATCGCCACCTGTGCGGGAGCGGCCTCGGATTCGTCCAGTTCGCCATCCAAGTAGGCCTCGGCTTCGTCCTCCGTCAGTGCGTCGAAGGCCTCTGACGTGCGGTTGAAGAGGTCCAGGTGTCGCTTGGCGCCCATTCCCACAAGTCCGGCGCGGACGAAGGCGTCGACTTCTTCACGCTCGGGGGCGGTGAACACGTACTGGGCAAAACCGCCGGCCAATGCCTGAGTCAGGTAGAAGTCAACAAAGTAGCTGTTGAGTGCAGCCGGCGCGATTTCGTCACTATTGAGGAGCTCCGCGTACATCTCATTCACTACGTTGACGTTGGAATCCACTACGTCCCCATTGCCGGCTTCGAAGGCGGTCTTGTTCAGGACGACGGGGTACTCGTTGGTAGTCATGGGAAATCCTCACTGCTGAAAGCTGATGGTGCTCCGGACTCCTTCAACGTACGCGTGGGAATGGCGCCGCAAACAAGGTTGAGGTTAACGGTGGGCGAAGTTTGGGGGCTGCTCCGGGCTGACTAAGATTGAGCAGATAACCTCCTGCCGAAAGTAGCGCCCTGCATGCCGTCCCACCCCGATGACAATTGGGAACTGGCCATACAAACACCTGCCATTAACGACCGCTCCCTCGCGGCCGGGCTGGCCTATGCCATGGGCAGCCGCGTCACGGGAATTACGTTCGACTCAGCCACCGGGCTCCTGCTGGGCAAGGTCCGGGGGAACGGGCCCCAACCCTATTCAACGTCGGCAAAACTGGTCCGGAAACCCAGCGGCTGGAGCTGCACAGTAGGCATCTGCAGCTGCCCCGTCCGCAAGGATTGCAAGCACGTCGCGGCCCTCCTTTTCACTGCGGAAGACCATCCGAGCATCCGGGCCCAGCTCCTGGCACAGGCACCCGGGATGCAAACTGCCCGTGCGGACCAGGCCGGGTCCCGCCCCGCGTGGGAACTTGCCCTCAACAGGCTGATCGCCAAGCCGGGACCAACGCAAAGCCCAGCAGGAACGCAGCTTGCCCTGCAGTTCGAAGTGGAAGAACCGGCAGCCCACTTCTCCTACACAGGCCGGCGGGATCCCGTGCGCAGTGTCCGGCAGCTCAAGGTTCGTCCCATGATGATGGGCGCCAAGGGCAAGTGGATCCGTGGCGACGTCTCGTGGAACAACCTCAGCTACGTCAGCTTCCGCCGGGAGTTCAACGAGGCGCAGGTGGAGTGGTTGCAGACTTTCCTGGCCGCCCACGGCTCCCCCAACGGCCGCCAGCAACCATCCGGTGCCATGTGGTTGAGCCTGAACGACTTCACCGGCAAGAATCTCTGGACCCTCCTTGATGAGGCCACGAAGGCCGGCATTCCGCTCATTCACGCCGCTGGGAGCGAGCCTGTCCGCGTCGAGTCCCGGCCCGCCGTCGTCGGACTGAGTTTGGCGCGCCAAGACGCGAACGGAACCACGGGCGGAAAGCACGACGGCGGCCTGCAGCTTTCGCCGTCGGTGACCGTGGGTGGGGAGGAGGTTGACGCCGGAACGGTTGGCTTCCTGGGCAAGCCCGCCAACGGGATCTTCTTTACCCAGTCCGGGGCTGAGACGCTGCCAGGGGTGACGCCGCAGAAGAACCTGATCACACTGGCCCCGATCGACGGCGGCATCAGCGATGAGCTGCTCGAGTTCGTGACCGACGGCTCCACGCTGGAGATTCCGGCGGAGGACGAGAGCCGGTTCCTGACGTCGTTCTACCCGAAGCTGCGGCAATCCACGCCCGTCCAGGCTGCCGATGAGTCCGTGGAACTGCCCACGCTGGCGGTGCCCACGCTGTCCCTTCTGGCGAACTACGGTAACGACCACAAGGTCCGGCTCCACTGGGAGTGGCACTACACCTCGGGCACCCTGGTCACGGCGCAGCCGTTGTGGCGGCATCCCGACGACCGCGGCTACCGCGACGATGCTGCCGAGGCACGGATTCTTGAATCGCTCGGGCACCCGTGGGAGATCGTTCCTGCCTTGGCCGAATCCGCCACGGGTGGTTGGGGCGCGCCACGGCTCACGGCAACTGCCGAACTGAGCGGCCTGGACACTCTGGCCTTCACCGAAGAGGTGCTCCCGGCCCTGCGGGAACTGCCCGACGTGGTGGTTGAGACCTCCGGAGACATCGCCGACTACCGCGAGGCGGAAGAAGCTCCGGTGGTGTCCATTTCCACGAAGGAATCGGCGAGTGGCGACTGGTTCGACCTCGGCATCGTCATCACCCTCGAGGGGGAGCCTGTCTCCTTCGCCGCGGTCTTCTCAGCCCTCGCCGCCGGACAGACCCGCATGCTCCTGCCCAGCGGCGCCCACTTCTCCCTGGACCTCCCGGAACTCCACCAACTCCGCGACCTCATCGACGAAGCCCGCTCGCTGCAGGACAACCCGGACAACAAGGACGGCACCCTGCAGATCAGCCGCTTCCAGGTGGGTCTGTGGGACGAATTGGCCCAGCTGGGAATCGTGGATGAACAGGCGGCGGCGTGGCGTGAGTCGGTAGGCGGACTGCTCGACGACGCCGTGACCGGGCTGCCGCTTCCGTCCGGCCTTAACGCTGAGCTGCGTCCGTATCAGCTCGAAGGATTCAACTGGCTCAGCTTCCTGTACAAGCACAGCCTGGGTGGGGTCTTGGCCGACGACATGGGCTTGGGCAAGACCGTGCAGGCCATTGCGTTGATGTGCGCGGCGAAGGAACTGGCTGTTTCCAACGGGAATGACAGGGCTCCGTTCTTGGTGGTCGCACCCACCAGCGTGGTGAGCAACTGGGCCTCGGAAGCGCAGCGCTTTGCCCCGGGCCTTGTGGTTCGAACGGTGTCCGAGACTTTCGCCAAGAGTGGCCTGCTGCCGTCGGAAGCCATGGCGGGGGCCGACGTCGTCATTACCTCCTATGCGTTGTTCCGCATCGACTACGACGCGTACGCCTATTTCCAATGGGCCGGGTTGATGCTCGACGAGGCCCAGTTCGTGAAGAACCACCAGTCCAAGGCGTACCAATGCGCGCGGAAACTGCCGTCCCGGTTCAAGCTGGCCATCACCGGTACTCCGCTGGAGAACAACCTCATGGAGTTCTGGGCGCTCACCTCGATCGTGGCGCCCGGGTTGTTCCCCAGCCCCAAGAGGTTCGCCGAGAACTACCAAAAGCCCGTGGAGAAGAACGGCGACTCGGCGCAACTGGGCAAGCTCCGCCGTCGAGTCCGTCCACTCATGATGCGCCGCACCAAAGAGCAAGTCATCAAGGACCTGCCGCCCAAGCAGGAGCAAGTCCTTGAGGTGGTGCTCAACCCGCGCCACCAGAAGGTCTACCAAACGCACCTGCAGCGTGAACGGCAGAAGATCCTGGGGCTGATCGACGATGTCAACAAGAACCGCTTCACGATCTTCCAGTCGTTGACGCTGCTGCGGCAGCTGAGCCTGGATGCTTCGCTGGTGGATTCGTCGTTGGCCGCGGTGCGCTCGTCCAAGCTGGATGTGCTGTTCGAGCAACTCGAGGACATCATCTCCGAGGGACACCGGACCCTGATCTTCAGCCAGTTCACCGGCTTCCTGGGCAAGGTCCGCGAGCGGATGGATGCCGAGGGAATCGAATACTGCTACCTCGACGGCAGCACGCGCAACCGCGGCGACGTAGTGAGCGAATTCAAGAACGGAACCGCGCCGGTGTTCCTGATCTCGCTCAAGGCCGGTGGTTTTGGGCTCAACCTGACCGAGGCCGATTACGTCTTCCTGCTGGATCCGTGGTGGAACCCCGCTTCCGAGGCGCAGGCCGTGGACCGGACCCACCGCATTGGCCAGGCCCGGAACGTCATGGTTTACCGGCTGGTTGCGAAGGACACCATCGAGGAGAAGGTCATGGCGTTGAAGGCCAAGAAGTCGCAGCTGTTCGCGGATGTGATGGAGGGCGACGCGCTGGCCGGTGGTTCGTTGACGGCGGAGGACCTGGCGGCGCTGTTCGCGGAGTAGGTGCGGCTTTGCGGGCTGTAGAATTTCCTCTGGCCCCGCAAATATGTGGTTGCTGACACATCACCAGGGGGAGCCGCAGTGGCCATTCTGCCGTTTTCGAAGCATGCAACTTCTAGAAATTCGTTACGGGCCCTTTCCGCTGCATTCCTGACTGCTGGCCTAACGGTGGCGGCGCTCGTTGTAGCTGCCGTTCCGGCGCAGGCTGATGTTCGCGTCGCTGACATCGTTACCGGAAGCGGACCGGATAAAACGGTTGTGAACCCGATGACGAACAAGGTCTATGTCG
This sequence comes from Paenarthrobacter sp. NPDC058040, assembly GCF_042885775.1. Lineage (NCBI taxonomy): Bacteria > Bacillati > Actinomycetota > Actinomycetes > Micrococcales > Micrococcaceae > Paenarthrobacter > Paenarthrobacter sp. NPDC058040. The sequence goes on from NZ_JBHVRN010000019.1 coordinate 14,862, forward strand.
CCCACCTTGGAAGCCACTATGTCTCCGTCATCGACGGTTCCACCAACGTCGCCACGAGCATTCCTCTGGGCGGCGGAACTTGGGCCTTGGCCATAAACACGGTCACGAACAAGATCTACGCATCTGTTGGCGGCAGTAGCGTCGTGATGATCGACGGTGCGACGAATGCAACCTCCGTCGTTGCCACAGGTCAGCAGATAGTCGCTTTGGCGACTAACGAGACCACCAACCAGATCTTCGCCTCGGATCCTGGCGCCGACAACGTGCAGATCATCGACGGGACAACCAAAGCGAAAGCGACGATTCCAGCGGGGACGAACTCGCGTGAACTCGCCGTGAACCCAACCTCAAACAAGGCCTACGTTGTCGATCCAGACGGCAATTCGGTGTACGTCATTGATGGGTCTAGCAAGACGTCAGAGAAGCTCCCGGTTGGTTTGCTCCCCACTCAAGTAGCTGTGAATCCACGCACCAACAAGGTCTACGTCACCACCGAAGGAGAGTCGGGAACCACGGGCCCGGGCCTGACGGTTATCGACGGGGCCACCAACACTACGGTGAACATCGCCCTCCGAAACACCCCGGGCGATGTGGCCATCAACAAGACCACCAACAAGGTCTATGTCTCGACGGGCAGTGAGCTGTCAGTCATCGATGGCTCTACCAACTCACTGTCCCGCATCAGCTTCCCCTTTGATGTCGATCATCTCCTGGGACTGGGCGTCAACGAGACGACAAACAAGGTGTACGCAGCCAATGAATGGCAGGCCAACGCCGTAGTCCTCAACGCCAGCACCGGGGTTTCCGCGGCGATCCCCACCGGTTCGTACCCGCAGATGGTCGCCGTCAACGAAGCCACAGGGTTGGCCTATGTGCCCAACCAGGGCTCGGGCACAGTTTCCGTCATCGACGGCGCAGATGCTCCTCCCACGTTCACTGCAAGCCAGCCCCCTGTAGCCGGGATGGTTGGTTCTGCCTACAGCTACACGTTCCGGGCCAAAGGCTCCCCGGCACCGAAGTTCACTGTTTACGCAGGTTCATTGCCTCCTGGCCTTTCCTTGAACCAGCAGACCGGTGTCCTGTCAGGTATCGCGAGCAAAGCCGGCACCTACAAAATTCAGATTGCCGCCACCAACGGAGTCAGTCCCTCGGCCTTCACCAAGTGGTTTACGATCACCGTGAACCCCGCCAAGAACGATTTCAACTCCGACGGCAAAGCAGACACGCTCGCACGCGACTCAGCCGGGAACCTGTGGCTCTACGCCGGAGACACTGGGGGGCACTTCTTACCCCGGACCCAGGTTGGCTCGGGCTGGAACGCCATGACCTCGCTAGTGGCACCCGGCGATTTGAACGGCGACGGCAAGCCAGACGTAATGGCCCGCGACTCCGCCGGCGTTCTCTGGCTGTATCCCGGCAACGGCTACGGCGAGTGGTACCCACGCATCCAAGTAGGCGCGGGCTGGAACGTCATGACCTCCATCCTCGGACCCGGCGACTTCAACGGCGACGGCAAACACGACATCCTGGCCAGGGACACCTCCGGCGTCTTGTGGCTCTACCCCGGCAACGGCGCCTCCGGTTGGCTCCCCCGTGTCCAAGTCGGCTCCGGCTGGAACGCCATGGACAAGATTGTTGGCCCCGGCGACTTCAATGGCGACGGCACGCACGATGTGATTGCCACAGACACCGCCGGAACGCTGTGGCTCTACCCCGGCAACGGCGCCTCCGGTTGGCTCCCCCGCGTCCAGGTGGGTTCAGGCTGGAACTCCATGACCGCCGTCGTGGGTCCCGGCGACTTCAACAGCAACTTCCCGCCGGATGGGACCGCTGACCTGCTGGCCCGCGATACCGAAGGTGTCCTGTGGCACTACCCCGGCGACGGCAGGGGTGGCTGGATGCCACGCTTCGCTGTGGGTTGGGGCTGGGGCGCCATGACGGCAGTTCTATAAGAGGTTCGACGGCGGTCTCCCGGAGGTGGGAGGCCGCCGTCGCGCTTGCGTCGCGTCCCTGCGTGCTTTACATCCGCGCCTTCAATGCCTGAGCTCACTGCGCAGTAGTAATAGACTGCTCTCATTCCAGGAAATCGAAGCAATGGCCCCAGGTGACAATGAATAGACAGGCAGAGAGTTCATTCGAGCTGCATGCCTGGGTGGACGAAAGCATGCGAACTGTAAGCGTCAAAGAGCCCGTGTACATGCTTGGCGCAGCCGTGGCTGATCCATCCTCTTGTGCTGTCATGCGTGATGACTTGCGCGCCATCCTGACTGGCGGTCCCAAGCTGCATTGGAGAGACATGGACAACCGGACCAAGAAGCTGTCCATCGATCTTTTAGGCAGCTTGGACGCAGCTCACATCGTCGTCGTGGCGGCCCCGCTGGAACCCCGGCGACAGGAGCGGGCAAGAGCAAAGTGCATGGAAAGGCTGTTTTCGGAACTCGGTACCTTGGGCGTTTCGTCGGTGTTCCTTGAGTCCCGCACTCCGTCCCTCAATGCGCGCGATATGCGTCTTGTCGATAAGCTGCGTGGTCGAAGGGTTATGCCTCAAACGCTTCGAGTGGAAATACGACTTCCCTCGGAAGAACCAATGCTCTGGATACCAGACCAAGTTCTTGGCGCCATTGGGGACGCTGAAGCAGGCGAGGCTAAATGGCTCGGAGCGTTCAGGGGCAATATCAGCCAGCACACCATCTGAATCGGGCGCAGAACGCGAAAGCCAGGTCCCGTCAATCGGCGGGGATCCTGGCTTTAACTTCCCAACCCCCCAGCAGGAGGCGGGCTACATCAATCGAACCCTAGCGCGCATGAACTGTCAAGGCGCCGCGTCGCCACAGCTTGACACTTGCTGGCGTCGCTTCAAGTCCGCCAAACCTCCGGCGAACACCGAGACGCCAATCGTCGCACCCACCACGGGGTTGGCAATCATGGCGAACGCCCCACCGATCATCACAGCCACTGCCGCCGCCAACAGTTTGGGTTTCAAAAGAGTCTCCAATCATCCTGTCCCTGTTCAAAGGTGATGTCCCCCTCACATCCGCCTGCTTGGTTGTGACGAACGTGGGGGAAACGTGACGGCTCAGTCGTCCAAACGAACCCCGCGCAGCATCAGCATTGTCCCGCCGACGGCCACTGCGGAAGCCAGGAACACTCCCGCCGCACCAAGCCCCACGGCAACCACGCCGATTGCACTCGGCAGGACCACTTGGCCCACGCGGTTTCCGGCCAGCCGCAGCGCCAGGGCACGCCCCCGCTGACCCGATGGTGCCTGCGCGGAAAGCCAGGACATGGTGAGCGGCTGACCTATGCCGAGTCCCAGCCCGAGGAACGCCATGACGACGAACAGCAGCCATTCAGGCATCGGAATCGCGGCCACAGCCAAGGAAACCGTGGACACGGCGAGGCTCAGCACCAGCAGTTTCAATCTGCCCAAGGTTCGGGAGACCCGCCCTAAACCGAGCCGGGAAACCATGGAGAAGATGGCACGCACTGTCAGCATCAGGCCCACGGTGGCTGCGGAGATGCCGCGTTCGGCCCCGAGAGCCGGCAAGTAAACGACGGTCAGATCCACTACCGCCAACACCGTGGCGCTGGTTGCCAAGGCACGTGCCACGCCGGGCGCCCGCAGCAGTGAAAAGGCGCTGCCCCGCGGCCCTTCCGTACCTCGGGCGGAACGCTTCCCGCCGGCCACTTTCGAAGACACCAGGAACGTCGCACCGAACAGCGCCATCCCCATGGCTACGGCAAGGATGAAGATCGCCTGCGTATCCGGCCGAACAGAGGCGCCGCCAACCAATGAAATAGCCAACGGCCCCAGCGCCTGCCCAAGGGATGCGGCGAACGTCAGATACCCGAATGCCGAGTCGAGACGCGAGGAAACGGCATTGTTCGCCACCACGGCTTGCTGACCCACAACGCAGGCCAACTGGCCGGCGCCCAGCAGCGCAGTGCCGGCGATCAGTGCCGCAACGGATGATCCCCAGAGCAGCAGGAACGTAGAGCATAGAAGCACGACGGCGGACCCCGCCGCCATGAGCCGACGCTCACCGAGGCGGTCCACCAGTCCGCCGATCGGCAGGGCGAGCAGCAACGGAAAAACGGCATAGCTGGCCGCAAGGACACCGAGGGCGAAAGGCGGCACGTCGAGTTCCAACGCACGGTATGTTGCCGCTGGCCGCACAAGGAAGGTTATGGCCTGGATCAACGCCGAGTGGATGAGAAGTGCGGTGGAGGAGCGTCGTCCGAGTTCACCGATCATTCGACGTCAAGACCTTTGTCTGAGATCACGCGCAAGGTTTCGTCCCGTGCGCCTATGACGTGGTCGAACGCAATCTTGGCCGCTTTGTCCGGCTGCCGGGCGGCGATGGCCTCAACCAGCAGACGATGATTGGCCAGGGCTTCGTCGCGACGTTCCGGTGCATTGTTGGTGAAGTACCTGTAGCGCTCCACGTGGCTGGCCACCTGCTCATGCAACCGCTGGGCCCAGGAGTTGCCGGCGATGTCCGCGATGGTGGCGTGCAGGGCAACCCCATACTTCATGGCTTCGTCCGCGAATCCGACCATCGCCGCGTTGCGTTCAAGGATGCCCCGCAGCTTTTCGACGTCGTCATCAGTTGCTCGCGCACACGCTTCCCTGGCCATCAAAGACTCCAGTGCCGCCCGGACGTCGTACAGCTCGGAGATGACGTTCTCGTCCAGCTGCGGCACGAGCACTCCCCCGGTGGGCTGCTGCTCCAGGAGGCTCTCGGAGATGAGCCTGCGAAGGGCTTCGCGGAGGGGTGTCCGGCTGACTTGGAGCGCTGCGGCCATCGCGGGCTCGTAGATCCGAGTCCCGGGCTTGAGTTCAAGGTTCAGGATCTGGCGCTTGAGCTCGCTGTAGACGTGGTTCGCTCCCGTGTTCCGGGCCGGTGATTCTGCCATTGCGCCGCCAAAGAAAGAAGGTGTACTTGTATACATCTATACACGTAGGCCCTCAACCAGTGCAACGAAGGGGATCACTTCGGACCAACCCTGATCGACCCCGTTCGAGTCCCTTGTGACACCCCAAGCTGCCCCATAATCTCGGCTTGCCGGCCTTCCCAAGGATGCCGGGCAGCAATCCACTCAAGCCCCGATGACGAGGTACCCGTATGCCGATTCGACGAATCCGAAGGCCTGTCGCCGCCCTGGCCGCAGCCGTCACAGCAGCCACGAGCCTGGCGCTCCTGCCCGCAGCCCCCACTGCCCAAGCCGCCGACGCAACTCCGGTGACGATCACCCCGAATCCGGCCAGCCGCAGCGAGGCGTTCGAGGGTTGGGGCACCAGCCTGGTCTGGTTCGCGAATGCGACGGCGGGCTACTCCCCTGAGTTGCGGGAGGAGCTGTACCAGAAGGTCTTCGGCGAGGACGGACTCAACCTCAACATCGCCCGTTACAACGTCGGCGGCGGCAACGCATCGGACGTTGCCAATTACCTCAACGACGGCAGTGCTGTGGAGGGATGGTGGAAGCCTGCCGCTGAAGCGCAACCCGGCCAGCCGGCGTCGAACCTTTACAACCCTGACGGCAGCGTTGACAAGACCCAAGCCAACAAGCTCGCGTTCCTGAGCGCGTGGAACCCGGACGACCCCGCCTCCTACAACCCCGACGCAGACCAGAACCAGCGTTGGTGGGTAGAGCGCCTCGCCGCAGACCAGCAGATCACCCACTGGGAAGCCTTCAGCAACTCGCCGCCCTGGTTCATGACCAAGAGCGGATACGTGTCCGGCCAAGTGAACACCAGCAAAGGCGAAAACCTGCTGCCCGAAGCGGAAGGCAAGTTCGCCGCGTACATGAGGCACGCCGTCGAACTTCTGGAAGCTGGCAGCGGCATCAAAGTGGATACCATCGATCCGTTCAACGAGCCGAACTCCGGCTACTGGGGCACGGATATCAACGCAGCCACGGGCAAACCGCCCACCACGTACACGCAGAAGCAGGAGGGCGCCCTGATTTACCCGGCCGCGCAGGACCGCGTCACCAAGCTGCTCGCGGCCGAATTGGAGAACAGCAGCACGGATGCCGTCATCTCCGCAATGGACGAGACCGACCCCACCAAGTTCATGACCAATTGGAACGGTTACAGCCAGGCGGCCAAGGACGCCGTTTCGCAGCTCAACGTCCACACCTATGGCACCAACGACCGCAGGCGGGTCCGCGATCTGGCCAACGCCACGGACAAGCCCCTGTGGATGAGCGAAGTGGGCGGATTCTGGGCCGGGAACCCGGCGCTCGGCGATTCCACCAGTGGTTGGGACCGCTCCAACATCACCAACGGCCTGGGCATCGCGAGCCGCATGGTCAACGATCTCCGCGAACTGGAACCCAACGCCTGGGTGTTCTGGCAGCCTGTGGAAGACACGTACAAGCAGGAGAAGGGTGACAAGGGCTGGGGTTCGATCTACGTCGATTTCGACTGCAACTACGCCGGACGCGAGGGCTACTCCAACCGCCGGCTCAACGACGGCGCCGCCCTGGATGCCGCCAAGTGCAAGGTCCTGACCAACCAGAAGTACAACACCACCCGGAACTTCACGCACTACATCCGCCCCGGCGACTTCCTCATCCAGAACAACGACGCCAAGACCGCCAGCGCCCTCCGCGCGGACGGCACCGGCGCCACGCTGGTCCACTTCAATGACACTCCGACGGCGGAAAAGGTCACCATCGACCTCAGCCGCTTCGGCAGCATAGCGCCCGGCGCAAAAGTCACACCCGTGGTCACCACCAAGTCGCCCTTGGATGACATCGAGAAGAACGCACTTGTTGCCGGCGAGCCGGTCGCTGTCGATGCCGCCGCGAAGTCCGCGACGCTGGAGGTTCCTGCCGCATCAGTGGTGACGTTCGTCGTCGACGGCGTCAGCGGGGTTTCGGACGACGCCGCACCGGTGCAGGACGGCCATAAATACCACCTCATGGGTGAGGCGAGCGGGAAGTACCTGACGGCTGGTTCCGCAGCGGCGTCCATCCAGGACCTTGGTACCGATGCTGCAGGTGTTGCGCCGCAGATCTGGAACTTCAAGGCCGTTCGCTCGGACGACGAATTCGCCAATGACCGCCGCTGGGTGGTCTCTGCTTCGGATGGTCGCATCCTGACGGGCACCGGAGGTGTACTGAATGGGACCCAGACGGGGTCTGCTTCGCTTGCGGCTCTTTCACTCGATCAGGCCAAGGCCACTCCTTCTGCACAGTGGATGGTCACGACGGAAAACGGTAAGCAGTGGACGTTGGTGAACGCCGGTGCCGCGATTGCCCTGCAGGTTTCCGGCAGCCAAGCCGGAGTGGGGTTGGCTTCCTCCACGGGAACCACGGCAACGGCACTGGCCAGTCCGCACCAGGCGTGGGCGTTCACGGACATCGCGGACCTGAAGCTGCTGGGGGTCGCTCCGTTGGAGGCGAGCACACCCGTTGGGACGGCCCCCGCCCTGCCAACCACCGTCACGCCCGTGTACAAAACAGGTCCGGGCAAGCCGCTGCCTGTGACATGGAATTCCGTCGATCCAGCACTGTGGCAAAAGGCCGGGAAAGTCACGTTGTACGGTTCCGGCGTTGATCCATACGGCCAGACCTTTGAGGCAGTACTGACCGTCACAGTTGGCGACTACATCGCGACAGATCCGGCGTCCGTGACGGTTGGCATTGGATCTGCGCTTGCCGCCGTGCAGGCTGCGGCTCCGCCCACCGTTCCCGGCCAAATCGCAGACGGCCCGGCACGCAATGCCCTGGCTGTCGCATGGGATTGGTCTTCGGTGTCCGAGTCCGCCTTGCAGTCCGCTGGCACCTTAACCGTCCCGGGCAAGGCGGGGTCCCTTGATGCCGCCCTGACCGTCATCGTGGTGGACAGAGTCCCCGTAGCCAACATCTGCAAGGACGATGCCGCCACCACCGTCACCGCGAGCTATACAGAAGGCTCGTACATCGCCACGAACACGTGCGACGCCAACAGCTCCACCCGCTGGTCCAACTGGGTCAGCGGTGGCCGGACCGGGGACTCGCTGACCTACGGACTTGCCCGCGACTACACAGTCTCCGCGGTGACCGTCACCTCCGCCGAGAAGGCCGCGCAAAGCCTCAAGGTCCAGTACCAGAACGCTACGGGCGAGTGGAAGGATACCTCGGCAGGAGTCATTACCGGGCTCTCGACCACGCAGCCGGCGATCGTCCGATTCGATCCCGTGACAACGCGGGGCATCCGGGTTTCTTTGGTCACCACCGGTTCGTACACGAAGGTTGCCGAGGTTGCCATCTCCGGTTCACGTTTGGCCGAAGCCGGGCTCGCCGATCTCGGCCGGCTCCTGGTCAACCAGGCATCAGTGGTCGGGTTCGCTCCCGGTACCGCCGCTTACCGGGCGTTGACGACGTCGGCGACTCCCGCCGTCGTTGGCTACCCGCTGGACACCAACGCGAAGGTGACAGTCCAGCAAGCAACAGCGGAAAGCCCGACGGCGGTGGTCACCGTGACGGCGCCCGACGGAACCGTGAAGGAGTACCGCGTGGACGTATCCACGGGCAAGGAAGGGTGCAAGAACGACGGGTGGAAGACCAGCCCTTCGCCTGTCTTCACGAACCAGGGGCAATGCGTGAGCAGCTTCGCGGCGGGTAAGTAGCCCTGGCGTTGTAGCGAGGCCCCCTCGGGACGTGTTCCGTGAGGGCCTCGCTGCCTGCCTCAGTTCCGCACCCAGCGGTACGGCGTCGTCGTCGATACCTTGACCAGGCCCGAGCGTTCGAGGATCGGCCGGGAGAACTCGGTGGAGTCGCTATTGATGAGCGTTTTGCCCTTGGCCAAAGCTGATTGGGCCCGGCGGGCGGTCAGGGCACGGTAGATCCCGCGGCCCCGCCACTCAGAACGTGTGGCACCTCCCCAGATTCCGGCGAAGTCCGTGCCGGGAACGGGTTCCAGACGGCCGGCGCTGATGATGCGGCCCTCCGCTTCTGCGACCCACAATTCAATGCTCTCGTCCTGAGCGAGCCGGCGAAGCAGGGCGTTGGCCATCTGGTCCGAGACCGGCTCGCCGAACACCTCGTCCTGCATGGCACTCATGGCCCGCACGTCAGGTTCGTTCAGTACTTGGCGCAGGGTCACGCCGTCGGGAAGTGGCACGTCCGTGCTTAAAGCGCGAGCCTCGCCGATCATGATCGACTCCGGCGGATCTGCGGTGAAGCCGTTCTCCAGGAGTGCTTCGTGGAGTCCGGGGGCATGATCATGGCCGCGGGACTTCCATTCCACCTTGGTGATTTCCGGATCGCCCTCGAAGTAGGCCACGGCGTCCGAGACGAGCCTGAGGACTCCGCCTGCGTCGGCCCCGCCCAAGTCCCGGTACGTGATGAAACCCCGGCCACCCAGGAACGTCACCAACCGAAGGGGTCCGTGCTCGGTGACCGTGAGGGCACTCGGGGTCTCCGCGTCGGTGCGAAGTTGTTCGTCGTAGGCAGCAAGAAGGCGGGCTGTGAGGTCGGGCTGGGTCATTCCGAGAGCCTACCTGCGCCGAGGCCGAACATTCTGCTGGATCATTCCTGAATCATCAGCCGTCCACCGCGTCAGTTCAAGGTTGGCGCCGGGTGAGGGACGGAATGATCCAGCAGAATGTCGTTGAATCGGTTGAGCAGATCGGCCGGAGCCCGCCTCCCGTCGGGGAACACGAAATCCCCGTCCTCGTACCGAACGCGCGCGTCCCCTGAAGCACCTCCCGCACCGGCAAGAACCACGACGGCGGCATAGTCGCCGTCGTGCGCAGTGCCCGCGGTTCCCACCCATGGAATGGTGAGTTCCGAGCCCATCGGGTGCACGCCGGGGCGGACGAAGGTACCGGAGTCATCAAGGACATTGCCGAATCCGGGCACAGCCTGGACCGAGCTCACCACGGACGATGCCGCATCCACCGGCCATCCACCGATCCGCAGCGAAGCCGGCAGGCCCCCGGGACGCACCCGGACCAGCCGCAACTCAACAGCACCACGAGTCGCGGAGACCACCGTCACGGAAGGCCCGGGAGTTGCCGTGCCAGAAGCGCCGCTGCCGTGGTCCGGGCCGGCGTCGGGATCGGGCTGGATCCAGTTGGCCGTGAAGCGCGAAGCACCTACCAAGATGCCATCCGCGGAGTACGTGCCGAGGTGCTCAAAGCCGGTCCGGTGCGTCAGCGCGCCGCCGGGGCCAACAAACACCACGGCGTTGTCCAAGGACTCCGGCGTCAGGTCCGGGAACGTATGCGTCGAGTAACCCATCCGGGCATACAACGGAGAATCCGCCAAAGCTTTTCCGGGGACAGCGTGGTCCGTCCCGTGGTTCCGGATCCGGACAACCCCGTCCGCCCGGGTGCCGTCAACCTGCCATCCGGGCGCTGCGATGAGCCGCTGGGTATCGGCAACTTCCACCGGCAAAGGGGCTTCCACCGAAGTCCACGCCGGATGGTCTGCAGGCAGGGCGAGGCCAAGCATCCCCTTGGCGGCCCAGTACGGCGAGCCGAAACCGGAGTAAGCCTGCTTCATGCCTGGGAACTCGCCGTGGAAGCCAATGGACAAGAGCCCGTCCGACGTCATGGAACCATTGCTGGCAAAGTAATCCAACATCCCCGAGGACGCCCGGCGCGCCAAGCCGGGAGCCAGGCGTGTGTGCCCGGACATCTCCCCCACCCAGAATGACGCCGCAGCGGCGAACCGGTAGATCAGGCTGCGGCCCTGGATCAGCGGAGCACCGTTCGCCCCTACCAGGAACGAAAAGTCGTCGAGGAAATCAGCCAGCCGGTCGCCGTCGAGCTTTTTGCGGGCTGCGACGCGCGGATCGTCAGGCGCCATCAACGCCCAAAGCTGCGGGTACACCTGGAAGGCCCACCCCACGTAGTGGTCGTATGCCCGCTCCGGGCCATCGGCGAACCAGCCGCCACCGCGGTAGAGGGAATCGTGGATGGCGAGCCCGGCGTCAATGTCCTCGTCGGAGTACCGTCCGCCGACGGACGCCAGGAACGTCTCCACCACAATTTGGAACCATACCCAGTTGATGGGTGGGTATTCCTCGCCGATCACGGTTTCGAACCAGGCGATGAGTTGCTCCTGCACGCGCTGCGACAGCTTGTCCCACAGCACGTCGCGGGTCAGCGCCAGGCCAACGGCCAACGACGCCGCCTCCACCTTCGCCTGCCCCAACTCGCCTGGCGTCGGCCACCGGTGGGGATTCGCGGGGTTGGTCCCTGCATCGAGCCCGGCCGCATACCACTCGGCGATCCAGCCTGTGCCGGAAGGATCTCCGGCAATCCGGAACGAAGCCAGGAGGAACGTCCGGGCGAAGGCTTCGAGAGAGTCACTCCCCCGGCCATACCGGCTGTTCGGCCCGGGCAGGTAGATGTTGGCGTGGTCCTGGGAGCCAAAACGGTGGACAGAGCGGAGCATGTGGTCCGCGTAGGCACACCAATGGTCGCGGGTGAGGCCGGTGTACGGGGAAAGGGAGTGATCCAGGGGAGGCAGGACAAGGGCCATCAGAGTGAACCCTCCAAAACGGCGCGCGGGGCACCCAACGACGAGTCCCGCACAATCAGTTCCGGGTTCAGGTCGATCCGGTGGACGGGCCGCATCCTTCCTTCGGCCAGCCGGGCAGCCATGAGCTGAACCGCTACCTTGCCTACATAGCTCTTGGGCGGCCGCACCGCGGAGATGGCGGGTTCGGCGAGGTAGGCGACCTCGTCGTCATAACCAACGATTGCCATTGAACCCGGCACGTCCACGCCGCGGTCCACGCAGTGCTGCACGAACGGCACGGCCTGCGTATCGGAGTGCACCAACATGGCGGTGGTCCCGGAAGAACTGCACAGCTCGAGGACGCGATCGAAGTGCTTGGCCCGGTCGCCGTTATCCATCTTGGCCGAGTCCTCGTGTATGGACTTGTCCAGGGGGATTTTCAGCGCGGCCATGGCTTGCTTCCAACCACGGACAACGTGCGGGCTGGTGGGGCTGGAGGAATCGGTGAGGCAACCGATCATCCGGTGCCCTTCCTGCCACAGGTGCCGCACAGCCATCCCCGCACCGAACGCGTGGTCCGTCGCGACCCACTCCAGCTTGTGCGCGGGAATCTCCGAAGGCGAGCGCCGTTCCGCCAAGACCACGGGGATAGGCAGGGCGTTGAGCCAGCGCAGCAGTTCTTTTCCGTGCTCTCCGCCCATGTCCGGAGCGACGATGAGCCCGTCAATGTTTTGGGTGTCAAGGAGGGCCTGGACGTGGCGCCGGTTGTCGGCGGCATCGTAGGCGGAGCCGCGGACCAGGATGCGGAGGTTCTGCGCCTCCGCTTCCCCGCGGGCGCCACTGATGACCTGCGGCCAGTAGTAGTCCAAGGACGGAACCACCATGCCGATGGAGTAGCTGTGGGCTGCGGCCCGGCCGGCTGTGGAGCGGTCCAGCGGGCTGGGCAAAGTCGCGCCACCGTGCACGCGGGACACGAGGCCCTCGTCGGCCAGGATGTTCACGTCGCGTCGGATGGTCAACTCGCTGACGCCCAGCTTTGCGGCGATATCGCGGACGGTGATGGCTCCGTGCGCCCGGAGTTCGTCCATCAACCGTTCCCGGCGTTGCAGCGAGAACAGCGACTTCCCGCCGGATTCCTGGCCTGGTTCAGTGCTCATGATGTTGCCTCCACGGTGAGGGTGAATGCGCCGGAAGCGCGGGTTTCGGCGGGCATGCGGAAACGCAGCCGTGTTAGCTTTTCGCCCCAGATATCGCCCAGCAGCGGATCGTCCAGGTGCCATTCGTCCACCAGTACGACGGCGGTTGCGGGCTTCCAGCGCAACTGGACTCCGCGGCCACCCGCCACAGTGGGGATGCCCTCGGGGGTGATGGTCGCCGTCGCGTCCTGGCCCAAGCGGACGGTGCCGGCTACGAGGTAGGTGATGTCGACGTCGTGCGTTCCATCAGGTGGAGGCGACGGCAGGTTCCAGCGGTCATCAATAACCACGGTCCCGGCCTCCCGGTTCAGCAACGACGTGCGGATCCACTGCTCGGCGTGACCCAGTCCGTAGGCAAGGCCGAGCCCGAGGGCCAGCGTGGGCTCCTCGGACGTTGGCTCTTGGAGGATGGTTGCCGCGAACTCCGGGCCGGTCCCTTGCTCAAAACCGAACGGCGCCGGGACGTTGTGCCAACCGCTCTGCATGGCCCTGATGTTGTAGCGGTCCGGCCCGAATGTTTGGGCGGTGTACGTGGGTTGCCCGGCGTCGACCAGAAGGGGCACGCCGTCCATGGCGACCACTACTGAGCCGACGTCGCGGTGGTTGTGATGCTCGCCGTTGTGGCCACCCTTTGCCGCAAGAGTGAGCCCGTCCAGGGAACCAGGGTCCTGGCGCGCAACCATGATCTGGACGGAAGGCAGCCACGTCCCCCAACTGGGTCGCATTTGTGCGCGTTTTGAGCCCTGAAAACGCGCACTATTGCGACCCAGTTGGGTGAGGACGCGGCCAAGTCCGGAAGCTGGGTCGGGTTCGGGGCGGGTGAAGGAAGCGGCGAGTTCGGCGGCCTGCGAATCCCCAAGGCGCCCGGCCCAGCCGTGCAGCATGTCCCACGGGAGCGAAGCGGCGGCCCGGGCGGGTCCGTCGGCGACGTTGAGGAACCACGATCCCCCCAAGTGCATGCTGCTTGGGAACGCTACCAAGGCCCGGACAACCGGCAGGTCCGGGCTCAGCACACCCCCGCTCGCTTCCTCCAACAGGGCAAGGCCTTCCAGTGCCCGGCCGGCCCCGTTCCACCAGTAGGCAAAGCCTTCGTCAATGGCCCCGTCGGCCGGGATGGAGGCGAGGAACCGGTCCAGCCCTTCGATGCAGCGGGCTATGACCTCCGCCTGCAGTTGGGCATCGTCCACCAACAAAAGCGCCGCAGCGATGATGTTCGAATGAATCCAAGGATTCCAGTTGTGCACGTCCCCATGCAGGCCAAGCCAGTGCCAATCCAGGCGGTCCAGGAAGGGCCGGATCACACGCTGGTGGGCTTCCAACCGGATGCGTTTCCTGAGGCCGGGCGCCCGCTCATCCAGCTGAGACCCGAGGACGTGGTCCAACCAGGCGAGCTGAGCCACCACCTCCCCGGCACCGAGATCCAGGTACGGGCGCAAGCGGTCAGGAACCACCTCGCCTGAACGCTCGAACACGTCGTCGTGCGCTGCCCAGCTCCAGGAGCTTTGCTCGCAGAGGAGGAATGCGCCGTCGATCACCTCGTCGAGCCAAGCCTCGCCGGCGTCGGGGCCAGCGCCGGCGTCGGAACCAGCTCCGGCGTCGGGACCAGGCATGGCAGCCATCACGACGGCGCGCGTCAGCCGCTGCTGCCGGGCCACCACGAGTCCCTCGTAGGCCGTGCGGTTTCCGTCGCGGAAGTAACGGGCGTAGTGGGAGACCATCGGCTGGGGCCAGGGGCTGCCCTTCTCCGCTTCAGCCTGGGCGCGCAAGTCCATCAGGGGACGTGCAGCGGAGGGCTGCCATCCGGCGACGGACGCTGGACGGATGGTGAGCCGGGCGCGGCAGCCGCGGAGCGAGGAGAGCAGCGCGGGGACCGACGCTGCAACGCCCCACGCGGCTCGCAAAGGCTGGGCGTCAACGGCGACGCTGCCAACGGGTGTTGCCATGGGATTCTTCTCTCAGATGTTCGAATGTGATCGTTTTAGATCAAGCTCGATTGAGTTGAATGAACTGTCTTGTTCATGAGTATGTACTGATTATTAGATGTGATGCAACACATAAATAACCGGTCGAACAGGCCGGCCGAAAATCGAAGGGAGGGTCCCTGAATGTCGCTCAAGCCCCAGGCACTGCTGGTCATGAATAGCGGAACCTTCGCTGACCAGTTCGATTCCGCACGACTGGAGCGGCTGGCGGAAATGGTGGATCTCGGCGGGCAGCTGTGGACGGATTCCTTGGATGCACCCGAACTCGCGGGTCGTCTGGAAGAGGTGGAAATCCTCCTCACAAGTTGGGGTGTACCCCGCCTGAACGCCGAGCGCCTGGAACGCATGCCCAAGCTCAGGGCAGTCTTCCACTGTGCAGGGACAGTTCGCAGCTTCGTGAGCGAGGCGCTGTGGGACCGTGGCATCACCGTCACCAACGGAGCTGACGCCAACGCAATCCCGGTGGCGGAGTTCACATTCGCTTCGATCGTGCTCGCGGGCAAGAAAGCACACGTTCTTTCCAACGATGCCCGCACGTTCCGGGACGACTGGGATTACGTCACGGCCCGGGGCGAACTCGGCAACATCGGCCGCGTGGTGGGAATCATTGGCTTCTCCCGCATCGGCCGCCGCGTGGTCAACCTCGTCCAGCAACTCCAGGACGTAACGTGCCTGGTCAGCGATCCCCACGCCGATGCGTTGGAAGTCGCAGAGGCAGGCGGAACCTTGGTGACGTTGGACGAACTGCTGCGGAAGTCCGACGTCGTGAGCCTCCATGCGCCGGCCCTGCCGGAAACGCGCAACATGATCGGCACCCGCGAACTGCAATCCATGAAGGACAACGCCACCCTCATCAACACGGCCCGCGGTTCA
Source organism: Paenarthrobacter sp. NPDC058040 (assembly GCF_042885775.1). NCBI lineage: Bacteria > Bacillati > Actinomycetota > Actinomycetes > Micrococcales > Micrococcaceae > Paenarthrobacter > Paenarthrobacter sp. NPDC058040. Next base: position 30,376 of record NZ_JBHVRN010000019.1, read on the forward strand.
CTGGTGGACACGGCAGCGCTGGAAACCGAATGCAGCACAGGTCGAATCACCGCCCTGCTGGACGTCACCGAACCCGAACCGCTCCCCGCCGGCTCGATCCTGTATGACCTGCCCAACGTGATCATCACCCCGCACATCGCCGGCTCCCTCGGAACCGAAACCCGGAGGATGTCCGACGCCGCCCTGGACGACCTTGAACGGTACCTCGCCGGCAAGGACCTTCTGGCCCAAGTGGTACACGCGGACCTGGGCCTGAGCGCCTAAGTCCACGGAAGCAAACCGCCGCAAGTGCGGCAGACTTAAACCCAGTACTAAGGAGAACGCAATGAAGCGCACAACCCTCGCCGCGATCGCCCTCGCGGTGACCGCAGGGCTTGGACTCGCCGGCTGCTCAGGCGCAGCGGGCCCCGCCGACCAACCGGCGGCAAACGGGAAAACCAAACTGACCGTCTCCGTCTGGAACTACGAGGGAACCCCGGAGTTCAAGGCACTGTTCGACGGCTACGAGGCGGCCAACCCGAACATCGACATTGAACCCGTGGACATCCTTGCCGACGATTACCCCCAGAAGGTCACCACCATGCTGGCCGGCGGGGACACCACGGACGTCCTCACCATGAAGAACGTCATCGACTACTCCCGCTATGCCAGCAACGGCCAGCTGCAGGAGATCGGCAACGTAGTGGACAAGGTGGGCAAGGACAAGCTCGCGGGCATCGACGCCTTCGATGTCAACGGCAAGTACTACGCCGCCCCCTACCGACAGGACTTCTGGCTCCTTTACTACAACAAGGACCTGTTCAAGGCGGCAGGCGTGGAGGATCCCCAGGACCTGACCTGGGACGAGTACACGGCCTTGGCCAAGAAACTCACCACCGAGGCCAACGGCAAGAAGGTCTACGGCACGTACCACCACATCTGGCGCTCGGTAGTGGAGGCCATCTCCGCGGCCCAGAACGGCAAGGACCAGAACAGCGGCGACTACGGCTACTTCGAGGACCAGTACAACACCGCCCTGGACCTGCAGAAGAGCGGCGCAACCCTGGACTTCGGCACTGCCAAGAGCCAGAAGACCAGCTACCGCACCATGTTCGAAACCGGCCAGGCCGCCATGATGCCCATGGGCACCTGGTATGTCGCAGGCATCCTGCAGGCCAAGAAGGACGGCAAGACCAACGTCAACTGGGGCTTGGCTCCCATGCCGCAGAAGAACGACGACGGCAAGGTCACCACGTTCGGTTCACCCACGGCTTTCGCCGTGAACAAGAACGCAGTGCACTCCGACGAGGCTAAAAAGTTCATCGAATGGGCCGCCGGTGAAGAAGGCGCCAAGGCCATCTCCAAGATCGGAGTGGTCCCTGCCCTGCAGAACGACGCCGTGAAGGACGCGTACTTCAAACTTGACGGCATGCCCACGGACGAACTCTCCAAGAAGGCCTTCACCCCGGACACCACCGCCTTGGAAATGCCGGTCAGTGACAAGTCCGCAGCGACGGACAAGGTCCTCAACCAGGAGCACGAGCTCATCATGGTGGGCGAGCGCTCCGTCACGGATGGAATTGCTGAAATGGGCAAGCGCGTCAAAAGCGAAGTCCTCGGCCAGTAAGGCTCCTCAATGAGTGCAGAAACAATCTCCAAGCCCGTTGCCCCGGCTGTTGCCGGCCGGGGCAACAGGAAGCAGGCCAGGCGCAACACCCTGATCGGTTGGACGTTCATCCTCCCGAACTTCATTGGCTTCCTGGCCTTCACCCTGATTCCCGTCCTCGCGGCCTTCGCCCTTTCCTTCATGGAATGGACGTCGTTCAGTGCCCCCAAATGGGTGGGTCTGGCGAACTTCCAACGGATGTTCGCCTCCGACTCCTTCTGGATCGCCCTCCGCAATACTGTGGTCTACGCGCTGGGACACGTCCCGCTGACCATGGCCCTGGCGCTGATTTTGGCGATGCTGCTGAACCGGAAGCTCAAGGGCATCGGCTTCTTCCGGGTAGCCATCTTCTTCCCCTACATCACCTCCCTGGTGGCTGTCGCCGTCGTCTGGAACATGTTGTTCAGCCCGGACAACGGCCCCATCAACCAGTTCCTCCACGCAGTCGGCATCGCCGATGCGCCGGGCTGGACCTCCAGCTCAGACTGGGCCCTGCCTGCAGTAATCATCACCAGCGTGTGGCGGGACATGGGCTACTACATGGTGCTGTACTTGGCCGGACTCCAGGCCATCCCGACTGAACTCTACGAAGCCGCGGAAGTTGACGGAGCCAGCGCGTGGCAGCGCTTCTGGAACGTCACCATCCCATCCCTGCGGCCCACCACATTCTTTGTGGTGGTGATGCTGACCGTATCCAGCTTCAAGGTGTTCGACCTGATCGTGGTCATGACCAACGGTGGCCCGGGACGATCCACCACGGTCCTCTCCCAGCTCATCTACCAGGAGGGCATCGGCGAAGGTAAGTTCGGGTACTCCTCGGCCATTTCACTGGTCCTGTTCATCATCGTGCTGACGGTTACCGTCCTGCAGTTCAAGATCCAACAGCGGAGGGAACGCTGATGACCAACATGGCCGAAGATCTCAAGGCCGAGGCACAGTTCGCCGGGTCGGGCCTGGCACCCGCCGCGGAAGACCGCCGTCGGACTGTCCGCAAGCGGTCCCCGCGCGAACAGAAGAAGCGGACCACCAACGTGGTCATCTACGGCGTCCTCGTGGTGCTGGTGGTGGCGCTCATGGTGCCGTTCATCTGGATGATCTCCTCCTCGCTGAAGGAGAACAACCAGGTCCTCTCGGTTCCCATCCAGTGGATCCCCACCGAGTTTGTGTGGAGCAATTACACGGACATCTGGACCCGCATCCCCATGATGGGCTACCTGCAGAACTCGCTGTACCTTGCCGTGATCATCACGTGCCTCCAGGTGCTCACGGGCTCGCTGGCCGCCTACGGGTTCTCGAAGGTCCGTTTCCCGGGCCGCGACGTGCTGTTCCTGGCCTACATCGGCACCATCGCCGTCCCGTGGCAGGCCTACATGGTGCCGCAGTACATCATGATGCAGCAGCTGGGACTGACCAACAGCTTCAATGCGTTGATCCTCCTGCAGGCGTTCGGCGCGTTCGGGGTGTTCCTGATGCGCCAGTACTACATGACCATCCCGGACGAACTCTGCGAAGCCGCCCGCATCGACGGCCTCAGCGAGTACGGGATTTGGGCCCGCGTGATCCTGCCGTTGTCCAAGCCGGCGCTGGCCAGCCTGGCCTTGCTCACGTTCGTGAACACGTGGAACGACTACATGGGTCCGTTCATCTATCTCACGTCCAACCGCCTCTGGACTGTCCAGCTGGGCCTGCGATCCTTCGTGGGCCAGTTCGACGCCGAGTATGCCATGATCATGACCGGCTCGGTGATTTCCGTGATCCCGATCCTGATCATCTTCCTGATCGGCCAGCGCTATTTCATCCAGGGCATCGCGACCAGCGGAATGAAGGGATGAGTGCTGTGGGATCGCCGCGGAAGCGACGCTGGACAGGGCCGGGTTTCGAAACCTTCGGCAGCATCTTCGGTTTCGTCTACACCTTCCTGGCCGGGAACGTCCTCCTCGCGGTGGCCAACGCGCCGCTGGTGCTCTGCCTCGCTTTGGTGGCAGACCCGGCGGCGGGCTGGTCGTTCTTCCTTGCACTCTCGGTCACCATTGCGCCATCGCTCGCCGGCGTCTTCGCGGCCTTCCGGTCCCTGAACGACGACGGCGGCGCGGTCACGCCGTTTGCCGCCTTCCTTTCCGGGTACAAACGCAGTTTCACGAAGGTCGCACCGCTCGGCCTGGGTGCCGTGGCCCTGCTGCTGTTCCTCGGCGTGGACCTGGTCATCATCCAGTCCCTTCCGGGCGCCGCGCTGTTGGTGCCGCTCATTGTCGTAGTAGCCGCCGTGACGGTGAGCCTGACCGTGACGGCGATTGCCGGCGTCGTACTTCTGCCCGAGGCGAGGCTGAAAAGCGTCCTCAAGGCCGCACTGTTCCTGGTGGTGCAGCGCTGGTACCTGAGCCTGGCGATGCTGGTGCTCCTGGGCATCATCGTGTCCGCGGCCGTCTTGCAGCCTGTCCTGGGCATCGCGCTCGCGCCGGCGCCGCTGCTCTTCGTGATCTGGAGCAACGCCTCGTACGCATTCCACTCCGTGCTCCGCACCCCCCTGGCTTCCTGAGGACCTACGTGTACACCTTCGCAATCGGCGATCGGGACTTCCTCCTGGACGACGAACCTTTCCGCATTCTCTCCGGTGCCATCCACTACTTCCGGGTACACCCGGACCTGTGGGCGGACCGGATCCACAAGGCACGGCTCATGGGGCTCAACACCATCGAGACCTACGTGCCGTGGAATGAACACGCCCCTCATCGTGGTTCTTTTGTTGCCGATGGCGGGTTGGACCTCGGCCGGTTCCTGGACCTGGTGGCGGCCGAGGGCATGCGTGCCATCGTCCGGCCCGGCCCCTACATTTGCGCCGAGTGGGACAACGGCGGACTGCCCGCGTGGCTGTTCACGGACCCCTCCGTTGGTGTCCGGAGCAGCGAGCCCGGGTACCTCGCAGCCGTGACCGGCTTCCTGGAGTCGGTGTTGGCCCTCGTGGAGCCGCGGCAGATCACACGCGGCGGGCCGGTGATCCTGCTGCAGATCGAGAACGAGTACGGCGCCTACGGGAAGGACAAGGCGTACCTGCAGCACTTGGTTGATGTGGCGAAGCGTTCCGGTGTGGACGTTCCCCTGTTCACCTGCGACCAGCCGTTCGGGACGATGATCGAGGACGGATCACTGCCGGAGCTGCACAAGACCGGGACGTTTGGCTCGCGTTCTGTTGAGCGGCTCGCCTTTCTGCGGGAACGCCAGCCCACCGGGCCCCTGATGTGCGCCGAGTTCTGGAACGGCTGGTTCGACAACTGGGGCACCCACCACCACACCACCGACGCCGGTGCTGCCGCCGCCGAACTTGATGCGCTGCTTGCCGCGGGGGCGTCGGTGAACGTCTATATGTTCCACGGCGGCACCAACTTCGGATTCACCAACGGGGCGAATGACAAAGGCATCTACGAGCCGACCATCACGTCGTACGATTACGATGCTCCGCTGTCCGAAGACGGTCATCCGACGGAGAAGTATTTTGCGTTCCGGGATGTCATTGCGAAGCATTTCCCAGTGCCTACGGAAGTCCCTGCCGGGCGGCCTTCGCTGGAGGCCTCCGTGGTCACGATGGACCGTACGGCTCCCCTGACCCCGGTTGCGTTGTTAGCTGTGGCCGGTCCTGTTCCGCCGGTCGAAGTCACCGGCCAGTACCGCGGGCTCTACACGTACGAGGTTTCACTGGAACACGGAGGAGTGCTGACGTTCGCCGGGATCCGTGACCGGGCGCAGTTCTTCCTCAATGACATTCCCCTTGGTGTGTTGAGCCGCGAACTGGGCGAACGCTCCGTGGTGATTCCTGGCGGCGGCCGGCTAAGGGTGCTGCTCGAGGACCAGGGGCGGGTGAACTACGGCCAGCGGATCGGCGAAGCAAAGGGGCTGATTGGACCTGCCTTGTTGGATGGCAGCGAGGTGCTTGATTGGGAGATCGGCGCCATGGACCTGGCATCCCTGGACGGGTTCCGCGCTGCCGCTGTGCCCTTGGATGGCCCAGCTGTTGCGGGCCCGTCCATCTCCTTCGGCACTTTTGAGGCTGACGGTCCTGGCGACCGTTTCCTCCGCCTCGACGGATGGACCAAGGGCAACGCGTTCATCAACGGCTTCAACCTGGGCCGCTACTGGAGCCGCGGACCCCAACGGACCCTCTACGTCCCCGGCCCACTGATCCGGGAAGGTGCCAACGAGCTCGCCATCCTGGAACTGCACGGAAGCGCGACGCGCGAGGTAAGTTTCGCCGTCGGACCTGACCTTGGCCCCACCGAAAAGTAAAACGCTCTCTCACCAAACGCCCCCTTCAGCCGATCGCTCTCTCACTTGAAGAGAGAGCGATCGCGTTTAAGGGGTGTTAGGTGAGAGAGCGTCCGAAGGGGGTGGGTGCTACTGGGCGCCGCGGCAGAGCTGGCCGTACTTGCTGCCGGCTTCCTGGAAGGACTTGGTGAGGTCCCCGAGCTTGGCCTCATCCGGGTTTTCCTTGGCTTGTTCGTCGAGGTAGTCCAAGACGGAGGTCACTACAGGCTTCATATCGTCGGAGGCCACGCCCTCAAGGGGACGGATGGCGTTGGCCACTCGGTTGGCTGCCGTCTTGTTCGTGTCCTGGCCGAGTCCTGATACGGCGGCCGTCATTCTGTCGCAGGTCTGTGCCGTGGTCAGCTGCGGTGCTGAACAAGCGGAAGCCGAGGCAAGCAGCCCGGCAGCGATCAGGACGGTGGTGAGTTTCTTCATGATTCCCTCAATGGTCGGCGTCCCTTCGATTGTAAAGGGCGTTTCAGGCAGCCAGTTGCACGGTTGGTGCGACGTGACACGATGCCTGACCATGCTTCGCGCTGGCCTAGGCTGGGGGACATGGCGATCATCCACAAAGCAACCCTGTCCCCCACCAAGCTTGAACTCATCGCTGAATACCTGCCCACGCAGCCGTGGTTCATCCAGGACGGCGAACCGGAGCTCATCGGTGCCTACCGCTTTGATGACCCTGCCGGCGAGGTGGGCATCGAAACCCACGTAGTTGCCGCAGGCGAACGCGTCTACCAGGTTCCCCTGAGCTACCGAGGACACGAACTCGGTGGCGCCAACGAGTGGCTCATCGGCACCATGGACCACTCGGTCCTGGGTAAGCGGTGGGTCTACGACGCCTGCGGAGACCCCGTCTACGTCAAGGCCCTCGCCACCGCGATCCTCACCGGCCAGCCCGAAGCAGCCCTGCTGGTTGACGGCGAGTCCGAACCGCGCCCCAGCACCGTGACCGTCAAAGGCAGTGGAAAGCTCGATGGCGACCTGCCCGCGTTGAGCGCTTCGGCGCCGGTATCGGGCAGCGGCGTCACGATCATCGATGCGGGAGCGCTGCGGTTGAAGGTTAACCGCGTTGTGGACCCCGCCGCCGATGCTTCCGCCAACACCGCTGCCGCGCCGGAGCTGCACGCCGAACTCGCCCTGCATGGCTCGTGGGCAGGTTTGGACAACCCCGTGGAGCTGGCCTCGGTGGTCCGCAACTGAGGCTTGCCGTCCGACCTGTTCGTGACAGTGGGCGGGGCGTAGGCTGGCACACGGGGCCATCTACTCCGTGAGGGGTTCATCGTGTACACAGCCAAGTCAATTGTTCCCGCAGTCCAGGACCTCGCCGCTGAGTGGGTTAAGCATGCGGCGGAGGGTACGGCTGCCCAAACTGACGCAGTGGTGGACTGGGCGCTGGCCCGGATCAACCACGCCGACGTGCCCTCCGTGGTGCACGGCGTGATGATGACGCTGACCGGGAACCGCAAGACCGCCAAGCGGGCCAGGCGTGCGGCCGAGACGGCAGTGAAGCGGGCAACCCGGGCCCTCCGGCGCAGCAAGCCCGGAAGCAGGTCCGGTGGGGCTGGCTGGGTGGCTTTGATCGCGGCGGTCGGCCTATGCGTTGGAGCCGCCCTGGCGTGGCGGATGATGGTGCCGCAGGATGAGCCAGCTCCTGTTCCCGCAGGCTCCGCTTCGGGTGGCTCCGTCCGTCCGGGCCCGGCCTCGCCGGACCAGGACGCCACGAACATGGACAAAGTTCCCTTCAACCCTGTTCCGCCGGTGGAGTGAACTAGATACCCTGGGCTGGCCCGTTGTCATTTCGGCGGGCGCGCCTCCTGAGCACCAATCTGCCCAGGAGCAGATACGCGCCGCCACCGGCAATGAGGAACCCAGCCACGCCCACAATGAGGATCTGGGTGATGATTCCCGTGATGACCAGCGCGAAGCCGGCAAGGACGGCCAAACCACCCAAGACTATGCGGGCCCCCGTGCCCCGCAGTCGACCGGACCTGAGCTGAAGGTCCAAGTCCGGGTCAGTTGCAGCGAGGCCACGCTCCAACTCCTCGAGGCTCCTGCGCTCTTCATCGGACAACGACACCGGAATCCATCCCCATTCAACGCCACCGGCGCTTACATTCCACCCTGAAGCACGTGCCCTGCTTGCCGTGCCATGCCTTTATTATCTGTCGATTCCGGGGCGCTAGCCACAGGCCCGCCCTTCCGTCACCGCGACACTGTGACAAGCTAGGGAAGGGACTCCCCACAGCATGACGTACGGACAACCAACTGGAAGGCGATTCTTCCCATGGCACGACGATCTGCAAAAATCCCGAACAGGCCGACTCTGAAACCGTCGCCACGACGCGGCCGCACGGCTTGGCTGGTCGTCATGGGACTGCTCGCGGGCATTGCCGGCGGCGCCTTCGCCTGGCGCATGTTTGCCCCGGAAGGAGAACCTGAAAAGCGACCGTTGCCGGCGGATGATGCCCAGCCGCAGGACCTGGTGGTCCCGACTGAGCCGGTGGAAATCTCTACCCGCATGCGGCCGGGCGAATGGACCGAAGAGTCCCTCTTGGAGCACATCGAGGACTACAAGCAGCAGATCCGGGACATGGGCGCGTCCGAATCCCAGATCATCACTGAGGTTGAACGCACGGAAGAGGGCGCAGCAAAGGTAGTGGTCAGGTGGGACAGGTCGGCCTAGTTTCTGGCCGCTAGCGCTGGCCCTCTCCCGGCCGCGGTCGCCATACGACGACGGCTTGGGACCGGGCGCGCGGGCGCTGGCCACGGGCAAGGCTCACGACGTCGCCGGCTGCCCCCGCCGCGAAGATCCGAGCGTCCACGGGCGCACGGCGTCGCGAAAGTTCCTCAGTGAGTTCAGCCACTCGGTATTGGAGCGCCGCCACCTGGTTCTCAAGGTCCAGGATGCGCTTGATGCCTTCCAGGGAGACGCCCGACTGCGAGAGGCGCTGCACTTCCCGCAGCTTGTCCACATCGTTCTGCGAATATCGGCGGGACTTTCCCGGAGCACGGCTGGGCGAGACGATGCCCAGGCGGTCGTACTGGCGCAACGTCTGCGGATGCATGTCGGCAAGCTCCGCAGCGACGGAGATGACGAAGATCGGCTGGTTGACGTCGATGGCCATGACCATCTCCTTACAACCGGGCCTTCGCGGCCAGGTCGCGACGCGGGTTGGCGTCGGAGGTGGCAGCAGCAAATGCCTTCACGGCCTCCTCCGCTTCCTTGCTCAGGTTTTGGGGAACCGCGACGTCGATGGTCACCAGCAGGTCGCCGGTCGCCTTGGACGTCTTCACGCCCCGGCCCTTCACACGCAAAGTGCGGCCTGCGGGTGTGCCCGCCGGTACGCGCAACTTGACCGTATCGCCGTCGAGCGTTGGTACTTCAATCGTGGCGCCGAGCGCTGCCTCGTCGAACGTGACAGGCACGTGGATGCGGATGTTGTCGCCGTCGCGCTGGAAGAAATCGTGGGGCTTCACGCTCACCGTGATGATGAGGTCGCCGTTGCCTGCCGGGCCAACGTTGCCTTTGCCGCGCTGACGGACCTTCTGGCCGTCCTTGATGCCGGCGGGAATCTTCACGTCGATCACGTTGCCGTTGCTCTCGCGCAGGCTCACCGTGGTGCCCTTGATGGAACCGGCGAAAGAGATGGACGTGGTGGCCGTGCGGTCCGAACCCTTCTGCGGGGCCCGCTGGAAGCCGGTCTGGCCGCCACCACCGAATCCGCCACCGAACAGGTCGGCGAACTCCGGCGGGATCCCACCGCCCTGCGGCTGGCGTGCACCTGCTCCGCCGCCGAAGAGGCCACCAAACAGGTCCTCGAACCCACCGTTGGCCCCAGCGCCGCCACGGCCACCGGCGCCCGGAGCGAACCGGGCACCGCCCATGGCGCGGATGGCGTCGTACTGCTGCCGGTCCTCGGGGCTCGACAACACCGAGTAAGCCTCGGAGATGTCCTTGAACTTCTTCTCCGCGGCTGCATCCCCCGCATTGGTATCAGGGTGATACTGCCGGGCGAGCTTGCGGTAAGCCTTCTTGATATCCGCGTCGGAGGCGTCCTTGGCGACACCAAGGATCGCGTAAAAATCCTTTTCAACCCAGTCCTGGCTGGCCAAGAGCGTTTCCTTTCGTTGTGGGAACGAGATGGCAGTTCATGACAATGTTTCACTCAAACACTGTCACGAACTGCCATCTCGAAGGGGTACTAAGCGGGAACCGCGACGATCACTTGGGCTGCCCGCAGGACACGCTCGCCTGAGCGGTATCCGGAGCGCAGCACCTGGCTGACCGTGTCAACCTCGATGTCCTCGCCAGGCTGCTGGATGAGTGCCTCGTGGATGGTGGGGTCGAATTCGACGCCCGTTTCCGCGATGCGTTCCAGCCCGTACGTCTTCAGCGCGTTCTCCAGCTTGGTGGCGATGGCGGCGAAGGGGCCGTCTTCGAGGTCACCGTGCTGGCGTGCGGCGTCGACGTCGTCCAGCACCGGGAGCAGGGAGTTCAGGACGCCGATGACGGCCATCTCCCCCGCTACGGCGCGGTCGCGTTCGACGCGCTTGCGGTAGTTGACGTACTCAGCCTGCAGGCGAAGGAGGTCGTTGCGGAGCTCCGCTGCCTGGGCTTCTGCCGCGGCACCGGGGGCTACCGACTCTTCAGCCGGAACCTCTACGCCGTTGAGGATTTCCTCAGCCTGGGAGAGGGCGTCGCCGTCGGTGGGAGCGCCAGCTTCGCCTTCAGGGTGGCGGGCCGCACCGGTCTCCGGGTCAACCTTGCGGTTGTCCCGGATCACCGGCTTGCGCTGCTCGTTGCCTTCAGAGTGCTCTGCTTCGTTGCCGTGATGAGGCATGGTTACTTCTTCGCTTCGTCTTCGTCGATGATTTCGGCGTCGACGATGTCCTCGTCAGCTGCCTTGTCACCGGCCGGAGCACCTTCAGCGCCGGCGCCGGGGGCGTCAGCTGCTGCAGCCTGCGAGTAGATTGCCTCGCCGAGCTTGGTCTGGGAAGCCTGGAGCTTCTCGAACGCCGTCTTCACGGCTGCGTCGTCGGTGCCCTCCAGCGCGGACTTGAGGGAGTCGACGTCGGCCTTGACCTCGGTCTTGACCTCTTCAGGCAGCTTGTCCTCGTTTTCGGCGATGAGCTTCTCCACCGAGTAGGCGAGCTGCTCGGCAGAGTTACGGGTGTCCGTAGCTTCGCGGCGTGCCTTGTCCTCTGCAGCGTGCTCTTCGGCTTCACGGACCATGCGGTCGATGTCGTCCTTGGACAGTGCCGTGCCACCGGTGATGGTCATGGACTGTTCCTTGCCGGTGCCCTTGTCCTTCGCGGACACGTGGACAATGCCGTTGGCGTCGATGTCGAAGGTGACCTCGACCTGCGGGACGCCACGCGGTGCCGGGGCGATGCCGGTCAGTTCGAACGTGCCCAGCGGCTTGTTGTCGCGGGTGAATTCACGTTCGCCCTGGAAGACCTGGATGGCCACGGACGGCTGGTTGTCGTCAGCGGTGGTGAAGGTCTCTGAACGCTTGGTGGGGATAGCGGTGTTGCGCTCGATGAGGTGCGTCATGACGCCACCCTTGGTTTCAATGCCGAGCGAGAGCGGCGTGACGTCGATGAGGAGGACGTCCTTGCGCTCACCCTTCAGGACACCGGCCTGGAGCGCGGCACCAACGGCCACAACTTCGTCCGGGTTGACGCCCTTGTTGGGCTCCTTGCCGCCGGCGAGTTCCTTGACGAGCTCGGAAACAGCAGGCATACGGGTGGAGCCACCGACGAGGACGATGTGGTCGATGTCCGAAACCTTGATGCCGGCTTCAGCGATGACGTCGTGGAACGGCTTCTTGGTGCGGTCCAGCAGGTCCTTGGTGAGGTCCTGGAACTTGGCACGGGTCAGCTGCTCGTCCAGGTGGACCGGGCCGTCGGGGGTGACGGACAGGTACTGGAGGGAGATGTTGGTGCTGGTGGAGGAGGACAGTTCCTTCTTGGCCTGCTCAGCAGCTTCGCGGAGGCGCTGGAGGGCGATCTTGTCCTTGGAGAGGTCGATGCCCTTGACCTTGAGCTGGCTCAGGAGCCACTCGACAACGCGGTTGTCCCAGTCGTCGCCACCGAGGCGGTTGTCACCGGCGGTTGCGCGGACCTGGATGGTGGAGAAGTTGTCTTCGTCCTTGCCAACTTCGAGGAGGGAAACGTCGAAGGTACCGCCACCGAGGTCGAAGACCAGGATGAGTTCGTCTTCCTTGCCCTTGTCCAGGCCGTATGCCAGTGCAGCCGCGGTGGGCTCGTTGACAATGCGGAGGACGTTGAGGCCAGCGATTTCGCCGGCTTCCTTGGTGGACTGGCGCTCGGCGTCGTTGAAGTAGGCCGGAACGGTGATCACAGCGTCGGTGACCTTTTCGCCCAAGTAGCTCTCGGCGTCGTTCTTAAGCTTCATGAGGATGCGCGCGGAGATTTCCTGCGGCGTGTACTTCTTGTCATCGATGGCGACGGTCCAGTCAGTGCCCATGTGGCGCTTGACGGAGGCAATGGTGCGGTCGATGTTGTTGACGGCCTGGCGCTTGGCGATCTCGCCGACCAGGACTTCGCCGGACTTGGAGAACGCGACGACGGACGGCGTGGTGCGGCCGCCTTCTGCGTTGGCGATGACGGTGGGCTCGCCACCTTCAAGAACAGAGACCACGGAGTTGGTGGTTCCGAGGTCGATACCTACTGCACGTGACATATCTTGTTTCCTTTCAATGACCGATGTTGAAGATTGCACCCGGACAGCACTCCGCTGAAGCGGTTTGCTTGGTCGGGGACCCACTCAACAATCGGCTAGTTGAGCGTTCTGCACTCAACTGTACTCAGCGTCGGAAAGATGTCAATCCAAACTTGAGTCGAGTGCGCTCAACTTTGAATTCTGGCGGCCCGGAAACCCCGGAATCACGCGGGACACAGGGCTGGTTTCGCTCAGCGTGAACTGGCAGACTGACCTTCACATGCACTCGGATCGGCTCGATTCCATGGAGGCGCCGTGCTCGCGAGACATCCGTTCGTCGTCGTTGCCGTGGCGCTGGCCGTCGCGTGGTACTTCCTGGTTGGCGCCGTTGACCGCGGGCTTCTTGTGAGGCAGTCATCCATATCAATGCCTTGTCTTGACGAGTACCTTCCATCCGGCACCATCTACACGCCCGAGGGCAGCCCGTCACTGCCGTCCGGAGACTACCGGTTCTTCCCGCTCGGAGTCGACTGCACGTTCCGTATGACCAACGGCACGACACAAAATTCATTCCACCCCCACTATCCGCAGCTTGTCCTGGGACTGTTTCCACTCGCCTCAGTTGCGGGATTTGTCACGACGCGGGCAATCGTGATGCGCAAACGGGCGCGATTTACTCCGACCGGGTGGTGACGCCCGCATCCGCGCGAGCTTGCGCGTCGTCCGGGGTTTCGACGGCGTCAAGCGGCTCCGGTTTGTACACCCACGCCACCAGCACCACCGAGATAATCATCAGCAGGAACCACGCCAGCAGTTTGTCGATCGAGACCGCCTGCCATCCGTTCAGCTGGTTCGGATACAGCCATGCGCGCGACCATGTGCCGATGTTTTCCGCGAACCAAATGAACAGGGCCACCAGCAGGAAGGACACCAGAATGGGCATCCGGAACCGCTTGCGGAACACCCGGAAGTGCATCACGCACCGTCCGTAGACAATCACGACGGCGGCAAGCAGCACCCAGCGCGCGTCGTAGATGAAGTGGTGCGAGAAGAAATTGATGTAGATCGCAGCCGCCACGATGGCCGTGATCCAACGACGCGGGTACCGGTCGAAGCGGAGGTCAAAAAGTCGGAACACCCGTACCATGTAGGAGCCAACGGCCGCGTACATGAAGCCACTGAACAACGGAACCGCCCCGATCCGGAGGACTCCCTCGGCTTCGTAGGCCCATGAACCAACGTCCGTCTTGAACAGCTCCATGACCGTCCCCACAACGTGGAACAGCACAATCACGCGTAGCTCACGCAGCGTTTCGAGGCGAAACACGACCATCAGCACCTGGATCACGACCGCCGAAATGGTCAGGAAGTCGTTGCTCGCCAGGCCGGCGTCGGCGGGGTACCAAAGGCGGGCGCAGATGATCACCCCCAGCAGCAGCGCACCGAACACGCACGCCCACGCCTGCTTCAGGCCGAAAACCACGAACTCCGTGAGCCTGCCTCGGAAGCGACCGCCTCGGGAGCGATCCAGGTACGAATGCGCGAGCCGATCGATCCGCTCCTCAACCGGCGTCGAATTACGCATTTTCCACCTTGCGCTCCCGCGCGGGTGCCAGCGTTCCCAAGCAGTAGTCCTTGGGCCAGTGCCTGATCCGCTGCGGCAGGCGCGGGTAGAGGACCGAAAGTACCCGCATGGTCCGGTCAAACCGCCTGGCAGCGGCTGGCTCCCATGAGAAGCCGAAGCCTTCGCGGAGATGATCGGGCAAGAGGCCCACCGTCAGCAACCGGGCAAGGGGCATGGCCAAACGCATCAACGCAGGACCACGCACCGGATACAGCAGATCCCGGGCGATCCTGCGGGCCTTCTCATCCGGCCGCAGCAGGTCCATTTGCCCCTGCCAATACTCGGCAAAGGCGGCACGATCGGCCGGCCACATCTCCGCCGGAAGCTGCAGGGCTGTCCCGATCCGCGCATAGTCCCGGTACATGCGGTCGGCGGTCTCGTCGTCGAGCGTTCCGTGAACTTGCTCGTAAACCGTCACAGCGGTGTCGTAGAGGGTTGCGACCACCCACAATTGCGAGGATGCGTCGAAGGCGTTGTAACCCTTGGAGGTGCCGTCGCCGCTCCGCCTGACGGGCGCGTGGGCGCGGTTGACCGCCCGGCGGACGGCTATGAGCTGCTCCTCGGTCCCGTACACGACGGCGTACACGTAGGTCAGGGTCGCCCGCAGCCGGTCCTGTGGCCGGTCTACGAAATTGCTGTGCTCCGCGACGCCGTGACCTACCCTCGGGTCGGCGATCTGAAGCAAAATGGCACGCCCGGCTCCCGCGAGCAAAACGCCCTCCGCGCCAATGTCAGCCAGTCCACGAGCCATCCGAATACTCTACTTCCGCCCCTTACAAGCCCGCGACTGCCTGCAGCACGGACAGCTGATGCTCAAAGAGCTCATCGCGGGCAGCAAAGGTGTCCGGGCCGTATTGCCCAAACACCTCGAAGCTCACGGCCCCGAACAGCGAAGTCCAGGCCAGCACGCCCCGCGCGAGCGACGCATCCGGCGCCGCGAGACCCATCTCCGCCCGGATATCCGCCAGGTCTTTCGCCAGCGCCGGAGGAATAACGACGGCGGGACCCACCTCCGCGGTCAAGGCACCGGCGCGGTAGGCCGCGTCGAAAATCCCGACAAGGCGGACGATGACGCGCGTGCCCGGAATAGTCGTGCGCTCCCCCGGCGCCTGGTAGCCGGGCACGGGGCTGCCAAACAGGAGCGCGTAGCTCGCTGGCTCACGCAATGCCCACGATCGGACGGCTTTGCCGAGGGCGTGGAACTGGGCGGCGAATTCGGTGGCCGGAACGGCGTCAACGGCTCCATCCACCTCATCACCCAGCTCGTTGTAGGCGTCGATAAGGAGCAGGGTGAGGAGGTCGTCACGGTTTTCGACGTACCTGTACACGGCGGAGGAAACGACGCCGAGATCCCGCGCCACAGCCCTGAGCGAAAGCGCTGCCGCCCCATGGACCGCCAAGTGCTCACGCCCCAAGCGAACAATGTCGGCAATGGTCTGGGTGCGGGCGCGCTCTCGAGGTGTCGGCGGCTTGGCGTTCTCAGGCATGTGAACAGCTTGCCACAAAAGAGAGCAGCAGAAACAAACAAGAGCACCGCTCTTGACTTGCGTGCATCTCGGGGTTCATTCTGGATTCGAGAGAGCACTGCTCTCGCAAATTCTTCCGAAAAGAAATGAGCACACCATGTACGTCGTCACCGGAGCAGGACCCGTCGGCTGGACTGTCGCCGAACAACTCGCAGAGCAAGGGCATGAGGTACGTGTGCTGACACGCTCAGGCAGCGGACCCGATCATCCTTTGGTGCAACGGATGCGGGTCGATGCCTCCGACGCCGGGCAATTGACTGAGGCGGTGCAAGGAGCCGAGGCCGTGTTCCATTGCATTCACGGGTCCAAATACCGGGCCAAGGAGTGGGCGGCCGAACTCCCCCAAGCCGAGCGCGTGGTGATGGACGCAGCGGCGGCCGCGGGCACCGTCGTCGTATTTCCTGAAAGCCTGTACTCGTACAGCGAACCGGACCGCGTCATGACGGAGGCCGGCCCTCGGGAGGCGACGGGCGGCAAGCGGGCCGTCCGGACGCAACTGCTCAAGGCGCGTGACGCGCACGCGGCGAACACGGTGAGCGTGGTGGCTGGCGACTTTTTCGGACCACGCGTAAAGATGGCCCACGGCGGGGAGCGGGTGGTGCTGCCCGTCCTCGCGGGAAAGCCGCTTCAGGTGATCGGGAGCGCGGGGCAGCCCCACTCCTTCACGTACGTCCCTGATCTGGCCGCAGCCATGATCGCCGCGGCGCAGGACCCCCAGCTGTGGAACCGCGTTCTCCACGCGCCCACCGGCCCGGCCGTAACGCAACGCGAACTGGCTGCAGCTTTTGCGGAGGCGGCCGGCGTGAAAGCACCAAAAGTGAGTGCCATTCCGGGATGGGTCTTGCGGGCGCTGGGCGTCTTTTCGGTGGACATGCGCGAGTTGGCGGAAATGCTGTACCAGTTCGAGCAGCCCTTCGTCATGGATTCGAGCCACAGCCAGCAACTCCTGGGCCTCGAGCCGACTCCCTTGCCCGCGGCTGCGGCAGCGACCGTGGCGTGGTGGCGTTCCACCCGCCGGACAATGGCATGAATTCCATACTGACCGCCACACGCCATGCAACTATTGCCATAGGTCCAGCTTTAGCCAATCCAGAGGGAATCCCATGCTTGCCTCCGGAGAAAGGAGCGCGGAGCCATCCGGAGCTCGGACGGTGATATCGAACTTCTTGACTTGCGTCTTGAAGCTTAGATGCCAATTGGTCCCAGCGGTGTGGGATCGGAGCATGAACGCCAGGACGGCTGCGTAGATATAGAGTCTCTGATGCCCTTTGGGTGTAGCCGTAAAGCCCGGCTCATTGAGATGCGCCAAGAGGACTCCGTCAGTGTCGTGGGCGCCGATGGAAATTGCTCTCTTGAAGGAACGGTTGAATAGCCTGGCACCATGCGCACAAACGTTTCGGAAATCGACCATCGTGCGGATCACCGCTCCGAACCGCCGGGGGTGGGCAAACCCAAACATGCGGGCCACGGCACGGGCGTCCGGTGTCTGCATCAACTCGAAAAGATAGGGCAAGCTTCCGAAGCTTAGTACCTCAGTGACGGCCCAGATCGGCACAGGCTGACGCGGGTACTTCAACACATGGTGCTTGATGAAATCCTCGTCTTCCGCAGCCGCCCGCACCGCATCCTGCCACGTCGTGGTCCATGCATCGAACTTCGTGTGCTGCCCCCTTGGTTGATCGCAGCTATGTTCGTCCAAGAACTCTCTCGACGCATGGGCGGCGATATCCTTCGCAGCAAGAGTATGGGCGATCGCCGCCCGCAGACGGACTTCGAAGTCCAAAAGGCCGTCCTGACAGACCCGTAGCAGCCGGGAGTCGAACGCCTCCAGAGCCATGACATCACCAATGCCCGCACCACTTACATAGTCATCCGAGCGGTACTGGTGCAGCTTCGAATCGACCTCCTGTGGTGGCAGGAACTCTCGGAAGACATACCGGTACGCGCCGGAGCGAAAGTAGCCAACACGAGTGAGGAAAGTAAGCGCGGCCGCTCGATCAGGAACCGCAAGACCACGGTCTTCAAGCTGCCGAAGCAGCTCTTCG
Organism: Paenarthrobacter sp. NPDC058040; assembly: GCF_042885775.1. Lineage (NCBI taxonomy): Bacteria > Bacillati > Actinomycetota > Actinomycetes > Micrococcales > Micrococcaceae > Paenarthrobacter > Paenarthrobacter sp. NPDC058040. Next base: position 48,203 of record NZ_JBHVRN010000019.1, read on the forward strand.
CGCTCTTTGAATTCCTTCGTGTACTCCAAACCCACCACAAGTCCTTGTTAACGAAAATTGCCCCCTTGAGCCGCGGCTCAGAGGGGGGCAATGTCTGATGGTTTGAAGCTAACACATTTGCCCGCGCGTGGGGTAACCCGCCAGCGCGTGGCAACATTCTCCTGCCGTGTCCGGCATGAGCTAACAACCTTTGTCACACCATTAACCATCCATTCACACCAGCCTCGCACCCTGTCAACTAAGGTTCCTTAGCGTCGAGGGCATGGAAAACATCACCCGCAGATCCCTCATTTCCGCCGGCCTCGGCGCCGGTTTGGTTGCCGCTGTCCCCGTCAGCGCGGTGGCCGTTTCAACAGCGGACGACGCCGGTCTCCGCACCGATCCGTTCACCCTCGGCATCGCGTCGGGCGAGCCGTGGCCCGACGGCTTCGTGATCTGGACGCGCTTGGCCCTCAACCCCGTGGCGGAGGATGGCCTGGGCGGGATGCCCTCACGCAACGTCGCTGTCGCTTGGGAAGTCGCCGAAGACCAGGCCATGCGCCGGGTAGTAGCCCGCGGCGTCGAGAGTGCACGGATCGAAACCGCCGACTCAGTGCACGTCGAGCTCAAAGGCCTCAGGCCAGGCCGCGAGTACTTCTACCGCTTCCGCACTGGGCGCCACTTCAGTGCCGTGGGACGCACCCTGACCAGCCCCGCTCCCGGGGAGACGCCGGCTGCGCTCGCCATGGCCTTCGCCAGCTGTGCCCAGTACGAGCACGGCTACTTCACCGCCTACTCGCGCCTCGCCGAGGACCACCCGGACCTTGTGCTCCACTTGGGCGACTACCTCTACGAATACAAGAAGGGAAGCTACGTCATCGGCGGCGGCAACCCGCGCGATCACGAGGGCCCCGAGACGGTCTCACTGGCCACCTACCGCCAGCGTCACGCCCAGTACAAAGCCGATACCGACCTGCAGGCCGCACACGCAATCGCCCCCTGGTTGGTTGTCTGGGATGACCACGAGGTGGACAACAACTGGGCCGACGACATCCCGGAGAACAACGACCCTGCCCAGCTCAACGACACCACCGAGCACTTCCGGCAGCGTCGTGCCGCAGCATTCCAGGCGTACTACGAGAACATGCCCCTCCGACCGTCGCAACTCCCGGCCGGCTTCGACATGAAGATCTACCGGACCATCCAGTGGGGCCAACTCGCCAACTTCCACATGATGGACACCCGGCAGTACCGCGACGACCAGCTGGCCGGGGATGGCTGGCGGAAGAACGTGGCCGAGCGCCTGGACGAGGACCGCACCATCACCGGAGCCGAACAGGAAAAGTGGCTGTTGGACGGCTTCAAGAACTCCACCCAGCGCTGGGACATCCTGGGCCAGCAGGTGTTCTTCGCCGAGCGGGACCGCGACAAGGCACCCGAAATCGACGACGTCTCCATGGACGGCTGGGACGGGTACGCCGCCTCCCGCCGCCGCATCACCCAAGGTTGGCTGGACGCGAAGGTGCGCAACGCCGTCGTACTTACCGGCGACGTCCACCGCCACTGGGCCACCGACCTCAAGGTCGATTACAAGGATCCGGCGTCGCCCGTGGTCGGTTCGGAACTCGTGTGCACGTCCATCACGTCAACCGGCGACGGCACGGGATCCACTACCGACCCCACCATGGCCTGGAACCCGCACCTGAAGTTCTACAACGACAACCGCGGCTACGTGAACACCCGCATCACCAAGGACCAGCTGACGGCGGACTTCCGCGTGCTGGACTACGTCACCAAGCCGGGCGCGCCGGCCGCCACGAAGAAGTCCCTCGTGATCAACGACGGCGTGCCCGGCCTCGCCTGAGCCCTGGTTCGGTTGTCCCGAAGACGTTTTCTATCGAATGGAGTTACCCCTGTTTCCCCAGTGACTACGCGCAACTGCGGGAGTAACCTATTCCCAGTTACGTTTGTGGATCACCTTAAAGCTGGGGTTCTGCCGTGGGCTATGTACGATCGTCGCTGTCCGACCTTCTCGGGGTCCTTTCCGACGCCGTCGCTCCCCAACGCGTAAGGTTCGACGACGGCTCCCCCACCGCCGGGGTCCCGGCACCCGACGCACCCGTGGTGGTTCACGCCGTCGCACTTAACAGGGTGGGCAGATCGCGCCGCGACGGTCCCGTGCTGGACCTGGAGTTGCGCGTAGCCGTGGAATGCCACGGCCCCGAGCAACTGGACAACATGGAACAACTGCTCCTGTCCGTCGAACGCCACAGCCAATACTCCATCGTTTCCAGCAACGAATACCGACCCGGCGAGTACCAGGAGAGCATCGTCGACGGACTGGGTTTCCTGGTCCGGATCCCCGTAGCCCTGCGCTTCGAAGAACCCTCCGGACCACCTGTCCTGGAGCCGCTCATCGCAAAGACCGGCGTTGCCCGCCGCATCCACGGACGCTTGGTGGACGTCCACAACAAAGGCATCCCCGACGCCTACATCCACGCCCATTCCTCCGCCACGGCCGTCGTCAGCGATGCGACCGGCCACTTTGAGGTCCTGGCCTCGGCGGACGAACTCCAGCACTTTGCCGTAGCGGTACGCGGCACTGAACGGGAAGTCTCGGCCAGCACCAGCAGCCTGCCGGTCATTATCCGGTGGACCTGAACCCGCTTGTCTGCGGGTAGGAAAGAGAGCGCACCATGGCGAACTATCAGGCGCCAGGCGTTTATGTACAGGAAGTACCCAGCGGCGCCCGAGCGATCGGGCAAGTCAACACGAGCATCGCGGGGTTCGTGGGCCTTGCCCCGGATAAGAACGCCTTGGTGGGTGAGCTGCGCGTGCTGGACAACTGGACACAGTTCGTGGACCAATACGTCGGCAACGCGGCTGAGGGGACGCCCCTCTCCAACGCTGTCTACGGCTTCTTCTCAAACGGAGGAAGCCGTTGCTATGTGGTGAACATCGGACCGGACGGCAGCCTCACCGGCACGGCTGCTGCGCCGAACGGTCTCACCCTTTTCGAAGCCGTTGACGACATCTCCATGGTGGCCGCCCCCGGCTACGCCACCGCCGAGGCCTACGCTGCGCTGCAGGAGCACGTGGAACACCCTTTGCGGCAGGACCGCATGGCGATCATGGACACGATCGAGAAAGTGGACGACGTCGGTGCGCTCACCCGGGCGGCGACGTCCGGAGTTCCGGATTCCACGTCCAAGAAGAACACGCCGTCCGCTGACGCCTCCGCTGAGGCCGGCGAGCAGGAAGACCTCGGCGCACCCCAATCCCCCGGCGGTTACACGGCGCTGTACTACCCCTGGATCGTGATGGTGGACCCCGTCTCCGGCCAAAAGGTGACCCAACCGCCGTCGGGCCATATCGCGGGAGTGTGGGCGCGCGTTGACGCGACCCGCGGCGTGCACAAGGCACCGGCGAATGAGCCGATCCAGGGCGCGCTCGACCTTGTGCGGCGCGTGAGCCGGGGTGAGCAGGAGGTCCTGAACCCGGCCGGCGTGAACTGCATCCGGTACTTCCCCGGCGAGGGCATCCGCGTTTGGGGCGCGCGGACCAAAGCCCCCGAAGCCAGCGAATACAGGTACGTCAACGTGCGCCGGCTGACCAACATGATCAAGGAATCCGTGGCGGATGGCACACGCTGGGTGGTCTTCGAACCCAACGACCACACGCTGTGGAAGTCCATCCGCCGTGACATCGGAGCGTTCCTGACCAACGTATGGCGGGACGGGGCCCTTCTCGGGACTACTCCTCAACAGGCGTTCTTCGTGAAGTGCGACGAGGAAACCAACCCGCCCGAGGTCCGCGACGCCGGGCAAGTAGTCACGCTGATTGGCATCGCACCCGTGAAGCCGGCCGAATTCGTGATCTTCAAGCTCATGCAATCGGCGGACAACACCAGCCAGACAGAAAACGCAGGAGCCTGACATGACAACCCCAACCCCGGCCGCCCAGCCCGGCAACGTCGTGGACCCGTACCGTGCGTACAACTTCAAGCTCGTCATCCAGGGCGTGGTCCAGGGACACTTCACCAACGTCGAGGGCCTGGGCTTGAAGATCGGCCGCATTCTCTATCGCTCCGGTGGCGAAAACAGCACAGTCCGCGTGATCCCCGGGCAGGTGGAGTACACCCCGGTCACGTTGAAGTACGGGCTCACGGACTCCACGGAAATGCTGCGATGGCTGTTCAAGGCCGTCAACGGAACCGTGGAGCGTCGGAACGTGTCCATCGCCATGCTCAACGACGCCGGCTCTGCTGAAGTCCGCCGCTGGAACCTCCTGGGCGCCTGGCCTTGCGACTGGTTCGGCGCACCGCTGGACGCCTTGGGCAAGGACCTCGCCATCGAGACCCTCAGCATCGCCTACGACCGCCTGGAGCTCGACGATGCCCGCGCTCCCGTCGCCTGACTTCGTTTCGTGGCGGCGAGCGCTGGCCGTACGGTTGCGCCGGGCGGCAGCCTGGGTTGAGCCTGCTGGTTCCGAGGCCGCTTCCGTCCGTGGTTCCTTGGAGGACAGTACGACGGCGGCCGGCGGCTTCAATCTCGACGGCGCACCCGAGCACTGGGTTGCCATGCTCCGCGACGCCGGCCTGGCCCCACGCGTTGCACCCACCCCGGTTGATTCCCTTCCCCTTGCGAGGCCCACTCTTCGTGCTATTCGCCGGCTTTGGGGCGCAAAGCAGGCCCCGCAAGATGTGGGCCCGCAAGCGCTCCCCTCACAAGCATTGGGAGCCTCCCCCGTTGTGAGGCCCACCCTTCGTGCTATTCGCCGGCTTTGGGGCGCAAAGCAGGCCCCACAACGCACTCCTGTGCTGAGCCTCCGCGCTGCCGCCCGCCGGGAAACACCCCCAGACCCACCCGTTGCGAGGCCCGCTGTACGCCCCAACGAGCCGACATTCCGCGCAAAGCAGGCCCCACAAGCGGAGCCCCGTCTCGCCCTCCGCGCCCCACTCACTCCACCAAGCCCACAAGCACCGGCAAAGTCTTGGGTTGTGAGGCCCGGTCTGCGGCCCAATGAACCAGCGAAGCACGCAGAGCTGGCCCCACAAGCCGCTCCCGCCGATCCCCCACACGTTGTGAGGCCCGATTTACGCGCTATTCCGAGTCCAGGGGACGCACAGCGGGCCTCACAAGAGAAGCCGCGACTCACCCTCCGCACGTCGCGCCCACCCAGCACACCCAGCCCACCAAGCACACCCAAGCCACCAAGCACGGCCGACGTGCTGAGGACTCCGAGCACCCCTTTCACTCCACCAACTCCACCAACCCCAAACCCACCCACTGTGGGGCCCGCTTTACGCCCCAACGAGGCAACAAAGCACGCAGAGCGGGCCCCACAACGGAGGACCCAGCACGCCCCGGAGCCAGCCCACGCAGGGGTTTGGCCGGAACTTGCCCCACGGCCCACCCCACCCCCTCCAAACCCGGCCACAACAATGACCCACGCCCTGGCCCGCCAATCACGGCTCCAACAGGAACAGGGAGCGCTCTGATATGGAACGGGTCGCCTTCCTGATCGAGGACACCGGGGAGCACCTCGGTTGCCTCCTCAACCCCGAGACCGTGGTGATGCAGCGCTCGGCAGGCGTGGAACCCCGAAGGAGTGCAGGCGGGAAGCTCAGCGGCAGCGGTTTGGCGGACGACCCCCTCCTCTTCACCGGCGGCGGCCACACGGAATTGCGGCTGGATCTCCTGTTCGACGTCGACCTCGCGCCGGCGTCGCTCCATGTGCAGGACGTGCGCCAGATGACCCGCCCCATCTGGGCGCTCGCTGAAAACAGCGCCGAAGTGGAACGGCAACGGAGGCCGCCGTCGGTCCGTTTCGTCTGGGGCCGCGCGTGGAACGTGCCGGGCATCGTCACGGAAGTGGCCGAGCGCTTCGACCGGTTTGCCCCGGACGGTTCGCCCCTGCGCTCCTGGATGCGGATGGTCTTTGTGCGCGTCGGCCAGGCCGCGGACGAGGAAGGCGGCGAGAACTACGAACTCGCCCAGCGCCTGCCGTCCGTAGACCTGACGGCCCCACCCGTGGACACACTGCAGGTCACCGGTGACGGCAGCACGGACCGGGATGCGTTAAACCCCGACGGCGGCGACCTCCTTCCAGAAGTACCTCCGGCCGAGTTGGGGCGGCTGTCCGTGGAAGCCTTCGGCACACCCCTGCTCTGGAAACTGCTCCTTGAATACAACAACATCGACGATCCCGCGCACTTCAACGGACCGCTCGCAGTCCCTCCGGCAGGTGAAGCCCTATGAGGCAGCTCCAGGGCCTGCCCGAACTGATCGTCACCCTAGGAAGGCGACGGCTCAGCACCGCGGAAACAGCCGCCATCGTGTCAGTCAACGTCCTCAGTTCCCTCGCCAGGCCAGCGCAATGCCTGATCAGCTGGCGCCCGGGCCCCGGAAGAACCGCCGCAGCCCGTGGCGGAGTGGACCCCGCGCCCGGCGATGCCCTCCGGGTGGAACTGGGCGGGCAACGCACCCCACTCTTCGCGGGCGAAGTAACCGTGGTGGAGTACAGCTACGGAGCAGACCTCGGCCAGGAAATCCGCATCAGGGCCTACGATGCCTTGCATCGCCTCCGGAAACGCCAATTCACCCGCCTCCACGCAGACGCGGACCTGGCAACCCTGGCCAAAACACTCTGCGACGGCACGGGGCTCAGCGTGGTTGGCGGTGGCGAGCGCCTGGGAAATGTCTACCAATGCGCCCGCACCGACCTGAGCCTCCTGGTGGAACAGAGCGCCAGGGTTGGCACCTACCCCGTGGTCCACGACGGCACCCTGACCCTCACAGGACTCGACGGCGAGGGCGAAGCCGTGGAACTGGCCCTTGGAGCGAGCCTGCACTCGGCCGAAATCGAAGTCAGCCAGGAACCTGCCTACGCCAGTGCCACAACCAACGGCTGGCGGTCGGAGGACGCGTCCACCCATCGAGCCACAACCACCACCTCAAACACCAAAGCCCAAGTCACGGCCGACCCGGGCTTCGCGAGCGTCGGCGCCGGCGGCAACTACGCGAGGGACAACGAACTCCTGGACAGCACCGCGCTCGCGGACAGTTTGGCCCGCGCTGAACTGGACATCAGGACCGCCGGGCAGGTCACCGGGGTCTTCGTTGCTGAGGGAAACCCGAGACTGAGGGCCGGCGGGAGGGTCAGGATCACCGGCGTGGCATCAAGCATCGAGGGCACCTACCTCGTTGCCAGTGCCTCGCACAGAATCGACGGAACCGGCTACGAAACCACAGTCACCACAAGACCACCAGCACCAACAACGGAGCGGAAACCGGACGTCTTTACACTCGGGGTCGTCGCGGGCACTGAGGATCCTGAAGCCCGCGCCCGCGTCACGGTCCAACTCCCCGCCTACCCTGAACTGCAAACGATGTGGGCTCCCGTACTCACGGCCGGCGCAGGCCCGGACAAGGGCCTCGTAGTCCTTCCGGCGAGCGGGGACAACGTACTGGTCCTTCTCCCCGCGAGCGACCCCGCCCAGGCAATCATCCTCGGCGGCCTCTACGGAAGCGAGCAGCCACCGGACCACAACGTCGGCACTCCGCGGAACAGCCGCTACACCTTCCGGAGCGCTGACGGCCAGGAGCTAAGGCTCGACGGCGGTGCCCGCACCGTCAGCTTCACGGACGGGCACGGGTCATCCGTCGAGCTCGGCCCGGACAAGCTCAGGATCACCGCCGCCACGGACCTGGTCCTGGAAGCCCCGGGCAGGGCCATGAAGATCCGCGCCAAGACCGTCGACTTCGAGGAGGCCTGACTCACCGTGAAGATCCTCGTCAAGGAAGCCATCCTGCGTTGCGGGCACGACGGCAAAGTGGAAAACGTCCCCTCCCAACATTGGGTCCGCGTAGCGGGATCCGAAATCCTGGTAGCAACGGATCCGCAAGGCCGCGACATCAGCATGTGCCCGAACATCGGCATCAACATCAAGCCGTGCAACAAGACCCTGCCCGTGACCAAGGGCTATTCCACATTCATCAAAATCGCCGGTAAAGCGGTGTGCCTGGACACGGTGGAGGGTTTCACGGACGGGACTCCCCCTGGCGCCGTGAAGTACAACGTCCGCCGTCCGGGCCAAACATTTGTGGAGTCCGGCTCATGAAAAGGGCAACGGCATGAGCGCCCCAAGGTACAAGTCCGTGGCCTTCATCCACCCGGACTTCGACGCCACCGCCGGACTTCCCGGGCTGAGGATCACCCCTGCGGGCAGGCTCGCGACGGTCACGGACGCGGCCTCGGTGCGGCAAGCCCTTCTCCTCCTGCTCAGCACCCGGCCGGGTGAGCGCGTGAACCGCCCGACGTACGGCTGCCATCTGTTCCGCCTCGCGTTCGCCCCGGCCGATGACACCACTGCCGGGCTGGCCATCCACTACGTAGCAAAGGCAGTGGAGCAATGGGAACGCCGCATCACGGTCCTGTCCCTGGATGCCTCGAGGGCACAAGAGAGCCCCGAGATCCTTGAGGTCCGGTTGAAGTACCGGGTCCGCACCACGCAGCTTGAGGACCAGATCGTCATCGCGTTGCCTGTGGAATCCGGAGGTGCATCATGAGCCTTCCCGTGCCCAACCTTGACGACCGGAGCTTCGCCGAGCTCGTGGCAGGCGCCCGGGAACGCATCCAGCAGATCGCCCCGGAATGGACCGACCTGTCCGTGCACGATCCCGGCATCACCATCGTGGAGGCCTTTGCCTATCTGACGGATACGCTCATGTACCGGCTCAACCGTGTGCCGGACAAGCTCTACGCCGTCTACCTGAACCTCCTGGGCACGTCCCTCTACCCGCCGAGCTCCGCGGAAACCATGCTGGAATTCAGCCGCGCCGGAGCCGGGGACCAAGAGATCCGCATCCCCCGCGGCACGCAGGTCAGCTGCCCACCCGGCGTCCCCGGCGCACCCCAGCCGGTCTTTACGACGACGGCGGCAGCCACCCTCGCGCCCGGCCAGGCTACCGTGCTGGTCACCGCTGCCGACGTCACCATGTACGACGCCATCCCGATCGGTACGGGAACGGGCAGACCCGGCCAAAGCTTCGTGATCCCGAACGCGCCGATCGTGTCGGGCGCTGGCCTGGCAATCGCCGTCGAAGTTCCTCCGGGCACGCGCCTCAGCAGTGGCGAGGCTGTGCTGGTGGACGGCAAGCCGTTCCGCTACTGCAAGGAGGTGGAGGCGTTCGCCGACGCCGATCCCGGAGAGATGCCGGTGCGCATCGACCGGAGTGCCGGCGTCGCAATGTTCGCCTGGTGGGACGAGGAGTCCGCAGCCCGGACACCGGCTTCGGTCCCGGGGCCGGGCGCCGAAGTCCGCGGCTGGTACCGCGGCGGCGGCGGAGCCGCAGGAAACGTGGGTGCGGGTCACCTGACCGTTCTGAGGACACCCGTCCCCGGGGCGAAAGTGACCAATCCGGAACCCGCCACCGGCGGCCGGGACGGCGAAACCCTGGAGAACGCGCTGCGGCGGGCACCCCAGGATTTCCAGGCAAGGGACCGGGCAGTGACCGTCCGCGATTACGAAGTCCTGGCCCGGCGGCACGCCGGCGTCGGCCGGGCGCGTGCGTTTACCCGCAAGGACCTGTGGGCTTTCGCGCAGCCTGGGGAAGTGGAGATCGTGCTGGTCCCCTTCGTGCCGGGCAGCCGCGATGCCGGAACCCACCCGCTCAGGGCAGCAGAACTTGATGCCCATGCCCGTGACCAAGTGCGGTCTGACGTGGAACAATACCTGCGCAGGCGGTCCACGGTTGGCGCCGAGCCTGTAGTGCGCTGGGGCCTCTACAAGCAGGTGCTCGTGGACGCGCGGATTGTGGTCCGTCCGGATGAGGACGCCGAGGCCGTGAAGTCCCGGATCGTGGGCCGCCTGTCTGAGGGCATCAGTCCGCTGAGCCCGGATCCGCAATCCTACGGTTCCGGTTTCGGCAGGCCGCTGCGGGTTTCGAACCTGTACCGGGCCATGGAAGAGGCCGAGCCCGGCGTCCAGTACGTTGACCGTGTCCGGCTCGAAGTGGACAAGGTTCCGGATACCGATGCGGTGGCTTTGGTGCAGGCCGAGGGCCAGGACAACACGTGGTTCGTGGCCCAGGACGGCATGCTGTTCCGCACCACCAACGCCGCCGACGGCTGGGAAGCGTGTGCGGAGTTCGGTGCCGGAGATGCGGTTGCCGGGTCGGAGGAAACGGTCCGCGCCATCGCCCCGTTCCGATCCCCCGCGCCCGGTCGGGCTGGCCCCGAGCGGCATCCCGGAATGGTGGCCGTCAGCACCGTCACCGGCACGGGTTCGCGCATCTATATCAGCGACGACCTCGGCGAATCCTGGCGCAAAACAGCGGAACTGGGGTTCGTCGTCGCCGATTTGTGCTGGGTGGACCGCCAGGGCGAGCCCCTGCTCCTGCTGGCCGGCGAGCGCGGGCTGTACGAGCTCCCCGTCACCGAAGGAGCCATCCCGGTGCAGAACGTGGTGGATACCAGCCAGCCGGACCGCGGTTTCTACGCGGTGGATGCCCTCGTGGATATCCGCGGCAGGACCGGCGTGGTGGTTGCCGCCGAGGCGTCGGCCGGCGTGTGGCTCTCCCCCGACGCCGGAACCGCCGGAAGCTTCAAACAGGTCAAGGCGGCCGGTGAGGACATCCGCTGCCTGACGGTCCAGTACGACGGCGGCGCCAGCTATGTGTGGCTCGGCCGCGCCGTGCCTGAGGGCACCGGGACGGGATGCCTGCGGCTGAAGATCGACGAACTGGGCCGCACGGACTTCGATCAGCAGTTCATGGATTCCTGGGAGCAATTCAGTGCAGGCTGGACGGGCGGAAGTTGTTGGGGTGTGCACGTCATGGGCAACGCGGCGTACGCGGCCACGCAGAGCGGTGGGGTGCTCCGGTTGCAGTTGGGGCAGGCCACGGCCCAATGGAGCGTGCCCGACGTGAACTGCAACCTGCCCTTGCGGGACCGGACCAGGTTCGAGCCCGTGCGTTCGGTGTCCGGATCAGTCCTGGCGGATGGCTCGGCACTGGTGCTGGCCGCAGGACCGAAGGGCGTGTACCGGAGCAAGGACAGCGCCGTCTCCTGGGAAAGCTGCACCCGACGCGTGGTGGAGGACGTAGTGACCCTGCCGGATACCTGGCTGTTCTGCTCCGGAGACCACAGGATCGAGGTGGTCCACGGTAATGGCTGAAGGCTCCCGGCTCCTCCGCGTGCTGCCCGAAGTGTTCCAGGTGGCCGCCGACACCAGCCCGCCCCTGCAGGCCCTGCTCGCGGTGGCCGAAGACATGCATGCGCCCGTCCGCGAAGTCCTGGACCTCATCCATACCGTTCCAGACCCAAGGCGCGCTCCGGCGTCGTTGATTCCGTTCTTGTCCCGCTGGGTGGACCTGGACTGGCTGACCCTTCCTGGGCCTGAAAGTTCGCGCGCCGGCAGCATCCCGGTGGCCCGGCAGCGCGACCTCATCGCCGCCGCGGCGCAATTGTCTTCACGCCGGGGCACGGTGGACGGGCTTACCCGTTTCCTGCACCTGGCCACGGGGGTGCCGGGGTTCGGCGTCGAGTCCGTCCCGGGAGCGTTCCATATCAAGGTGTTGGTTCCCGCCGAAGCTGCCGGGCAGGTGGAACTGGTCCGCCGGATCGTGAAGGGCGTGAAGCCCGCGCACGTGACGGATGAGCTTGTTGTGCTGGCGACCGGCCAGCCTCAAGACGCCGGTGAACCGGGCGGGCAGAGTGATCCCGGTGAATAAGGAGAACCGGACGCCGATCCTGGTGGTGGTTGCCTGCGGGGTAATCGCCATCCTGGTGCTGGTTTTCGGCGTCAGCTGCGGCGGCGGGAACAACGGTGCCGCACCGGATTGGCAGGGCGGGTTCTCTGGCGCGGCCAAAGGCGGACGGCTCACGGCGGCGGACCTGTCCGTGGCAGGCGGATCCTGTTCTGCCTCCGACACCCAGCTCACCGTGGCGGGAGCCTGCGTGCTGGACGTCAAGGAATTCGGCGGAGGATTGTTCTACTTCGGACCACCCACCAAGCGGGCAAGGTTGGCTCCACAGCAGCCGGTGACCGTTTCCTTGTTCATTCAGGGCACCCGCGCCGAGCAGGATTCGGGACCGGGCAAAACCGTTGACCTGACGTTTGGAACCTCCGGCGGACAGCTGGGCATCACCTGCCGCGCCATCGGCGCGTGTGTGCTGCAGTTGCAGGAAGCCGGAGGCTGAGATGACCGTGAAACTATCCGCCCGGACCCGAGGAGTCAGGCCATGACCACCATCACCATGACGTTGAGCTCCCCCGACGTGATCCTTAAGGACGGCAAGGGATCACTGACGGCATCCGTGACCAACGGCTCGCCCGGTCCCGAGCGTGTGGTCCTCGGCGCGTTCCCCGGGCAGGTGACCAATCCGCCGTCGAAAACGTACACCACCATCCCCAACCCGCTGCGGACCATTGCCGCCGGAGCTACCGAGCAATACGTGGTCAACTTCGACACGGCAGGGGCGGCGGCCGGGAGCTACCCCGTGAAGCTGATCGCCTACTCCGCGGACGATGCTCCGGAGGACTACGCTGACCAGGCCCATGTGGTCACCCTCAACGTGCCCGCTGCCGAAGCTCCCAAGCCGGCGCCCAAGTTCCCTTGGATCTGGGTGATCATTGGCGGGGTGGTGTTGCTGGCAGTGATCGGCGCGATCCTGTTCTTCATCTTCAAGGACGCCAATGTCCCGGATGTGAAGACCAAACCGGAAGCCGAAGCGGTCAAGGTCCTCACGGACGCCGGTTTCAAGGTCTCCACCAACCCAACGGAAAGCGCCGAAACCGAGGGAACCGTGGTCACCCAGACCCCTGCGGGCGGAGAGAAAGCGGGCCGGGGCAGCACCGTGAACCTGCAAATCGCCACCCCGGCGAGGCCCACTGTTCCGGATGTCTTGGGCAAGCGGATCGAGGATGCCAAGGCGGCGTTCCAAGCCGCGAAAATCCAATTGGACTTCACCCAGGGATCGCAGTGCTTTGGCTCCGCGTTCGAACCGCTGTTCCGGCCGTGCGTAGTGGTGGGCGTGAACCCGGACGTCGGAACCAAGGTCAACGTCAATGCCCTGGTGCTGGTCCGGACCGAGCCGCGGTCGATCATCATCGTCGATCCCCTGCCCAATTTCTGCATGACCAACCCGCAGTTCTGCGTACAGAGGCTGCAACCTTGAGACGGGTTTACGCGCGCGGGCCGGGGACGTGAAAAGATCAACCATGCGTCCGATGCAGCACTCCAGCAAACTCCAGAACGTCCGGTACGAGCTCCGTGGTCCCATCCTCCAAGCGGCCAAGGCCATGGAAGCCGAGGGGCACCGCATCCTCAAGATGAACCTCGGGGACACGGCACCGTTCGGGCTGGAAGCGCCGGAGTCCGTGGTGGTGGACATGATCCACCACATCCGCGGAGCACAGGGGTACAGCGACTCCAAGGGCATCTTCTCTGCCCGCACCGCCATCTCGCAGTACTACCAAACCCGCGGGCTCATGAACATCGGCGTTGAGGACGTGTTCATCGGCAACGGTGTCAGCGAGCTCATCTCCATGACCTTGCAGGCGTTCATGGAGAACGGCGACGAGATCCTGATTCCTGCGCCGGACTACCCGCTGTGGACCGCCACCGTCACGCTCACCGGGGGCAAGGCCGTGCACTACCTCTGCGACGAGGACGAGAACTGGTGGCCGAACATGGCCGACGTCGAAGCGAAGATTACCCCGCGCACCCGTGGCATTGTGATCATCAATCCGAACAACCCCACCGGTGCCGTCTACCCCCGGCACATCCTGGATCAGTTCGCAGCCCTGGCTCGCAAGCACGATCTGGTGCTGTTCTCCGACGAGATCTACGAGAAGATCCGGTACGTCGATGCTCCGCACATCCACACGGCCTCCATCGCGGACGATATCTGCGTGCTGACGTTCAGTGGTCTTTCCAAGGCCTACCGGATGCCCGGCTACCGCGCAGGCTGGGTTGCCGTGACAGGGCCCCTGGCCGCCACCGCCGCGTACCGGGAATCCCTGGAACTCCTGGCATCACTGCGCTTGTGTTCCAACGTTCCCGCACAGCACGCCATCCAGACCTGCCTGGGCGGATACCAAAGCATCGAGGCACTCATCGCTCCGGGCGGACGCCTGCGGGAACAGAGGGATCTGGCGTGGAAGCTCCTGACGGCCATTCCCGGGGTTTCCTGCGTCCCGGCCGCCGGTGCCATGTACCTCTTCCCGCGGCTCGACCCTGAGGTCTACCCCATAGCCTCCGATGAACAGTTTGTCCTGCAACTCCTCCAGGAACAGAAGATCCTGGTGTCCCACGGCACGGCCTTCAATTGGCCCACCCCGGACCATTTCCGGTTCGTGATCCTGCCGGCCGTCCGGGACATCGAGGAAGCCGTACGCCGGATCTCGCACTTCCTGGCGGCATACCGGAACCGCCCGCTGGACTCCCCCAAGTAGGTCGCATTTGTGCGCGTTTTGACGGGTCTAAACGCGCACAAATGCGACCCAGTTGGGCGGGCGGGCTCATGAAACTGTCACACTTCCCGCTCCCCTTCCGACATCCCTGATGTAAGGCACCAACTCGGAAGGGAAACACCATGCCACGCATCAACATGGGCCGCAGCAACAAGCTCGGCTACGCAGCTGTCATCGGGCTGGAAGGCTACGCCCGCAAGTCCGTAGACCCGGATCTCTACGAACTCATCAAGCTGCGTGCCTCCATCCTCAACGGCTGTGGGTTCTGCGTGGACATGCACGCTACCGACGGTCGGAAACGCGGAATCCCGTCCCGGAAACTGCACGCCGTCGCAGCCTGGCAACACTCCAAAGTCTTCTTCGACGCACGGGAACAAGCTGTGCTGGCCCTTACGGACGCCGTCACCCAGCTCGGTCCGGATACCGTCACCGACGACGTTTGGAACGCAGCCGCCACCCACTTCGACGACGGGCAAATGGGTGCCCTGATCCTGGCCATCTCCACCATCAACGTCTGGAACCGGATTGCCGTCAGCACGCAGATGGAGCCGCCGGTAGATGAGAAGAACCCGATTGCCTGAGGGGTAGCGTGGAGGGCATGAGTCTTGCGGTGTCGGCCACTGCGGCGTGGCAGAGCGAACGCAGCCGTCTGCTGGGGATCGCGTACAGGATGCTGGGCGACTTCGGCCACGCGGAGGACGTGGTCTCGGAAGTAGCGATCGACGCCGTCCGGCAAGAGAGGCGTTCCGGTGTGGACTCGTGGCCGGCGTGGCTGACCACGGTGTGTGTCCGGCGGTCCGTGGACAGGGTCCGCCAACTGGCTGCAATCCGGGAGGACTACACCGGTCCCTGGCTGCCCGAACCAGTGGACACGTCCCGGCTTCCCGAGGAAACCGTGGCCAACCGCGAGCTCTTGTCCCTGACATTGCTGCACCTCGCAGAGCAGTTGGCACCCGAAGCGCGCGCAGCCCTGGTGCTGCACCGCGCCTTCGGGATGTCCGCACCGGAGATCGGCGAAATCCTCGAAAAGTCACCGGCTGCCGTGCGCCAAATGATCTCGCGTTCCGAACGCCGCTTGGACATCGACCCTGACGCACCTGCTCCTCGGGCCAAGGACCGCGCCGCGCTGGAGAAACTGGTGCTCGCCATTGAGAACGGCGATATCGACACGGTGGTGGCCATGTTGGACCGGGACGCCGTTCTCTGGGCCGACGGCGGTGGCAAGGTCAAGAGTGCTATGAACCCCTTGTTTGGTGCAGCCAGGATCGCCCGCTTCTTCGCCGGAATCCTCGGCAAGGCGGCCGCCGTCGACCCCTTGCGGCCGGTTTCCGCGGAGGTCATCGACATCAACGGCGAACCGGCGCTGGTGCTCAGGCACCAGAGCCGCGCCGACGTCTTGGTGCTCGACGGCGGCCCTGGCGGCACCATCCGGGCGTTGCGGCAGGTCTCCAATCCGGACAAGCTGACGCGGGTCTCGCTCAGTCCCCGGCGGACCCACTGACCCGCAATGCATTGATGATCGCCGGGATGGACCCGATCAGCATGATCAAAGCCCACACCAGCGCCACCACCACGGTCACCAGAGCCCAGAACTGGTCCCCGATGGACACCAGGGGACCCGGCAGGAACCCGTGAATCAGCCCGAGGATCATCTGCAGCAGCACGGAAACCACCAACAACACCACCAGCCCCGTGACCTTCAGGAACTTCGGCTGGCTCAGGACCAGCAACACCGCGAACACGATCTTCAGCAGCAGCAACAGCCCGAGAATTGCCGCAGCCTGGCCTTTCGGAAAGCTCCCCCACAGAGCCAGATACGCGATGGTCCCAAACGGCGTGGCCACGAACAGCCCGATCATCAGGAACAGCTTGGCCAGCGCCAGCATCGCGGTCAGGAACGCCGCGATCACCCACAACACGGTCACGATCAGCGTCGCTATCCCTTGGACCCGGCCGTACGTTCGCAGGTTCATCATGAGGCTCAGCCCGAGCATCACCACCGTGAACAGCAGCAGCCCGTCCAGGAACGCCAGAAAGCCGATGCCCGCTCCCGGCGGATCTGCATCGGCTCTCTGGGTTTTGAGGAACACGTCCAGCGGAACGCCCAGTTTGTCGGCGTCCCCTGCCGAGACGGGGTCGACGGCGGTCTGGCCCAGTACCAGCGACATGCCCACCTCGGCCAGGACTACCAGGGCGAAGACGACGACGGCGGCAATGAAGAAAGGGCGGCGCAGCGCATCGGGATCCGGCCCGCTGCGGAACCCTTCACGAATTGACCACGCTGCGGCCATGGGTCAATTGTGGCACCGGGGGTTTCAAATACAAGCGTCCTGCCACCATGGCCGCCACACCCAACGCTGCGGGGACCAGGAGTGCCCATCCGCTGAACACGAGAACCACCAGCATCACCACAGCGGCCACGATCACCCCGTACCAGGCTGCCGTGCCGCGGCGAAGGAGTACCACGCCGGCGGCCAAGCCAAACGCCGTCACTGCCGTGAAGCACGCGGAGGCCGCGCCGATCTGGAATTCCATGCTCAACAACCCGGCGGCGGCGAGCGCAAAGGAGATCGACGCCATGACTGCGAGCGCGCCGAGGCTCACCGATGGGACCTCACCCGGTCCGGCGCCACGCGCCAAAGCCCGCGGCAGCACGCCGTCGGACGCCAAGCGGGCGCCCAGTTTGCTGGCACCGGCAACAAAAGTGTTGAGCGGCCCGAACGTCAGCACCGCTGCGGCCACGGCGGTCACTGGCGCGGCGGCGGGCCCGAGCCCTTTGGCGAGCAGTTCCGCCACCGGCACGCTGCTCCCCGCGAGCGCTGGTCCGAGGACTGCGACACAGGCCGCCACCAGGCCGATGTAGATCACGCCCACCACGACGAGCGTCAGCCACGTGGCCCTCTTCAGGTCGCGTCCCGGGTTGCGGAATTCGCCGGCCAGGTGCGTCACTGCCTCCCATCCCGCGAAGCAGAAGAACAGCAGGCTGGCTGCGGCGCCCACAGCCCAATAGCCATGCGGGGCGAAGGGCACAAAGTTGTCCGCTTTGGCGTAGGGTGCGGCAACCCCGACGGCCAACGCCAGGAGTGCCACCAGCAGCACCATCAGTCCCAGTTGCAGCTTGCTGGAGACGCGGATCCCCACCGCGTTGCTCAGGAACCCGGCAGTGAGGATGGCACCGGCGGCAATCAATGCCGTCTCCCTGCCGCCGCCCACAGCATGCGCGATGTAATCCCCGCCGATCACCGCCGTCGCGGGCGCCCCGAACGGAATGGCGAAGTAGAAAAGGTAGCCGGCCACCACCGAGGCGCGCCGCCCGAAAGCGCGCGTCACGAACGTCGCGATCCCTCCGGCGTCGGGCTGCTGCCTGGACATTTCCGCGAAACTGAACGCCACCGGCGTACAGAAAACCAGCAGCAGCGCCCAGGCCAGCAACGACGCCGGACCCGCCACCTGCGCTGCAATGGCCGGAAGGACCAGCACACCTGAGCCAAGGATGGCACCTACATAGATACCGGTTGCCCTGAACAGCCCAAGGCCCGAACTACTGACAGCTTTACTCACTCAACCACTGAACACTGTTCGGAGTGGTCCCAACAAGCGGAGAAACTGCCTGTCAGGAGCGAAATCCTGCCGAATTTCCGGGCGAGCGTACCGTCACGACCTTCTTTGAAGCGACCGGGCGGTTTTTACAACCAATTCCGGGTGCGGTGATGCCGTTCCGGCGGCAAAGTGGGTCAGGACCGCACAGCCGTCCGACGCCGGAGACGCGCCACGAGCGTGGCGGCGAGCAACGCCGTCGTGAGTTCCAGTCCGATCACCAGCAACAGTTCCGCGGCGCCGCTTGGATCAACAGCGCCCGACGACGGCCTGCCGCCGTGCGCATGGCCGGAACCGCCCACTCCAAGCAGCAACGCAGCGTGCAGGGCAACCATGGCAAGGGCCGAGCCTGTGACCTGGTGGAGGGCTCCGACGCGGCTGTGGCGCCAGATATGGATGGTGCACGGAACGCAGACTGCCGCGAGTCCGATCATCAGGAAGCCGATCCACGCTTCGTGGTGCCCGGAGGCCGCGAGCCAGAGGTGTACCGCGCAGGAGATGGCCGTCAGGGCCGCGCAGATTCGGGGGTGGAGGACGGGTCCGTTGGTGCGGACCCGTCCCGCGATGATTGCCATGGCTAGTGGCAGTGACCGGCGTCAGAACCGGCTTCCGAGGCCCCGCTGTGGCAGCTCGATCCGGAGGTGTTGGCCGGGATGTCGAGCACCGGGCTGCGGTCGAAGAAGCCCTCGGGACGCAGCTTGAAGCCAACGGTGTCCACGGGCATGATCGGCCAGTCCTCCACACGCGGGAAGTGCGTCAGGCCGAAGGTGTGCCAGAGAACGATGTCCTGCCCGTCGATGTCGCGGTCTTGGGCAACGTAGGCGGGCAGGCCGGCCCCGCCGGAGTGCTGGTTCACGAAGTCGCCTGTGGGGTAGCGTTCCTCGTCTGCGTAGCGGGTGACCCAGACGTCCTTCGTGGCAAAAGCGGCGCGCTTCGCTATGGAGGAGGCAGGATCGGCCAAGAGCGTGGGCTGGTTCTCGGCGTGGAGCTTGTAGCCGACGGGCTCACCCAGGCGGTTCTTCGATTCAGGGTTGGAGATGATCCAGGTCCTTCCGGCGCGGGCGTCGGCTTCCCGGACGGCTTCGGATTCACGGCTCAAGACAGTGCGCTTGCGGGAGAACGCATTGCCGCGCTCGTTGCCCTCACCCATCGCTTGGCGGACCACGTCTTCTTCCTCCACGCGGTTGCTGAAGCCGTCGATGGCCATGTCCAGGCGGGCGCTGAAGAGGTGCTGGTGGAACGGTGCACCAAGGCCCGGTGCGAGCTGGGAAATGTTGTCCGAACCGCCCTCCGGGAAGGCAGACGTGAACACGATTCCGGTGGCCTTTGCTTCGAATTCGATGGTGCCGTCCAAGTACAAGTACCAGTAGAAGCCGTAGTCGTAGTTGCCGATGGTGGTGAAGAAGGAGATCACCAGGCGGCGGTTACGGCGGGTGTAGTTGATGCCCGTCCAGAGGTCTGAGTGCTTGGACAGGATGCCCCAGTCTTCCTCGTGCATGCAGATGCCGTTGCGGATCTCGCGGGGGTTGCCGAAAGCGTCGCTGATGACTGGGCTGAGGTAGGTGATGTCGCCCAGGCAGTCGCAGCCCAGTTCCAGGGAGTTCGCGTATTGGCCCACCAGGTATTCGCCGGTGTCGAAGTAGTTCTGCCAGGACCGGATGGGCGAAGGGTCACCGTAGGGGACCACCATTTCGGCAATCGACGCGCGGTGGATGATTTGCCGTTTGCGGTCCCCGTCCTGGAAGGCAAGGTTGTGGAGGACAACTCCTTCGCGGACATCGAAGCCGACGTCGACGCTCCACTTCTCCCACTCGACGTGGTTGCCGCCCGTGACCGTGAAGCTGGGACCTTCGGGCTGGGTGATGCTGATGGGCTTCTGCGTCTCGCGGAGCGGGCCGGTCAGTTCCGGATCAGTGTAGTTTCCGTGCTCGGCCGGGATGGGCATGATTCCGAGGTCAATGACCTGGGTGACCTCCTTGTTCACCACGTCCACATAAGCCACCAAGCCGTCCACGGGGTGCGCCCAGGCGCTGTCTTCGGGGAAGTCCTGCACGAAGGCAAGCCCGCGGAGGATGCGGCGGCCGCGCTCCTCTTCGTATTCGAAGACACCGGCGGACAACGGTGCGACGCGGACCTTTTCCACGTCGAGGTCCCTCGCTGCGAGCGCGGCGAGCCAGCGCTCGTCGGTGGCCAGGAGGGTCTCGACAACCTCGAACTCTTCTTCGAGGACCGGCAGTTCGCCGGAGACTTTGGTATCGAGTTCGACGGCGGACAGGATCTCTCCGCGGGTGGCGGACACAAGTACGTCCGTGGGAGCGCCGCCGGAGATGTCGTGGATGAACACCCGGAACCGGCGGTCCACGCCCTCGGAGGCGTCACGGGACGGATCCACGAGCCCCAGATAGGCGATCCGCTTTCCGGCGCCGAGGTGTCCCGCAGCCTGCAGGATGCCCTGCGCCGCGGTGATCTCTTCACCGGTGGCAAGGCCGTATTGGGCGGAAGTTTCAGTTGCTGTGGGCGTCATGGCTGCCTCTGGTCCGGGACCTGTGATGGTCAGGATTTATTTTCTATAGTTGTAGAGAATAACCAAAACGTAAGATGGGTCACAAGACCTTTCCGCCGAAAATTTTCCAGGAGCCCACCCCGTGCCAAAGATTGTGGACCACGATCAACGACGCCTTGAACTGGTGGACGCGACGTGGCGGATCATCGCCAGGCTGGGCATCGAAGGCGCCACCATGCGGGAAATCGCCGAAGAGGCCGGCTTCGCCAACGGTGCCCTTAAGCCCTACTTCCCCACCAAGGACCTGCTCCTGACCTCGGCGTTCGGCCACGTGTTCAACCGGACCAACCAACGCATCGCGTCGATGACCGACGGACTCTCTGGGCTGGAAGCGCTCCGGGCCTTTTGCGCGGAGGTGCTCCCCCTGGACGAGGAACGCGTCAACGAAGCCCGGATCGTCATCCCGTTCTGGCAGAAAGCGCTCAACGATCCGGACATGGCGGCCCTGCACAGCAAATCCATGAGCCAGTGGCACACCACCATCGCCGAACACGCCGCAGCAGCCCGAGCCGCAGGCGAGATCCACACCCCCATCGGGGACGCCGCCGTCGCCGATCACCTGCTCAATATGATGCTGGGCGCGCAAATCGTGGCAGCACTATCGCCGGCAGAGCATTTCTCGCAGGACCTGGCAGGGCAGCTGGACAACTATCTGGCGCTGCTGGTGGCGTGAGAGCTAGCTTCAATTACTTATTCGTAGCGGGATCGCTATGAATGTGAAATGTCCACAAGCTGCGCCGAGAGTCGTTACATATTCATAGCGATACCGCTACCATTATGAAATGGCGCTCAGCATCTCCGAGTTGGCAAACCGCCTCCATGTGAACGAGAGCCGAGCACGGCACCTCGTCAATTCCGGACGCATACGCGGGCAACGGGTCGGTGGACGCTGGATCGTTGAGGAAGCCGATGCCGCCCAGTACCGTCCGGGGAGGCTTGCCGGCCGACCTCTTTCCGAACGAAGCGCCTGGCTGCTCATGTCATCTTTTTGGGACGAAAGCCCGCGCTCTCCCCTTGATTACTTAGAGCTCTCACCCATCGAGAGGCATCGCCTCAACGAACGGATCAGGCGGCTCCAGGACTCGCGCGATCCTCAGGACCTCCTCGCCGCATGGCTCGCCAATCGCGCCGAAAAGTTCGAGTTCTCCTCCAACCCGGCAGACATAGCCGAGCTTCGCGAGGACAAACGAATCTACCTCTCCGGGGTTTCCCATCCACGGTCAGGACTGCTGGCGAACGCAGAGCTGGAGGCGTACGTGCGACGCGACGAACTAAAGGACGTCGTCAAAGACTGGTTCCTGGTTGAACCTGCCTCCGGCAAGAGATCCAATGTCATTCTCAGAGCAGCCGATCAAATCCCGGACGAACTTCCACCACTTGCTGTGGCGGCAGACCTTGCGGAGCGGCCAGGTGTCCGCGAACAACAGGCCGCACGTGAAATCCTTGGGAGCATTCATGCCCATTGAGCTTCCAGCGATGCCCCTCGAACAACAGGAAGCATGGCAAGCGGTCTTCGAAATCCATGGCTCCATGCCCGACGGCTGGGTCTTGGTCGGCGGCCAGGCCGTCTTCCTGCACGCCGTGGAGCGAGGAGCTCCGAGCGTGCGGGCCACGAACGACGCGGATATGGCCCTGGACATCCGGGCCTTCCCGGACGATGCTCCACGACTTCACCGCCCTCATCGTGCGGCTCGGATTCGAGTCCGCATCTGTTATCCGGGCGTCCGACCTTCGCGGTGTGGCTTACAAGCCGGCTGAACGGGACCACCTGGCAAATATGCTGGGTCGCCTCGCCAACGAACCGGAGCTCATGGATCAATTCCCGGAAGGGGGCGAGGGCGTGGAACGCCTCCGCCTGTCGCTGAGCTAGCTCGCAGCCCCCGACGCCACCACGCCGACACCCAGTCCCGCGATGATCCCGCTGGAAGTACGTTCGACGACGCTGCTCACCTTGGGGCGCTTGAGCCACCTCATTGCCTTGAACGCCACCACGGCGATCATCGACAGGTACGCGAAGGCGATGACCGCCACCACGACGCCCAGAATGAGCGAGGTGCCCATGGTGTCGCCACCGTGCGGGATGAACTGCGGGACCACGGCAAGGTAGAACAGGCCCACCTTGGGGTTGAGCAGCGTGGACAACGCGCCGGCACCGAGAGCCGAAAGCCGGCTGTAGGGCAGGGGAGCCTCCGACGCACCTTCAGCGCCTGCCTTGGCAGCGCGCCGCGACTTGATGAACGACGAAATGCCCAGGTACAGCAAGTACAAACCACCGGCGATCTTGATCCACCGGAAGAGCTCCGCCGATTGCTCCAGGATCGCGGCGAGGCCCACGCCCACCAGCGCCGCCCACACAATCGCCGCACCGGCGGAACCTGCGGCGGCGGCAATCCCCGCTGAAGGCCTGTTGAGCGCAATGCGCAGCACAAGGAAAGTGTCCGGACCGGGAGTCACGGACAGAATCAGGCAGAGACCGGCGAAGGCCGCGAGGGAAGCGAGAGTCACAAGTTCGATTGTGGAGCATACCGGCAGGTAGCGAAAGCCAAGCGCACCTAAAGCGTTCGCTTGCCGTCAAGGGCTGTTCGTCCATCGACAAGACCACGCCACGTGACGCCAACCACACTGGAGACATCGCCGCGCGCCTTACCGGCCGCCAAGACTCACTACCTGAGCGGAGTACCAATGGAGACTTACGACGCCCTGCTGGCCTCGATCACCGCAGCCCCCGGCCAGAACAGCCGCACCATCTTCGATCCCGCCACGGGCGAAGCCGTCGGCGAGGCACCGGTCCACACCGTCGAGGACCTCGAAGCCGCCATCGCTACTGCCGCTGCCGTACAACCCGCGTGGGCAGCGTTGGGCCACGACGCCCGGTCCGCCGCGCTCCTGAAAGCAGCCGACGCCGTCGAACGTTCAGCTGAAGAACTCGCCCAACTGCTCTCCCGCGAGCAAGGCAAGCCGCTCAACGGCCCGAACGCCCGCTTCGAAGTCGGCGCCTGCGCCGCCTGGCTCCGCGCCACCGCCGGCACCCCGCTGGAACCTGAAGTCGTTGTTGACGACGGGGAAACCCGCGCCGAACTGCACTACCGGCCCATCGGCGTCGTCGGCGCGATCGGACCGTGGAACTGGCCCATGATGATCACCGTCTGGCAGATCGCCCCGGCACTGCGCATGGGCAACTCCGTAGTGGTCAAGCCATCCGAGTACACGCCGTTGTCCGTGCTCGCGCTGATCTCGATCATCAACCAGGAACTCCCCGAAGGCCTGGTATCCGTGGTCTCCGGCGGACGCGATGTCGGCGCCCGGCTCGCGGAACACGAGGCGATCGGCAAGGTCATGTTCACCGGCTCCACCGCCACGGGCAAAGCGATCATCCGCTCCTCCGCAGACACCGTCAAGCGACTCACCTTGGAACTCGGCGGCAACGACGCCGGCATCGTCCTGCCGGACTCCGACCCCAAGGCCATCGCCGAAGGCCTGTTCTGGGGCGCGTTCATCAACACCGGCCAGACCTGTGCCGCCCTGAAGCGCCTGTACGTCCACGAGTCCCAGTACGATGCCGTCTGCACCGAGCTGGCCGCCGTAGCTGCCGCCATGCCGATGGGTAACGGGCTCGACGAGAACAACGTCCTTGGCCCGCTGCAGAACCGCCAGCAGTACGACATCGTCGCCCGCCTGGTCGACGCCGCCCGCGATTCGGGCGCCCGCATCCTGCTCGGCGGCAACCCCGACGCCGACCAGCCCGGCAACTTCTACCCCACCACCCTCGTGGCGGACATCGACAACGACAACCCGCTCGTCGCCGAGGAACAGTTCGGCCCGGCCCTCCCGATCATCAAGTACAGCACCGTTGACGAGGCCGTCGCCAAAGCGAACGCGCTCGACGTCGGACTCGGCGCCTCGGTCTGGTCCTCCGACCCGGCCGCTGCCCGCGAAGTCGCCGCCCGCATCCAGGCCGGAACCGTGTGGATCAACAAGCACGGCGCAGTGGACCCCCGCGTTCCCTTCGGTGGCGCGAAGCAGTCCGGCTATGGCCTGGAGTTCGGCGCCGAAGGCCTCAAGCACCTCGGTGTCCCACAGATCATCAACGGCTAAGTTCCGCGTGCTGGCCCCCATCTGGGTCGCACTTCGCGTCGTTTTCAGCGCTGGGAACGACGCGAAGTGCGACCCAGTTGGGTGTTGCTGGCCATACGGTGGACGCTTTTGCGCAGCCATATGTCCCGCGTGAAACCATGAGCATCATGTCCCAAAAGATCGCGTACCAAGGCGAGCCCGGAGCCAACTCGGACCTCGCATGCAAGGAAATGTTCCCCGGACTCGAAAGCGTGCCCTGCGCCAGCTTCGAGGACGCCTTTGAACTCGTCTCCACCGGTGCTGTGGACCTGGCGATGATCCCCATCGAGAACTCCATCGCAGGCCGTGTGGCGGACATCCACATCCTGCTCCCGCAGTCGAACCTGCAGATCGTTGGCGAATATTTCCTCCCGATCCGCTTCGATCTCCTGGGCATCCCCGGCAGCACCATCGAGGGTGCCACCGAGGTCCACAGCCACATCCACGCCCTTGGCCAGTGCCGCCGCATCATCCGCGAAGCCGGCTTGAAGCCCGTGATCGCGGGGGACACTGCCGGTTCAGCCCGCGAAGTCCGCGACTGGAACGATCCCCGGAAGCTCTCCCTCGCTCCCCCGTTGGCAGCGGGACTGTATGGACTCGAGGTCCTGGCGTCCGGTGTGGAGGACGACCCCACCAACACCACTCGCTTCGTAGTTCTTGCCCGGGAACAGGCACTTCCCACCAAGGAAGAATTGCCCGGTCCGGCCATCACTACGTTCGTGTTCCGCGTCCGGAACGTTCCCTCGGCCCTCTACAAGGCATTGGGCGGTTTCGCGACCAACGGGCTCAACATGACCCGGCTGGAGAGCTACATGGTGGGCAATGAGTTCGCCGCCACCATGTTCATTTCCGACGTCGAAGGCCACCCGGAAGACGCACGCCTCCGGCGGGCCCTGGAGGAACTGGAGTTCTTCACCACCGAAGTGCGCGTCCTTGGCGTGTACGCGGCCGACGGCTACCGGGAGCGGAACACTGTGAGCGCCTGAGCTACACAGGCCACCTTTCATTCAGAACATATTCTGAATACAATGTAGGGCATGAGCACTGCCACCACTTCAAGGACAACGTTCCAGTCGTCTGAGCTAAGCAGGTCTTCCGCAGAGGTCTTCGCGGCGGCTGCGGACCACCCGGTTCGAGTGACTCGCCGTGATGGGGAGGCACTCGTGCTGATGTCTGAGAGTGCCGATCGCGCCCGCTCCTCACTTCTGGAGCTGGCCGCCCAACTCGTCGCTGTCTCCACGAGCACCGAGGGTACGCTGGCGGGCCGCATGAGCGACCGATTCCCTTGGATGCTGGCGCTAAGCCACGCCGACCAAGAAACATGCGCGAGCGAAGTTCTGGCTGCAGCCCGAGCCTCGTTCGCGACGAATCAGCCCCACTTGGCTATTGCCGAGCTGACCGCTTGGCGAGAGTCTGCAACGGCCATAGCAGCGGGTCTCGGCCGGGAACCGATTGAGTGGCTTGAAGAGTCCGAACCCGTAGAGCGTCCTTGAGGCATGGCTAAGGATCCAAAGGTTGAGCGCCCCACTAAGAAGAGTGAATATGAACTTCGATTTGCCTCTGTTCAAGCGAGACGCGGCTGGGTAGACCTGCGTGCCACCATTCGGAATGCTCTGACGGATACCTGGGACTTTTCTCACACTCACCATCCCAACCAAACCAAATAGCCGGACGACGATTAGAAATGCGTTGGCTCTTCCACCAACGCCGTCGCGATGCTGTCCGCGTCCTCCAAGGCAGCGAGGTAGCGCTCCGCATCCAAAGCTGCAGCACACCCTGTGCCCGCAGCCGTGATCGCCTGGCGGTAGCGGTGGTCAACAGCATCTCCGCAAGCAAAGACGCCGGACAGGTTGGTGCACGTGGTGGGCGAGTCCACCTTGATGTAGCCCTCCGCGTCGAGGTCCACCTGCCCGGCCACCAACTCCGTCCGCGGCAAGTGTCCAATAGCCACAAAGATGCCCGTGGCTGCTTGCTCCCGCGTTGAACCGGTGCGGGTGTCCGTGAGCGTCACGCCAGTTACTTTCGCATCCCCATGAATGGCAGTGACCGCGGAGTTCCACGCAAAGCTGATCTTCGGATTATCCTTGGCGCGCTGGGCCATGATGCGTGAGGCACGCAGTTCGCCCTTGCGCACGACGACGGTCACGGACTTACCGAACCGGGTCAGGAACGTCGCCTCCTCCATGGCCGAGTCTCCACCGCCCACCACGATGATGTCCTGCTCGCGGAAGAAGAACCCATCGCACGTGGCGCACCAGGAGACTCCGTGTCCGCTGAGCTTCTTCTCCTCCGGCAGGCCGAGTTCCTTATAGGCCGAGCCCGTCGCCAGGATGACCGCCGGGGCCTCGTGGGTCTCGCCGCCGCCGGTGACCACGGATTTAAGGTGCCCGGCCAGCGAAACGGAAGTGACGTCGTCGAACACTATCTTGGCGCCGAACTTTTCCGCCTGCGCCTGCAACCCGTCCATCAGTTCCGGCCCTTGGATGCCTTCGGGGAATCCTGGGAAGTTCTCCACTTCGGTGGTGTTCATGAGGGCGCCGCCGGCCGTGACCGACCCCGCCAATACCAGCGGGGACAGCCCCGCCCGTGCGGCGTAGATCGCGGCCGTATAACCGGCTGGGCCGGATCCGATGATGATCAACTGTTCCATGAAAACTCCCTCGGCTGGGCGGGTACGCATCAAGTGCAACAAGTACCCGCCCGGCAATCAAGGCCTAACGCACAGCGGAACTTTCGCGTTCGCGGACCGCAACGGCAGAAACCCCGCGCCCCAGCTTGCTAGGCCACCAGATCCTGTCGCCGATGTCGTAGGCCAAAGCCGGCACCAGCAGCGAGCGCACCAGCACCGTATCGAGCAGCACACCGAACGCCACGATGAACGCCAGCTGCACCAGGAACATGATGGG
Source organism: Paenarthrobacter sp. NPDC058040 (assembly GCF_042885775.1). Lineage (NCBI taxonomy): Bacteria > Bacillati > Actinomycetota > Actinomycetes > Micrococcales > Micrococcaceae > Paenarthrobacter > Paenarthrobacter sp. NPDC058040. The sequence continues at coordinate 75,840 of NZ_JBHVRN010000019.1, forward strand.
AATGACACCCAGAGCGGCAAACGTAGCCGCCAGAACCACGCCCGCCGACGTGATCACGCCGCCGGTCACACCCAGCCCGCGGAGAATGCCCGGCCTGGTCCCATGCTTGAGCGATTCCTCCCGGACGCGGCTCATCAGGAAGATGTTGTAGTCCACGCCAAGCGCCACGAGGAACACAAAACCGAACAGCGGCACCGTGGCATCCGCGCCCGAGAACCCAAAGATCCCGTTGAACACCCATGCTGAGACGCCCATGGCCGCCCCGTAGGACAGGACCACCGAGAGCACCAGGAGCACCGGCGCAACAATGGATCGCAGCAAGAGCATCAGGATGAACAGGATGACCACCAGCACGATCGGGATGATCACCACCAGGTCACGTTGCGCCGTGGTGTTGGTGTCCAGCGCAGTGGCCGTGACGCCACCCACCAATGCGTCTGAATCAATGGCCTTCACATCTACACGCAGGGCCTTCACGGTGTCTTCGGCCTGGATGCTGTCCGCTGCGGAATCGAGCGTCGCGTTGATAAGCACCTTGCCATCGCGGACAGCAGGATCAGCCGGGGCACCGGGCGCACCCGTGATCGGCACGCTGCCTTCGGCCAACAGGTAGGCGTCGCCCACTCCGGTGGCGGCTTTGACCTTGTCCAGGACTTGCTGCGCAGCACCCTGGGAGGCAACCACGACGACGGGACTGCCGCTGCCGGCGTCGAAATGCCTCGCCAGCGCGTCCTGGCCGTCGACGGCGTCGGACTTGGCCAGGATGACGTCGGTCTGAGGCACACCGTTGGCTTTCAACTGGAGCACACCGGCGGAAGCGACCACGAGGAGCAGCACGGAGGCTATCCACACAACGCGCGGACGCCGCGAGACCAGCGTCCCCACGCCACGCCACAAACCCTTTTGCCCCTCAAGTCCAGTGACCAACTCCGGTTCGCGTTCGTCGTCGGGCAGCAGCTTGGGGCGGAAGGGCCAGAAGGCGGCGCGGCCCAGCAGCGCCATGAAGGCCGGGAGGAGCGTGAGCGCCGCAAAGAGTGAGCAAACGATGCCCGCCGCGGCAACGGGACCCAGCGCCTTGTTCGAGTTCAGGTCGGAGAACAGCAGGCACAACAGGGCGATGATCACCGTGGCACCCGAAGCGAGGATCGGTTCGAAGGACGCCTTCCAAGCCGTCACCACTGCCTGGGTGCGGTTGGTGGTGTGCGTCAGGGCTTCCCGGAAACGGGCAACGAACAGCAGGGCGTAATCCGTCGCGGCACCGATCACCAGGATGGACAGGATTCCTTGGCTCTGGCCGTTCAACTGGATCCAGCCGAGCTTGGCCATGCCGAACACCAGCAAAATGGCGGCGCAGAGGGCAAAGACTGACGTCAGGAGAACCGCGATCGGCAGGACCAGGGAGCGGTATACGAGCAACAGGATGACGAACACTGCGCCCAGCGCCACCAGCAAGAGGATGCCGTCTATGCCGCCGAAGGCGTTGACCAGATCGGCCGTCAGTCCGGCGGGACCTGTGACGAACGCGCGCATCCCATCGGGCGCACCAGGCTGGACGACGTCGCGGAGCTCCTTCACGGTGTCCCGTAGTTCGTCCGTGGACGCGATCGGCACGATGTACTGCACGGCTTTGTCGTCTGCCGACGGGATGGGCCCGACGACGGCGCTCCCCAGCTTGAGTGCCTCAATGTCGGCTTTCAACTGGGCTGCTTCGCCCAGTTGGGCAGGCGTGAAGGCAGCGTCGCCTTCCACGACAACCACCGCCGGGATCTCATCCGAGTCGCGGAACTTCGCTTGCCAGTCCCCTGCCTCCGTGGCTTCTGCGCCGGCGGGCAGGAAAGACGCTTGGTCGTTGGAGGACACTTCGTCCAGTCGTCCGAACGTTGGGCCGCCAACACCTGCGATTCCAAGCCACGTAATGACCAGCACCACCGGCACCAGCCAGCGCAGCCAGAACGGCACCTTCTGCTTTTTCATCAGTCCTTCTTCCGGGGCGTGAGTGAGGTCTTTATTCCACCATAGATTATCTCTATCATGGAACTAATCCAATCCCCCTTACGGAGTTCGCCTCCCGCCGAGTTGGCATTTGATGGCAATGTTGGATGCCGGGATTGGCATTAACTGCCATCTCGGCGCGGGCGGGCGGGGTAATATCCGGAAGGCAGCAAACACGGAAGACAGGAGGGCGCTGATGTCGGAAGGTGCCATGCCGCCGTCGGGCGTTCCCCAGGACCTTGTGCGGCTCCTCCAGGACTTCACCCTCGAAGCCAACCACTACGTGGACGCCGCCGGCGGCAGAAACGACATGCACCGGACGGACCTCAACGCCCTGGCTGTGATCATGCGCCACTCGGCCGCGGGGCGTGTGGTGACTCCAGGGGTGCTTCGCAGCGAGCTGCGGCTCAGCTCCCCCGCAACCACGGCTTTGGTGGACCGCCTTCATGCCTCCGGGCACCTCACCCGCGAGCGCCTCGGCACCGACCGCCGCCAGGTGCAGCTGCACATGACGCCCAAGGCCTACCGCGACGGCAGCGCCATGTTCCTTCCCTTGGCCATGCGCATGGGCAAAGCCATGGGAGTGTACAGCGAAGCGGAACTGGACCTGGTGCGGCGTTTCATGGCGGACATGGTCCAGGCCACCATCGAAGCCCGCCAGGAAGCCTCCCGCCCCGAACCCAAGTAGGTCGCATTTGTGCGCGTTTTGAGCGTTCAAAACGCGCACAAATGCGACCCAGTTGGGTAGCGTTTCCCTATGGTGTGAGGTATACAAAAATGACGC
>NZ_JBHVRN010000020.1:0-78371 GCF_042885775.1 Paenarthrobacter sp. NPDC058040
CACCACCACACCAAAAACACCCGCACCGAACACGGCCTCGAAGCCGCCGGCGCCACCACCATGGCCCTCATGTTCGCCACCATGACCACCTAAAACGAAAGAGCCGCCCCCATGCACATCGGATTGATAGGCCTTGGAAAAATGGGTTTCAACATGCGCGAAAGGCTGCGCAACGGCGGCATTTCCGTCACCGGTTTTGATCCCAACCCGGACGTCACCGATGTTCAGGCCCTGGATGAGCTGGTCCAAACCGTGCCGGAATCCCGGATCATCTGGGTGATGGTCCCGGCCGGTGCCGCCACGGAGGCCGTGATTGGCGAGCTGGGCGAGAAGCTCAGCCCCGGCGACCTGGTGATCGACGGCGGCAACTCGCGGTTCACAGAGGACCAGAAACACAGCGCGTTGCTCGCCGAACGCGGCATCCGCTTTGCTGACTGCGGCGTTTCCGGTGGTGTCTGGGGCCTGGACAACGGCTACGGCCTGATGGTCGGTGGCGAGCCGGAAGACATCCAGCGTGCACTCCCCGTCTTCGATGCCTTGCGGCCTGACGGCGAACGCGCTGACAGCTTTGTCCACGTGGGCGGGGTGGGTGCTGGCCACTACTCCAAGATGGTGCACAACGGGATCGAGTATGGCCTCATGCAGGCGTACGCCGAGGGATACCAGCTCCTTGAGGTCAAGGACATCATCAAGGACCTTCCGGGTACGTTCCGCGCCTGGCAAAAGGGAACAGTGGTTCGATCCTGGCTGCTGGACTTGATGGTCAAAGCCTTGGACGAGGACCCTGGTCTGCGGACCATCGGCGACTACGTCGAGGATTCCGGCGAGGGGCGGTGGACCGTTGAGGAAGCGATTGCCAACGCCGTCCCCACTCCCGTCATCACCGCAGCCCTGTTTGCCCGTTTCGCTTCGCGCGAGGACAGCTCTCCGGCCATGAAAATGGTCTCTGCCCTACGGCACCAATTCGGGGGTCACGCCACCAAGCCAGCTGCCTAGTACCTACTCTTTAGTATGGTTTTTCACTCCTAGGCCAAAAACAGAAGAAGCGGGACGACCGACGTCGTCCCGCTTCTTCCCGTGCCCGTTTCCGTGCCCGCGCCGGGGGCTACGAGGGCCGCATGCCGTGGCTGTGGGCCAGCGCGATCGCCTCGGTCCGCGAACCGACGTCGAGCTTCTTGAAGAGGTTCCGCACGTGGAACTTGACCGTGTTCTCGCTGATGCCCATGGAGGACGCGATGGTGCGGTTGCGGTGCCCCGACGCGAGGTGCTGCAGGACCTCAAGTTCGCGGGCCGCGAGGTTCCAGCCGGTCACGTCGCCTGCCGGGCGTGCCGGGAGATCCAGCGGGAGCGAGACGAAGACGTCGGCGCCCCAGCCTGCCATGACGTCCATCCGGAGCTGTCCGGTGAGCGCCTGCACGCGACGGTCCAGTCGGCTGATGTTGGGGTCCTCGGTGGTCAAGGCGCCGCCGCCGTCGTCGCGGACGTTGATCAGCAGGTTCTCGCCGTCGCAGTCCCAGTGGGTGCGGATCCGGCTCACTTCAGGCTGTTCCATCATGGCCAAAACCAGGCCGCGGACAATGGCGCGCGCGGCGTGCGCAACCTCGCCGGGAAGTGCCCTGCCGTTCAGCGGAGGCTCGATGAACTGGACCTCGATGCCGCTGAAACTCGTGAGCGGGCGGAGGTCATCCCGCAGTCGTTCAAAGGCCTTGGCCACGGGTTCTTTCACCAGATCCGTGGTGCGGTCGCTGTGTGTACGCAGGCCAACCAAGGCTTTTGCGGCGAGATCGGTCACGGTGTTGCGTGCCGTGGAATCGTCCAGCGAATTGGAGCGGAGGGCTGCCAGGAGCGTCTCCAAAGTGGTGGAATGCAGGTCCGTCAGTTCCGCGGTGACGCGGAGGCGTTCGGCTGACGCCGCCCGCGATTCAATGAGGTACGACGGCGGTGCATCCGCCACTTTTTCCTGGATGCGCCGCGCCGTGAGGTTCCACAGGTACCTCAACATTTCGAGCCCGTCCTCGCTCTCCGGCTCCATCAGGCGGGGGTCGGTGAGCACCAGGAGGGCGTTGCTGGGGGCGTGCTTGAGGGCAAGTGCCTGCCGGGGCTTGCCCGCCAGCTCGGCTTCGCCGCGCCAGGGCCCGTCGTCGGGCAGCTCCGCGCGGAGGTTGTCCAGCTCTTCGATGGAAACACGGGAGATGATCTCCTCCGCGCCGGCCTTCTTCTGCGGCCGGCCGGTGCAGTCTTCCGTGAAGATGACAAGCGCAGTGCTGCCCACGGAAGGGAGCGTGGCTTCGCGCAGCCGCTCGGCGATTTGGGACAGGGGAGCATCGGCCAGGGCCGCCACGGAATGCAGCAGCGGCCATGGGGTGTTGGTGAGGGTCATGGCTAATTCCTTGAGGGACTCTTTGGTGGCTGCGCTTCGCTGCGCAACCATCCGGGCAAAAAATCCGCCCTGTCCGAAAGTATAGTCAAAAACTGTCAGAAAACAGTGTTTTACCCACCCCTTTGTTTCGGAAGTATGGAAATCAACCAAAGCATGAATTCGGCCTCCGTGGCCGATGACCACATCAAAGGGGATCAATCGTGAATCCATCAGCAAGCGCGGTTCTTACATTCAGCGACGCAGATCCTGAAACCGCAACCCTCGACTGGACCGCAGAGGACCAGCGCGCCGTAGACACGGCCCGCGTGTTGGCTGCCGACGCTGTGGAGAAGGTGGGCAACGGCCACCCGGGTACGGCCATGAGCTTGGCTCCGGCGGCGTACCTGCTGTTCCAGAAGCTGATGCGCCACGACCCGCGCGATGCCGACTGGATCGGCCGCGACCGTTTCATCCTTTCCCCGGGCCACTCCTCCCTGACCCTGTACATCCAGTTGTTCCTCTCCGGCTACGGCCTGGAGCTGAAGGACCTCGAAACCCTCCGCACCTGGGGCTCCCTGACCCCGGGCCACCCGGAGTACAGGCACACCAAGGGCGTGGAAATCACCACCGGCCCGCTGGGCCAGGGACTCGCTTCCTCGGTCGGGTTCGCTTACTCCCAGCGCCGCCAGCGCGGCCTGTTCGACGCCGATGCTCCCGCCGGCGAATCGCCGTTCGACCACACCATCTGGGTCATCGCTTCCGACGGCGACATCCAGGAAGGCGTCACCTCCGAGGCTTCCTCGCTGGCCGGCCACCAGGAACTGGGCAACCTCGTTGTTGTCTACGACGAGAACCACATCTCCATCGAAGACGACACCGACATTGCGTTCACCGAAGACGTCCTGAAGCGCTACGAGTCCTACGGCTGGCACACCCAGCGCGTGGACTGGACCAAGACCGGAGACTACGTCGAAGACGTCCAGGAGCTCTACACCGCGCTGCTCAAGGCCAAGGCCGAGACAACCCGCCCGTCCATCATTTCGCTGCGCACCATCATCGGCTACCCGGCCCCGAAGAAGCAGAACACCGGCAAGATCCACGGTTCGGCATTGGGCGGCGAGGAAGTCGCAGCATTGAAGGAAGTCCTTGGCTTCAACCCGGAGAAGTCTTTCGAGGTAGACGAAGAAGTCCTGGCCCACGCCCGCAAGGTGGTGGACCGCGGCGCGGCTGCCCGCGAACAGTGGGACGCTTCCTTCAACGCCTGGCAGTCCGCCAACCCCGGGGGCGCGGCACTGCTGGAACGCATCGAGTCCAAGCAGCTCCCTGCAGGCATCGACGAACTCTTGCCCGTGTTTGAGGCCGGCAAGGACGTCTCAACCCGTGCCGCCTCCGGCAAGGTCCTGAACGCGATCGGCCCGGCACTGCCGGAACTGTGGGGCGGTTCCTGCGACCTGGCCGAGTCCAACAACACCACCATTGAGGGCTCGCCGTCGTTCATCCCGGCCTCGCGTTCCACCGACGCCTGGAAGGGCAACCCGTACGGCCGCGTGCTGCACTTCGGTATCCGGGAACACGCCGCTGCTTCGATCGTGAACGGCATCTCGCTGCACGGCCGGACCCGCGCGTTCTCCGGTACGTTCCTGATCTTCTCCGACTACCAGAAGCCCGCGATCCGGCTGGGCGCGCTGATGGGCGTCCCGTCCATCTACGTCTGGTCGCACGACTCGATCGGCCTGGGTGAAGACGGCCCGACGCACCAGCCCGTGGAGCAGCTCGCCACCCTCCGCGCCATCCCCGGCCTGGACGTGGTCCGCCCGGCCGACGCCAACGAGGTTGGTGTCGCTTGGAAGACCATCCTCGAGAACCATGAAAACCCGGCCGGCATTGTCCTGACCCGCCAGAACGTCCCGGTCTTTGCCCGCGGCACCGGCGACGCAACAGGTGATACTTTCGCATCACCCGCCGGTGTTGCCAAGGGTGGCTACGTGCTGGCCGAGGCATCCAAGAACGGCAAGACGGTTGACGCGCAGGTCATCCTGATCGCCACGGGTTCGGAAGTCAGCCTGGCCGTCGAAGCCCGCCAGGCTCTCCAGTCCGAAGGCATCGCCGCCCGCGTTGTGTCCATGCCTTCCGTTGAGTGGTTCAAGAAGCAGGACGAGGCCTACCGCGAATCTGTCCTCCCGTCCTCGGTCAAGGCCCGCGTCTCCGTTGAGGCCGGCCTGTCCCTGGGCTGGCGTGAATTCGTTGGCGACGCCGGCCGCTCCATCAGCCTCGAGCACTTCGGTGCTTCCGCTGACTACAAGCGGCTCTTCACCGAATTCGGCATCACCGCCGAAGCCGTCACGGCAGCGGCCATGGAGTCCTTGGCCGCCGTCGGAAACTAACCCCCGAACTGCAGTACGACGGCGGCGGGACGCAGCGCATACCGTCCCGCCGCCGTCGTACTGCCACCTCTTTCCAAAGGAAGAAGCCATGAGCAACACAACCCCCACCGCACAGCTTTCCGAGGCTGGCCTTTCCATCTGGCTGGACGATCTTTCCCGCAACCGCCTCCAGACGGGCAGCCTGCAGAAGCTCATCGAGGAGAAGAACGTGGTTGGCGTGACCACCAACCCGTCGATCTTCCAGGCCGCGATTACCTCCGGTTCTGACTATGATGACGCGATCGCAGAGCAGGCCGCCGCCGGATCCAGCGTGGAAGAGACCATCTTCGAGCTCACCACCACCGACGTCGCAGCCGCTTGCGATCTCTTCGCCCCGATCGCCGCGGCCACCAACGGCGTTGACGGCCGCGTGTCCATCGAAGTCGACCCGCGCCTGGCGTGGGACACCGCCGGCACCATCGCCGAAGCCAAGGAACTGCACAAGAAGGTCAACAAGGACAACGTCCTGATCAAGATCCCCGCCACCCTGGAAGGCCTCGAAGCCATCACCGCGGTGCTCGCCGAGGGCATCAGCGTCAACGTGACCCTGATCTTCTCCCTGGACCGCTACCGCGCCGTGATCAACGCGTTCCAGGCCGGCATCAAGCAGGCCAAGGACAACGGCCATGACCTGTCCAAGATCCATTCCGTCGCCTCGTTCTTCGTTTCCCGCGTGGACACCGAGATCGACAAGCGCCTCGACGCGATCGGCACCGAGCAGGCCAAGGCACTCAAGGGCCAGGCCGGTGTTGCCAACGCCCGCCTCGCTTACCAAGTCTTCGAGGAACTGTTCTCCACCGAGCGCTGGAACGTCCTGGCCCAGGCCGGCGCCCGTGCCCAGCGTCCGCTGTGGGCTTCCACCGGCGTGAAGGATCCGGCCTACCCGGACACGCTCTACGTCACCGAACTGGTTGCCGCCGGCGTAGTCAACACCATGCCGGAGAAGACCCTGGACGCCACCTTCGACCACGGCGTGGCCAAGGGTGACACCCTCACGGGCACCTACGCCGAGGCCGCCAAGGTGCTGGACGCCCTGGAGAACATCGGTGTTTCCTACGACGAGGTTGTTGCACTCCTCGAGTCCGAAGGCCTTGAGAAGTTCGTGGCCAGTTGGAAGGAACTCCTGGCCGACGTCGAAGGCGCACTCGCCGCCGTACGCCAGGCTGCCTGAGCCCCGCAAGCCTCCCTCCCCGGGCGCCCCTGCATCTGGCGCCCCCGCGTGGAGACCCCTGTCCCGGGGTCTCCACGCCCTTTACTTCCCGCTCTGACCGTTTCCGAAAGGCAGACATCATGTCCACCTCACCCCTGACGTGCTGCATCAACCCCAGCATCCTCTCGGCCGACTTCGTCAACCTCGAAGCCGAGTTGGCCCGTATCAGCAACGCCGACGCCGTGCACGTGGATGTCATGGACAACCACTTCGTGCCGAACCTGACCATTGGCCTGCCGGTGGTGGAACGGATTCAGAAAGTCAGCCCGGTGCCGCTGGACGCCCACCTGATGATCGCCGACGCCGACCGCTGGGCTCCGCTGTTCGCCGACGCCGGCCTGGACTCGGTGACGTTCCACGTGGAGGCGGCGATGGCTCCCATCAAGCTAGCCCGCGAACTCCGCGCACGTGGCTCCAGGGCCGGCATGGCCCTGCGCCCCGCGACTCCCATCGAGCCGTACCTGGACATGCTCCCCGAGTTGGACATGCTGCTCCTCATGACCGTGGAACCCGGATTCGGCGGCCAGGCGTTCCTCGACGTGGTCCTCCCCAAGATCCGCCGCGCCCGCGAAGCCGTGGACGGTTCCGGCGTGAACGTCGCTATCCAGGTGGACGGGGGCATTACTGAGGAGACCATCATCCGCGCGGCCGAGGCCGGCGCCAACATCTTCGTGGCCGGTTCGGCCGTCTACGGAAAGCCCTCGCCGGCCGATGCCATTGAATCGCTGCGGACCAACGGGCAGCTCGCCTTCGCCGCAACAGCCACCCCCGAACTCCAGAAAGCCTGAAGGACCACCCATGCGCGTTCACATCGCAACCGACCACGCCGGGCTTGAGCTCAGCTCGCACCTCATCACCGCCCTCACGGAGAGCGGGTACGAGATGGTGGACCACGGGCCCACCTCTTACGATCCGGAGGACGATTACCCCTCCTTCTGCATTAACGCCGCGGTCGCCGTCGTCAATGACCAAGCCGCAGGCGTGGACGCCCTGGGCATAGTTCTGGGCGGTTCGGGCAACGGCGAGCAGATCGCCGCGAACAAGGTCAAGGGCGTGCGCGCCGCGCTGGCCTGGAACCTGGACACGGCCGTGCTGGCCCGCCAGCACAATGACGCCAACGTGGTGGCTGTTGGCGGCCGCCAGCACACCGTGGAGGAAGCCACGGAGCTCATCAAGGCGTTCCTCGCCGAGCCGTTCACGAATGCCGAACGCCACGAACGCCGAATCGGCAAGATCGCCACGTACGAGTCCACTGGCGTCGTGGCCAACTAACCATAGGAGTCACCTTGCCCATTGCAACCCCAGAGATTTACTCCGAGATGATCGACCGAGCGAAGACGTCAGGGTTCGCTTATCCTGCGGTCAACGTGACGTCGTCGCAGACTCTGAACGCTGCGATCCGCGGTTTCGCCGAGGCAGAATCCGACGGCATCATCCAGGTTTCCACCGGTGGTGCGGCGTACTGGTCCGGCGCGTCGGTCAAGGACATGGTGGCCGGTTCCCTGGGCTTCGCCGCGTTCGCCCGTGAAGTGGCGAAGAACTACAACGTCAACATCGCCCTGCACACGGACCACTGCCCGCAGGACAAGCTCGAGGGCTTCGTCCTTCCGCTGCTCGCAGCGTCCGAGGAAGCAGTGAAGGCCGGCAAGGACCCGATCTTCAACTCGCACATGTGGGACGGCTCGCACGAAACCCTGGAAGACAACCTGCGCATCGGGCGCGAACTGCTGCAGCGCGCAGCTGCCGCGAAGATCATCCTCGAGGTTGAGATCGGCACCGTCGGTGGCGAAGAGGACGGTGTGGAGAACGAGATCAACGAGAAGCTCTACACCACCACCGAGGACGCCCTCGCCACCATCGAGGCCCTGGGTGCGGGCGAGAACGGCCGCTACCTGACCGCGTTGACGTTCGGTAACGTGCACGGCGTATACAAGCCGGGCAACGTCAAGCTCAAGCCCGAACTGCTCAAGCAGATCCAGGCCGAGGTTGGTGCGAAGATCGGCAAGGAGAACCCCTTCGACCTGGTGTTCCACGGCGGCTCGGGCTCCTCGGAGCAGGAAATCGCTGACGCTGTGTCCTTCGGTGTGATCAAGATGAACATCGACACCGACACCCAGTACGCCTTCACCCGCCCGGTGGCCGGGCACATGCTCGCCAACTACGACGGCGTGCTGAAGGTCGACGGCGGTTTGGGCAACAAGAAGACCTACGACCCCCGCGTCTGGGGTGCTTCCGCCGAGGCCGGCATGGCAGCCCGCATCGTCGAAGCAGCACAGCAACTCGGATCCGCCGGCAAGACGTTCGCGTAACCGGCGTTCGCGTAACTTTCGCAGCAAACGGAGTTACCTCCGGGTACGCCCGTAAAATTGTGAACCATTGGACTGCGGTTCCCGGACGTGGAAGCGCAGTCCCCGAGCAACCGGAAAGGAGCACCCATGAAGGCCCGTGCTTCTTTCCGGTTGCTCCGAACCGGGCTCATCTCACTGCTCATCATCGGCCTGGCCTCCGGAGGACACTTGGCCGGTGGGGGAGTCCTTCCCGAGCCCGTCATCCTCCTGGGCCTCTGTGCCCTGACGGTGTTGCCGGTAGCCATCCTCACCACGTTCCGATTGTCATTCCCCGTGCTCGCCGGCCTCCTGGGCGCAGGGCAGGCGTGGCTTCACTGGGCCTTCCACTCGCTCTCTGCCGTATCCACGGGAGCCTCCTCCCCGGGAGGGCATGCACACCATGCGCCCGGAATACCTGTTGACGCCCTTGGATCCGCTGCAGCTGGGCAGGCTTCAAGTGACTGGCAAATGTTTGCCGCGCACGCCCTCGCAACTGTTGTGACCGCCGTCGTGCTTGCCCGCGGTGAAGGCGCGCTTGCGGCGGTGACCGCCTGGCTGCGGCCCCTTGCGAAGCTGCTCGAACCCTTCGTGATCGTTCCTGCGAGGGTCCCCGGGCCCGTCGCAGCTCCGATCGTGCTTCCGCGCGACCAGCTGGTCCGCCGCATGCCCACCTGGCGGGGTCCGCCGGCGATGATGCCCGCCGCCTGAGACCTTCCGCGCTTCACTCATTGGAAACAGGCGGCACAGTTACCGGCCGGGACAATCCCAGGCCGGATACCCCCTTTTTCTGTGAAAGGCATCAAGCCATGAAGAGCCCCATTCGCCGTACCCTCAAGTCCCTTTCCGTCGCTGGAATGGCTGCCGGAATGCTCGCCGCAGGCGCTGCCGCAGCCTCCGCCCACGTCCACGTGGACCCGGAAAGCACGACGGCGGGCGGCTACACCCACCTGACGTTCAGCGTCCCGAACGAATCCGCCTCGGCCAAGACCAGCAAGCTCGAAGTTGCGCTGCCCACGGACACTCCGTTCAACTCTGTCTCCGTGAAGCCCGTGGATGGCTGGTCGGCGCAGGTGGTCACCGCCGACCTGCCCAAGCCCGTTACGGTCAACGGCGCCACGGTCACCAAGGCTCCGAGCTCCGTGGTGTGGACCGCTGACGACGCGCACCAGATCGGGCAGAACGAGTACCAGACATTCTCCATCTCCGTGGGTGTCCTGCCCGACGCCGGAACCACCATCACGTTGCCCGCCAAGCAGACGTACACCGACGGAACAGTGGTCGCTTGGGACCAGAAGACGGTTGAGGGACAGGACGAGCCGAAGCACCCCGCGCCGTCGTTTGTCACCACTGCCAAGGACGCTGAAACGGCCGACCACCACGCCGCCGCAGGTTCAACGGCGACGCCTGCCCCTGCTGCGGCGACGACGCCCGCCTCTGATGGAGGTTCGACGGCTGGCTGGTTCGGTCTTGCTGCGGGATTGGTGGGACTTGCCGCCGGTGTGACTGCCCTGGCCCGCACCCGCCCCGCGAAGCGCTGACCCTTCCGGCGCAAACTCCACCCCGCGCTCCGCGCACACCCCGCCTCGGCGCGCCCCACCGTGAGCGCCCCACCGTGAGCACCCCCAACTGGGTAGCAGATCAGGTCGTTCCCAGCGCTCATAACGGCCTCAACTGCGACCCAGTTGGGTAGCCACGCGCCCGAGGTGCGCCGCGCCGCCGTCGTGCTCCCTTCGACGTCGCGCCCTCTCGCGTTGTCGCGCCCTCTCGCGTTGTCGCGCCCAAAAACTTTCCGAAAGACACCACCATGACTCTCCTTGCCAAGCCCCCGCTCGGGGCACCCGACCCATCAATATCCGAGCCCACCCCGCCCCAGGGCGGCTGGTTCAGGGCCTTCCTTCTCCGCCTGCATTTCTACGCGGGTATCCTCGCCGGGCCATTCCTGCTGGTCGCGGCGCTAAGCGGCGGCCTGTACGCGATGGCGCCGCAACTTGAGCCGGCCCTGTACGCCAAGGAGTTGCGCGTTCAGGCCGTTGCGAACCCCTTGCCGCTGTCCACGCAGGTCAAGGCCGCCATGGAAGTGGCCGACGGAGCGGTTCCCGTGTCCGTGCGTCCCGCCCCGGGGCCGGAAGACACCACACGGGTGCTCTTCACTGACCCGGGCCTGGGCGAATCGACGTACCGGACGCTGTTCGTTGACCCCGGCACAGCCGAAATCCGAGGCGACCTGCCCACATACGGAAGCAGTGGGGCTCTCCCCATCAGGACCTGGATCTCCAATCTCCACCGTTCCCTGAACCTGGGCGAGCCCGGGCGGATCTACAGCGAGCTCGCGGCGTCGTGGCTGTGGGTGATCGCGTTGGGCGGGCTGTTGGTGTGGATCGAGCGGATCCGCCGCAAGCGCCAGAGTGCGCCGCGTCCGCGGACCGGCCGGGCCCGCATTGTGTGGCTGCACGGTACTACGGGAACGATGATGCTCGTGGCGTTCCTGTTCCTGTCCGCCACTGGGCTCACGTGGTCCGCCAACGCGGGAGCAAACGTGGGGACGCTGCGGACCGCCTTGGACTGGACCACGCCGAGCCTGAAGACATCGCTGAAAGGAGAAGGAACGACGGCGGGTGGAGACCATTCCGGCCACGGATCCGGCGGGGCTGTTGGCACCACAGCCGTGGCTCAAGAAACCTTCAATCCAGCCTTGTTTGATTCCGTGAGCAGCACGGCGCGAGCGGACATCATCAAAGCGCCAATGATCGACATCAAGCCGTCCACCAAGCCGGGAACGGCTTGGTCGGTGACGGAAGCCGGGCGGGAGTGGCCGGCGTCGGCCAGCGCTGTTGCCGTCGATCCTTCCTCGGGGCAGATCACCAACCGCCTGGACTTTGACAACTTCAACCTTGCTGCGAAGCTCACCCGTTGGGGGATCGCCGCCCACATGGGGTTGCTCTTTGGACTCGCGAACCAAGTGCTGCTGTTGGCTGTGGCACTGGGCTTGGCGGCCATGGTGGTCTGGGGCTACGTGATGTGGTGGAAGCGGCGCCCTACCCGCGGCAGCGCCTGGGCTGTAGGCCGGCCTGCTCCGCGCGGCGCGTTCCTGCGAGGGCATTGGGCAGGCGTGCTGGCGGCCATCACGGTGATGGTGGCTGTGGGATTCTTCCTGCCCTTGCTGGGCTGGAGCCTGTTGGTGTTCGTGGCGTTGGATGCTTTGGCCGGGGAGCTTAAGCGGCGGAGGGAGCCCGTCCAAAGGGATAGCGTAAAACACTCCTGATTGAGGGTTTTAGCTTCGATGGATACCGCACAAGATGGATAGCAACCCGCGGAATCCATCCACCAGCACCCGCACAGAAGCGGTGCCAGCAGAAAGGCAGATCCACATGGCCACAACATTCCAGCCCAAGGAACTCTTCGAGACAGACCTCGAGAAGTCCCTCCTGGGCCAGCCCTTCGCCGAAGTCCTTGGCGACGACATCGCCGTGCGCATGGCTGTCCCGTTCGCCAGCGACGATTCCCGCATCCTCTCCGGCGTGTGGGAAGCCGCCCCGGGCCTGTCCCGCTGGGAGTTCCTGGAGCGCGGCGAAGTGATCCACGTCCTCGAAGGCCGCATGGTGGTCACCGAAGACGGCAAGGAACCCGTCACCGTTGAAGCCGGGAACGCTGCCTTCTTCCCCATCGGCTGGCAGGGCACGTGGGACATCAAGGAACGCATCCGGAAGTTCTTCGTGATCTTTAACTCCTGATCACCTTCACATCCAGCACACCTTCACACGCGAACGACGGCGGGAACCTCCCGCCGTCGTTCGCTGCGTTGGGGCGATCATCGCTTGGGTGTACCGCCACGACCTACTTTGGCTTCCGTCCGGGCCAACACGCCGACGAAGCCCGGCGAGTCGCTGTGGTGCGCGGCCAAAGTTGGTGGTGGCGGCACGGGGGTCCCCTAAATTTCCGCAAAGTTGGTTACATTCTTCTGACTGCCGGACATAAACCGGGTATGAGCGCCTAACGGCGGCTCGCCGCATGGGCGTTTGCTGCGAAACCGCGACGGCGGCACTCAGGCGGGTGCCGACGTCGTGCGCGTCCCCAAGTAGGTCGCAGCAGTGCGCGTTATGAAGGCTCAAAACGCGCACAAATGCGACTCAGTTGGGTGTCCCGGCGGTTGGCTCCTCAACCGGGTCCCGCAGCACCAACGCCGTGCCCTGATAGGGGCCGAGCTCCAGGAAGAAGCTGTGCAGGTCATCCACCTGGCCCACGTCCGAGCTGCTGAAGAGGTCGTGGACCGTGGAGCCCGGAACCAGGTGTGGGGACTGGATGCTGCCGGCGATGTCCTGGTCGGAGAAGTTCAGGACCGTGACCTCCAGGTTTCCATCGCCGAGTTGGTTCACCAGCACCAGCAGAGCGCGGTTGGAAACCTCCGGCACGTCCAGGAGGGTGCTCGTGGCGATGCCGGAGGTCTCCCGCACGCGGAGGATTTCCTGCAAGCGGCGCGCGTAGGAGCCGGGGTCCTGAAGCTGGTCCGGGAGGGATCCGTAGAGGCTGCGGGCGCGGGGCATGCCAGCCGACGAGGTGCGGGCGTCCGGCCGCGTTCCCATGAGATCGTGGGCGCCCCGGTTGATCCAGCGGGTATCGCCTTGCGCAGTCAGCTCACCCACCACCTCGCGAGGCAAGGCGATGATGCCGGTAAGGTCCCAGCCGGACAGCGCGAAGACGCCGGGTTGAAGGGCGTTGTACATGGACAGGAGCACGTGGACATCACGGACCTGGGCCTCCTGCTCAGGCGTGATGGCTTCCGGATCCTTGATGCCGATAGCCGCCATGATGAAGCTCGCCGTGGTGCAGGCGATGCCGTTGGTGGTGAAGACGGCGTTGTAGGGGCCGTTCTCACCGGTCAGGCGCTCGCGGAGCGTGCTTTGGACCTTCTCTGCCACTTCGGCGCCGGTCAGTTCCTCGCCGCCGAGTTCGAACACATCCTCACGGTGGCCGGCGGCGAAGTGCAGGAGCTCGTAGGTGAGTTCGTCGTGGTTCTGCAGGGCATGGACCAAGGACGCCTGGTCCACACCGATCTCCGCGGCCAGGCGAAGCGTCAGCCGGAGGAACTCGGTATCCCCGGTGACCAGGGAGTAGTGGTACGCCGGGCGCGTGATGAAGTCGTAGGAAAGGTCAGCACCTGCCTCGGACTGGGCCTTGATGTCGTCGATGGTGAGGTTGAGTTCCTGGAAGGAGAAGCCGCCCACCTTGCGGATCATCGAGCCGATCAGCTGGTTGGCGGCCTCGGACAAGGGGTGGCCTTCGGACCAACCCGGCTGTTCCTCGGCGCTCTTCTCGACGCCCAGGAAGCCGTTGGCATCAAGACGCAGTGCTCCCGTGCCGAGGTCCAGCAACGAGTGCAGGGCATCGCCAACCACCAGGCGCATTCCGGCGAAAGTGGGGTCCAGCCAGTTGATGGAGGGCTGCCCGGCCTTGAAATAGTGCAGGTACACCCACCGGCGGACCTTGCCGGTGGTGTCCGCGACGGGCCGGGTGGCGCTCCAGTTGGTTTCCTTCACGCCCGGCTCGTAGAAGATCACGCGCTGGAGGCGGCCGATGATGTAACCGGCCCTCTGCAGGGCCTGTTCCGCGTCCGGGCTGATGTTCACCGAGTCCTTGCCTTCGGGAACGTCGGGCAGGAGGTGCCAGTCTTCCTCGGGGATATCCACCATGTGATAGATGCCGGGGTAGTCCCGGAAGTTCATTTCGGCGAGCCGGAAGTCGGCGCCCTTGCCGGTGTGCCCGGGAACGATGTCGTCAATCACCGTGCCGTCGTGCTCGGCCGCGATCTCGCACATCCGGCGGAACTCCTCTTCCGTGCCGAACGCGGAGTCGATAGCCATGCTGATGCGGTCAAAATGCCCGTCCACGCTGGGGGTCTGGGACCAGCCGCTGATGCCGCCGGCCAGCTTCACGGGGCCGGTGTGGAGGCCGCGGATGCCGATCTCGCGGAAGGCCTTCCACAGTTCGGGATCACCCAGCGCCGACAGGAAGGACTGGTTCTCGCGCGTGATGAAGGACAACGGATACGCCGTGAACCACACCGGGGCCTTCTCCACCGCGGCCCTCGGGTTGGGCCTGGCGTACGCGTTCTGCCACATGCTCGCTTGGCCTGAGAGCTGCCGCGCCAGGGTGTTCGCGTCCCCCAGCATCGACTGGTTCCGCAGCCAGTCAACGTACGTCTTGTTCAGGCCGTCGAACTCCAATGAGGGCCGGGCGGCGAAGAATTGACGACGGCGGGCGATCGGCCTGAGTGCCTTGGGGCGCGCGGGGTAGAACTGCTCGTCAAACGTGATCTCGGCGGCTTCGCTGGTGGGAGCCTCTTCTGTTGCCTCTACCGTTTCCTCTGGCGTATCCGCGGACTTTTCCGCCGGCCCCGCGTTGGTCTCCGACACACTCTCGCTGACTACAGGCTCCCGCACAGCTTTCTCCTTTACGTGGCCACCGCATCAACGGTGACCGTCCGAGGGGTCGTTCAAGAGGTCACGTACCCGGGCTGGCCGGGCGTATTCATGCTAAGCATCCTTGGCAGCTGTTTGTCGACCTTGCGGCGAAGTGAGTCTCTCTTTCCGTCTTTCTGTCGGAGTGGGTCGTGTGTCCGGTCGTTGATCGTACTGACGGCAAGATCGAACCTAGGCTCCGAAATCCACATAGCGGCTTTGCGCTTCCTTGTCGCTGCACGGCATTCGATAAAATGGTGCTACAGTTTATTGCTACAAAATAGTAGGGTGGATTATGGCGCCCCGGTGGGAACCATCGAGCGAGAGGCACGGCGTTTCGCGCCGGGACCAGACTTATGCGATCTTGAACGCGAACTTCGTCCATGTATTGGACGAGCCTGTAAAAGAGGGCAGGATCGTTCTCTACATCGGTCCTGAGCATGCCCAGACAGATCGTGAGATTGAGATTCTGGTGCATGAGTTGGGCGACGGCAGGGAGTCCTCCATCTTCCACGCGATGCGGTTAGGACCAAAATTCAGTCGATTCCGAGAGGAGCACCCAGATGGCTGGAGACGAAATGGATTATGAGGCGCTGGCGCAGCGTCTGAGCGACCCCGACACCGATGTTCGGGGAAAGGGCGTTGCCCTGCATGGAGCCGACGCTGCCTCGGCTGGCAGGTCATTCCTGTTGCGCGAGTTTGGCAGTGAGGAAGCCCTCGAAGCAGCACTGCGTCCAGGGCGTCCGAAAGTGGGTCAGAAACAGTCCGCAGGCCCTTCTCCGACGGTACGCGGGCGGATTTCGGAGCAGGAGTACCAGGCGTTCACCGATCTGATCAAGGAAACGGGAAAGGGCCAGAGCGCATTGGTCCGGGAGGCTGTGCACCTTCTGCTGCAGCGCCACCATAAACTCGCCAGCTGACACTGGTCCTGCGATCACTCATTGTCCCTGGCATCGCAAGGATGTGTCTGTCCTCTTACTGCGTGACTCAGCCCTTGGGGCGTGACGGCGTCACCGATCGCCATGTACAACCCCGGTCCGAACCCCCAAGCTTAAGGAACGCAACCGGGGGAGTAACCATGTACAAGGCGCCGAGCAAGGAGGCCACAGACACCTGGCTCGATCACGGCTTCTTCGTGCTGGCCGGCGCCGCGGCTGTGTGGCTTGCGTTCCTGTTGGTGGGCGAGAGCCTCCAGCTCGGCTGGGGCCAGTTGTGGTCCTGGCTGGTGTTCTGGGCCTTCCTTGCCTACCTGCTCCTGCCACGCCTCCACCGGATACTGACCACGATCTACGTTCCGGGATACTTCATTGGCCGGGCAAGGACCAGCGACGGACTCCTCGGCGATCCCGTCAACGTGGCACTCCTCGGCGCGGAACGGCAGATCCACGCCATCATGCGCCGCGCGGGCTGGACCATCGCAGACGACGTCACCTTCGCCAGCAGCCGCCGCATCATCAGCTCCACCATCCTGCGGCAAAGCTATGAGCAGGCACCGGTCAGCCCGCTGTATTTGTTCGACCGGCAACAGGACTTCGCCTACCAACAGGAAGTGGACAACAATCCGGGCAAACGCCATCATGTGCGCTTCTGGCGTTGCCCCGAGGGCTGGATGCTCCCAGGCGGACACAAAGTGGATTGGCTTGCGGCCGGAACTTACGACCGCAGCGTGGGGTTCTCCCTGTTCACGCTCCAGATCACGCACAAGATCGAGCAGAACACGGACGTTGAACGGGACCACATCGTGAAGACCGTGTCCCAGGGCGAGCCTGCCGTCACGGTGCGGGTCATCAAGGACTTCTCCACGGGATACCACTCGCGGAATGGCGGTGGCGATTCCATCTCCACGGACGGCGACCTTCCCGTCGTCGACGCCCGCCCGGTTCCGGTCCCCGCGTCCCCGGTGCCCCAACAGACGGACAGTCGCGACCGCCGTCCTGCGCCCACTATCGTCGGTGCCGCCCTGGTGGTGGTCAGGGCGCTCGCAGCCCTCGCCCTGGCTGTCACGCTGTTCACTTCTTCCAGCGAATTCGCCGACGTCACGCTCAGTGACTCCCCGGCGGACCCGCAAAGTACGACGGCGGCAGTCACTATTGTGGGGATCATCGTGTTGGTCTTCGGGCTGGGGGAGGTGTTCCTCGCCTGGCGGATCTTCCTGGGAAGCAACGGCGCCCGGGTGATCGCGATGGGCCTGAGTTCCCTCTCCATCCTGGTCCAAGCCATCGACGCCTCAACGGGAGCTACGAGCATCACCCTCGAAGCCGGGCTCGCGGGCTTGGCCACGGACATCCTGGTGTTGCTGGCCCTGTCCAGCCAACGTTCCCGCGTGTACGCCAAGCGCCAACGGGTGCCCGCCGTCCCGCCAAACCTCACCCCGAAGCGCCTTGCCTCCTGAGCCAGACTTTGCGCCGCGGCCGAAGGGACCGTAGCCTCACAAGGGTGAATGGGGACACAGATCAAACATCAGGGCCGTCGGCCAGGGACCACAAATCGAAGGACCAGGCCTTCCTGCCGATTGGCATAGTCTTCGCCATTCTGGCGGTGGCCATGGGCATCTTGGCAAACCCCGCCTGGATAGCCTTCGGGACCATGGGAGCCACCTTCTTGGTCCTCTGCTTGCGGGGCCGGGCCAAGAAACACCCCACTGAAGCCCCCGAGGACTAGAGGTTTCCCGGCTTGCGGTGAGAGAGCGTCGCCCCTAAAGGGGGTGTTTGGTGAGAGAGCGTTGCCCCTAAAGGGGGCGTTTGGTGAGAGAGCGTCGGTGGGGACCGATGCTCTCTCACCAAAACGCCCCTTCAAGCGAACCCTCTCTCGCTAACCTCGGGACGGGGAACCTACGCGGTGACGGCCAGGGCGTCGATCTCCACCAGCATGACCTCGTGCGGCAGGTCAACGAACACCGTGGTGCGGCTGGGGAGCAGGCCGCTGGGCACGTTCTCGCGGATGAACTCGCCGTAGACCTCGTTCATGGCGGCGAAGTCGTCGCGGGTGGTGAGGTAGACGCGGAACATCAGGACGTCCTCAACGGAGGATCCGCCGGCTTCCAGGATGGCCTTCACGTTCTCAAGCGTGCGACGGGTCTGGACGCGGACGTCGCCCTCGCCGATGTACTGGTTGGTGGCCGGGTCCATGGGTCCCTGGCCGGAGACCTGGAACATGCCGCCCTTCTTGATGCCCTGCGAGAAAACGTGTGCCGGGGCGGGGGCGTTTTCGGTGAGTACTACGGTCTTTTCACTCATGCTGAGTTCCTTTCGTGGCTGATCCAGCCGAGGTCGTTGGAGACGGCCTCGGTGCTGGCTTTGAGGTCGGGCAGCAGCTCAAGCAAGCCTTCATAGCTGAGCATCACTACCGGTACCGAACAAGAGGCTGCGGCAACAACGGCGCCGCTGGCGTCGCGGATGGGGGCCGCGATGCAGTGCACGAATGCTTCGTGCTCGGCATTGTCGTGGGCCCAGCCCTGGATCCTGACCTGTTCCAGTTCGGCCAGCAGGGCCTCGGGGGAGGTCAGGGTGTTCTCGGTAACTTTGACGTAGTCCAACCCCGCGGCGATCTTTTCCTGCCGGCTGCGCGGCATGTCCGCGAGGAGGACCTTGGACACAGCGGCCGAGTGCAACGATGCAGTCAGGCCGATGCGCGAGTACATGCGGACCGGGTGGTGCGACTCGAACTTGTCGATGTACACCACCTCGTTCCCTTCGAAGGCGGCAAGGTGCACGGTGTGTCCGGTGCGGCCGTTGAGCTCGGCCAGGTGAGGGTGCGCCACTTTGCGGATGTCGCGCTGCTCGAGGGCCAGCGAGGACAGTTCGAACAGTTTGGAGCCGAGCATGAAGCGTTGATCGTCGTCGCGGACCACCAGCCGCTTTTCCTCGAGGGCGTGCAGGAGCCGCATCACGGTGGTTTTGTGCACGGAGGCCTTGGACGAGAGCTCGTCCAGGGTTGCTGGTTTCGCGGCGAGTTCGCCAAGCAGGTCGATCGCCCGCATCAGGCTTTGGCTCAAGGTGTCACGCTCCGGTTCTGGTGTTGAATTGTCCGCCTTCAACATGGATAGCAGCCCACGCCGCATCCGAAGAATCGAGGATGGCTGCGAGCTCGGCGGCGTCGGGCAGCGGGCCCCGATCGCCGTGGACGGTGAGCGTGCACGCGGCGGCAACATGGCCGCGGCGCAGGCTTTCCTTCTGGCCCAAGCCGAACAGCATGCCGCTGAGGTAACCGGCGGCGAACGAGTCGCCGGCGCCAACAGGTTCGACGACGGCGACGGACAGTGCGGGCACCTCTTCCCGGGTGCCGCTCCGGTCCAAAGAGATGGCGCTGATCGCCTCGTTCTTGATGACCAGCACGTCCGGGTCCGGCATGAGGCGGCGGAGTTCGGCTTCATCGGTGGTGCCGAACGCGTGTTCGGCCTCGTCTTTACCCACAAGAACGACGTCGGCCAGGTTCGCCAGCCGCTGCAGGATGGAACGGTCCTGCCCTGCCCAGAGGGCTGCGCGCCAGTTGACGTCGAAGCTGATGATGCGGCCGTTACGCGGCGCGGTGAGGATGGCTTCCAGCAGTGCCAGGCAGTCGGGGGAGAGCGCGGCCGTGATTCCGCTCAGGTGGATAAGCGCGGCGTTTTCCAGCAAAGAAGAAACGGCCGGATCAGCCAAAGTGGACCGTCCCATGGCCGAGGCCGCCGATCCTTGCCGGTAGTACAAGACTGAACTGCCGCCGTCGGGGTCTGTTTCCTGGGCGGGGACCTTCACGTAGACGCCAGTGGGCCGTACGGGGTCAACCTCGACGCCGGAGACTCCCACGCCGTGCTCTTGGAGGTCCTGGAGGATGCGCGTGCCGAAGCCGTCGTGGCCAACGCGGCTCACCCAATGCGTGTCCAGTCCCATGGCTGCGAGCCCCATGGCGACGTTCGACTCGGCGCCGCCGATCCCGCAGTGGAGCTCCGTTGCCAGGTGCAGGGGAACAGCCTGGACGGGGGTGAGCATGGCCATGGTCTCGCCAACACATACAGCAGACAGCATGAAACTCCCGGTGCCCGATTTTCGCGCTTTGCAGCGGTTCTTTGCGCCGCAGACAAGTCGATCCACAGCGGTTTGAGGGGCCTCGCGGGGCGTGCTGCGGCCTTGACTCTCAATCCGCCACCATGTTAGACATATCACCAGCAGGTTTGCAACCAGCGTTGCAAAATACGCAACGCAACCACAATCCACCCCGCAGCCTCAAAGACGCAGCACCGCGAAGGGAACCAACGCGTGAACACTTCCGAAGCCATCTCGGCAACCGCCGTGGCAGCCTTGGCAGACCGCCCGCTCGACTGGCGGCACAAGGCCGTGCCCGCAACCGCCAACGGAGCCACGCACGCGGAGTTCCTCGCAGCCAAGCCGACGCTCGCCGACCTCCAGACCCCGCTGCTCACGCTCGATGCCCGCGCCCTGAACGCCAACGCGGACCGCCTCGCAGCCTGGTGCGCGGACCACGGCGTCCTGCTCGCCCCGCACGGCAAGACCACCATGTCCCCGCAGCTCTGGACCGAGCAGCTCAACCGCGGTGCCTGGGGCATCACGCTGGCCAACTTCGCGCAGCTCAGGGTGGCCCGCGAATTCGGCGTGAAGAACCTGCAGCTCGCCAACAGCCTCACCGATCCGCACGCGATCCAGTGGGTCGCAGGCCAGCCCGAAGACACCACCATCCTTTCCTGGATCGATTCCCTGGGAACCGTGGACGTCATCAACCGGACCCTTGCCGGTAGCGATGCCGTGCTGGACGTCCTGGTGGAACTGGGCGCGCACGGCGGCCGGACCGGTGCCCGCGGCGTGGACGCTGCCATAGAGGTGGCCCGGGCCATTGCCGCCTCGCCCAAGCTGCGGCTGGTGGGCGTCAGCGGCTACGAAGGCTCGCTGGCGCACACAGCGGACGACGCCGGCCTGGCCGCCGTCCGTGGGTACCTCGCCCAGATGCGGCTGCTCCATGAGGAACTCCTCGCCGCGGGTCTGTACGGTTCCGGCTCCGTGATCCTCACGGCCGGCGGAAGCGCGTACTTCGACGACGTGGTGACGGTCCTGTCACCGTGCATCAACAGCGGAACCGGCCCCCGAGTGGATCTCATGATCCGCAGCGGCGCCTACATCGTCCACGACGACGGCTTCTACCGCGGAATCTCGCCGTTCTCCCGCGAAGGGGACCAGCCGTTCAAGGCCGGAATGTACGGGTGGGCCCGCGTCGTGTCCCAGACGGAGCCCGGCCTGGCCATCCTCGACGCCGGCAAACGCGATCTCCCCTTCGACGAAGGACTCCCTGAGCCACAGCTCATCGGCCATGCGCTGGGTGGTGCCATGGAGCCCTTGGCTGGAGCCGGGATCACGTCGGTCAATGACCAGCATTCCTTCATGACCTTCGACCCCGCCACCACCACGGTCCGCCCAGGCGACGTGGTTCGACTGGGCCTGTCCCACCCGTGCACGGCGTTCGACAAATGGACCGTCATCCCGGTCCTGGCCGACACCAACAGTGACCAGACCGTCGTCGACCTCATCCATACCTTCTTCTAGGACTCCCCATGAAGACCCTCATCAGCAATGCCACCCTGGTGGACGGAACCGGAGCGGACCGCCGCCCCGCGGACGTCCTGCTGGACGGTGCGGTGATTGCAAAGATCGCCGACGCCGGCACCCTCACCGCCGCGGAAACGGACCGCGTCATCGACGCCACCGGCCTGGCCCTGAGCCCGGGTTTCATTGACATGCATGCGCACTCTGACCTGCAACTCCTTATTAACAGGGAGCACTACGCCAAGCTCAGCCAGGGCGTCACCACGGAACTCCTGGGCCAGGACGGCCTGAGCTACGCACCGGTGGACGATGCCACGCTGGCTGGGGTCCGGGAGAAGATCGCCGGTTGGAATGACAATCCCGCCGACTTCGACTGGAACTGGCGGACCGTAGGGGAGTACCTCGACCGGCTGGACAGGATTGAAGACGGAGGCCGGATCGCCACCAACGCTGCCTACCTCGTTCCGCAGGGAACCGTCCGGGCCGTGGTGATGGGCTTTGCTGAGGGAGACCCCACGCCGGAGCAACAGCAGCAGATGCAGGACGTGGTCCGCGCGGCCATGGAAGAAGGGGCCGTGGGCATGAGCTCCGGGCTGACCTACACCCCGGGCATGTACGCCAAGACCGAAGAACTCACCGGACTGTGCCGGACCGTGGGCGAACTGGGCGGGTTCTACGCTCCGCACCACCGCTCCTACGGCAAGAACGCCTTGGGCGCGTACGCCGAGATGATCGAACTGAGCAGGAACACGGGCTGCGCCCTGCACCTCTCCCACGCCACCATGAACTTCGCCGAGAACAAGGGCCGTGCTGGCGAACTCCTTGACCTGATCGATGCTGCGCTCGAGCAAGGCGTGGACATCACCCTGGACACCTACCCCTACCTCCCGGGAGCCACCACCCTCTCCGCGATCCTCCCCAGCTGGGCCTCGTCCGGCGGAACCGAGGCCACCCTGGCGCGGCTGGCCCACCCCGAAACGCGGGCCAAAATCCGCGAAGCCGTGGAAATCTACGGCTCCGACGGGTGCCACGGAGTGGTGGCCGAATGGGAAACCCTGGAGATCAGCGGCGTGCAGAACCCGGCGCTCGCCGGCTACGTCGGCAAGTCCATCAAGGGCATTGCCGCCGAAACCGGGGAAGAGCCTTTCGACGTCTTCGCGCGCATCCTCACCGAGGACCGCCTCGGGACCGGAATCCTGCAGCACGTAGGCCATGAAGAAAACGTCCAGACCATCATGAAGCACCGCACGCACACCGGCGGAAGCGATGGACTCCTGGTCGGAGCCAAGCCACACCCCCGCGCCTGGGGCACGTTCCCGCGCTACCTCGGCCACTACTCCCGCGACCTCGGACTGCTCAGCCTCGAGGAAACGGTCCATCACCTCAGTGGCCGCCCCGCCGCACGACTCAAGCTCCACAACAGGGGACTGGTCCGCGAAGGGTTCGCCGCCGACGTCGTACTTTTCGATCCGGAGGCCATCCGCGACGAGGCCACTTTCGAGAATCCCCGCCAAGCCGCCAGCGGCATCCAGTACGTGTTCGTCAACGGCACGGCAGCGATCGACGGCGGCAAACCCACCGGTGCGCGCAGCGGCCGCGCCCTGCGCCGGCACAGCGACGGCCTCACCCGCGAAGCCGGGTCCAACAAAGAAGGACAACAATGACCCCCGAGCAGTTCCTCCAGCAACTCGAAGCCGACCGCACCCTCGCGGTGGTCCGGGCGCCGTCCATCACGGACGCTGCGGACCTCTGCCGGGCGTTGGCCGACGGCGGCATCCGCAGCGTCGAGCTCACGTTCACTACCCCGGATGCGCTCAAGCACGTCCAGCGCGCGGCGGAGACGGCAGCCGAGCATGGCGCCGCCGTCGGGATCGGCACCGTCATGACCGGCGACCAGGCCCGCGCGGCCATCGACGCCGGTGCGCAGTTCCTGGTGACGCCCGGACTCCGGCCAGAAGTCGCGGCCGTCGCAGCAGCGGCAGGAGTACCTTTCAGCCTCGGCGCCATGACCCCCACGGAGGTGGCTCAGGCGCTGGATCTCGGCTCGGCCGCCGTCAAGATTTTCCCCGCCCGGCAGCTCGGACCGGCGTACCTGAAGGACCTGCAGGGCCCCTACCCGGGCATCCGCTTGCTTCCTTCCGGAGGCATCGACGCCTCCAACGCCAAGAGCTACCTCGACGCCGGTGCTGCCGCAGTCTGCTGCGGCACCAGCGTAGTCCCGCCCGCAGCAGTCGCTGCAGGCGACTGGGCAGACATCGCGGCCCGTGCCGCAGCCTTCACCGGCACCCTCAAGTAGGACCCACCTAGAAAGTAACGTCCATGAATGAATTCCTCGACTGGCTGCGGCACGATACCGTCGGCTTGCTCCTCCTGGCAGGCGCCGGCATCGCGCTCCTGCTGTTCCTGATCATCAAGGTCAAGCTCGAACCGTTCATCGCCCTGGTGGGAACGGGTGTGCTGGTGGCCCTGGTGGGCGGGATCTCGGTGGAAGCCTTGGTGGGATCAGCCACCAAGAGCAGCGACGCCCTCATTGAGAAGGGCTTCGCGGGCATCCTTGGCCACATCACGGTGATCATCGGCCTGGGTACTGTGCTGGGCGCGATCCTGGAGCGGTCCGGCGGTGCCGAGGTGCTGCTGGGCAGGCTCGTGAAGATCTTCGGCGAAAAGGGAACCCCGCTCGCCATGGGTATCACCGGCTTCGTGCTGGGTATCCCGGTGTTCTTCGATATCGGCATCTTCGTGCTGGCACCTCTGGTTTACGTGGCTGCCATTCGCGGCGGAAAGTCGCTTGCCCTCTACGCGCTGCCCTTGCTCGCCGGCCTCTCCGTGACCCACGCCTTCCTGCCTCCGCACCCGGGACCCGTCGCCGCTGCCGGCCTGTTCCACGTGGATCTTGGCTGGATCATCCTGATGGGCCTCATCTGCGGTATCCCCGCCTGGTTCGCCTCCGGTATCTTGTGGGGCACGTGGATCGGCAAGCGTGTGATGGTGTCGGTGCCTGAGGACCGGATCGTTGAAGAGGCCGAGACTTCCCGCGGCCACGAGCCGTCCATCGGCTTGGTGCTGCTGGCCATCGGCCTGCCGATGATCCTCATCCTGGGTGGTACGTTCGGCAACATCTTCGCCCCGGCCGGACCGTTCCGCGACACGCTCCAGTTCTTCGGCAACCCGGCGATTGCCTTGACCGTCGCCGTGCTCCTGGCCATGTGGTTGCTGGGTATCCGCCGCGGCATGACCGCCGCCGAGCTCAGCGAAATCACGGGCTCGTCGTTGCGCCCCGTGGGCATGATCCTGCTGGTGGTTGGTGCGGGTGCCTTCTTCGGCGCAGTCCTGTCCGCCACTGGTGTGGGCAAGGCCGTGGCAGATACTTTGGCCCAGGCCGGCCTGCCGATCATCCTCTCCGCGTTCGTCATCAGCGCCGGCATGCGCATCGCCCAGGGTTCGGCCACGGTGGCAATCGTGACCACCGGTGGCATCCTGGCTCCGAGCCTGGCCACGGGGTACACCCAGCCGCAGTTGGCCCTGATTGTGGTGGCCATCTCCTCGGGGTCCATCATCGCCAGCCACGTGAACGACGGCGGGTTCTGGATCATCTCCAAGTACTTCAACATGTCCGTGAAGGACACCCTGAAGACGTGGACCGTGCTGGAGACGGTGCTCTCCATTGTGGGCTTCGGGATGGCTGCACTCCTGTACACCTTCGTGAGGTGAGCCTCCGCGCCTGAGGCGGGTGCCGCCGTCGTACGCGGTACGCCGTTGCTTAAACAAAAGCTCCGGAGTGCGTTATTGGGGGATACGCACTCCGGAGCAGCCTTTGAGGCAGGGGCTCTCGCCCACCTGCAGTAAATACTCTACGTGCCGTGCGCCCCCATTGCCACCACCTCGAATTACTACTTTCGCTTTAGTTTTTCGAGGCGGGTTCCGGCCGTTTTTTCTGCGGCACGATCAGCACCGGACGCCGTTGGTGATGGCTCAGCCACGCCGCCACGGAGCCGTTCAATGCCTCCGAAATCCGATGCCCCAGGCCCGGTTCCGGCGTGCCGACAATGATCATCGAGGCCTTGATGTCCTCGGCGAGTCGCCCAAGGGCGCGGGCCGGATCGCCGGCCAGCAAACGCAGCGTCCACTCGGCGGCGCCGCCGTCCATGGCGTTGGCGATGGCTTTTCCCAGGTCGCCCCGGACGGCTGCAACATCCTCGTCGTCCTTTTCCGGATGCAGGGACATCCGGTGGGTCTCGCGGGAGGGATCCCACTCCACGAGGTAGCTGGCCTCGTCCACATACGCGCACACCAAGGGCACCCCGAGTTGCTCGGCGAGGGTCCGGGCGGTTTGCAGGACCTCCACGTGCTGGTCCGGCAAGACACCGACAACCAAGGGAATGCGCCCGCTGAAATTTTCCGCAGCCATACCTTATTGTTGCGCCGCGGGAGGGGCTTGAACAGGCCGTTCGCTCCCCCAACTGGGTCGCATTAGTGCGCGTTTTCGCGGCTCAAAACGCGCACTAATGCGACCCAGTTGGGTCTTTGGGAGGGGTGGGTTTGTTCCACGTCAGGCGTACGGTGAAGTTGGATCCCGTGCTGGCCGCGGCGATGAACGCGCCCGCTTCCGCGTGCAGGTCTATCCCGAACTCCACGCTCAGTTCGTCGGGCCGGTTCTCCAGGCTCAGTAACTCGTCGATCACTCCCTGGACGGCCGGGCGGACATGCTCCAGCGCGCGTTGGAACGTCTGCTGGGCCCGCGCGAACACTCCCGTGTGCTCCGCCGAGTGGTCGCCACCCCTCGTGACCAGGCTCCCGGCTGAGCTCGCCACCTCCACAACCACCGTGCCGCCGTCGTCCGTGGCGAACTCAACCAAGCGGGTCATGGTGCTGTCCTCTCCAACGAACGTGTCCGCTGGCGGCGTGCCGCCACCAACATCCCGGCCCCGGCAGCTGCCAGGACCAACAACTGGATCAAGGCGAAGTAGGCGTGCGTCCGGTACCACGACTCGGTGAACGTCCCTTTGTCCTGGATCCACACGATGGGAATCGATACGGTGGCGAGCATCAGCAACCCGCCCAGCATCCGGTCCTGCTGCGATCTAAGCGCGAGGGCGCCTGCCCACAGGCCTATCCCGGCCGTGACGAAACTCCCCACCAAAGTGCTGGTTTCCACGGTGTAATTCAGGCCCGACAAACCAAAGACTCCGTGCGCCACCACCAGCCCGCCCATGACTGTGCGGCCCAGGATGGTCCGGTCGGGCAAGCCGGCGACGGCGAGCATCAGGTACCCGAACGGCGCCACCAGGCCGTAGACGATTCTCAGGGAGGCGTCGCCGCCGCTCTCGTACCAGTAATTGAGGTCGAACCAGATGAAGTAGACGGCGAACCCCGCGCCGAGCAGCCCCGCAAGCATCAGCGACGCGGCGCCCCAGGCCAGCGGGATCCAATCCGGCGGCCTGATGTTCGACGTCGGTGCCCGCGCGGGTGCCTTGCTCGCGTTCGGCACAGCGTTCGACGCCGGTGCTTCAGCATGTGCCGAAACCTGGCTTGGTGCCTCCGGGCGGCCGGGGCGGGCGGCCCGGTCGCTTGGGATTGCTGCCGGGCGGGTTATCGGGGCGTCTTGTGTGGTTGCGTCGCTGGTTCGTTGCTCGCTCGCCGGCCTCCGGGTGGGCTCGGGAGGAGGGTCGAAGGCCGTGTAGGAGCCGTGCTGTTCTTCCGGCTCCTCGGTTTGCGGTTCCTCCGGGCGTTCCGGCGGCTTTGCCTTCTCGATCTCGGCCTTGGCTGCCGTGGCCAGGCCGTCGGGATCCGCCGAGCCCGGGTTCAGGGTGGCCAGCTCACTTGAGACATCCAGCACCGTTTCCCACGAACCCAGCGACGAGTGGTAGCGGAGTTCTCCCTGAAGATCGGCAATGCGCTGCCGACGTTCGCAGTCCTGCTTGCGTGTGGCGGCGTCGGGGTAGGCGGGATCGGCCTGGACGCGGGCGAAGCCGTCCGCTGCGGCCAACCAATCGCCGGCTTCCTCGGCGGCCAGTGCATCGCGATAAGCCCACGAGAGGTCCATTCGTTCTTGGGCGGTGTTTCGAAGCGTGGGGGCGTCCCGGTAGTCGGGTTCCAAGGTCAGGAGGTCGTTGAACAGTTCGATCGCTGCCTCGTACCGACGGGACCGCAACTCCGCGGAGGCCTGCACATACAGGGCCCGGAGCTGGGCGCGCTTCATGGCTTGTTCGGCGTTGCTTTGCGCGGCGCTGGCAGCGCTGGAATCTCTTGGGGGTATGCCTGCGGAGCCGGCAGGGAAGGCTGGGTGCCCACGCACGGCACCGGCCGGCGTCGTGCTCTGCTCGCGAGGCGAGCCCAGGCCGCTTAAGGTGCGTCCCGGCGTCGGGCTTTCCTGCGATACTGGCGCGCGCGGCGGGCCCTTGAGGGTGAACAACTGTGTGGAACCGCCGCGGACGTAGAGGGCCGGGGTGACCCATTCGAGGGTGCCGTCCGGGCTCGCCATGACGGAGATGCGGCCGACGCGCGCGGCTTCGTCCACGGTTCGGCCGTTGGCGATTGCGGAGTAGAAGCCGTGGGCGAAGGCGATCGCAGCGGCGTCGCTGATGGCGAACTGCATGGCGGCGACGGCGCCGATTCCACTCCTGACAAGGGCTGATGCCGTGCCGGAGAAGAGGTCGGCCTGGCCCATTTCGCCGGAAGAGCATGAGTTGAGCACCACCAGCCGGGGTCGCGGTGCGGCGACGCTCAGGAGGGCCATGAGCCGGACGGCGCGGACCATGGCGGCGCGGCCGTCGGGACCCACCAAAGCGATCCGGCCCTCGTCGGTACGGGAGTCGTAGTCGCCGTGGCCCACGAAATGGACCACATGCCACGGACCGGCGAGGAGCATGGACTGGACATCGTCCCACGTGCCGGTTTTGGACCAGACAAGCTCTACGCGGCCTTCGTCCACCGGTCCTGACAGCGCACGGCTGAGGTGGTCCTTCTCGGTTTGGACATCAAGGGCCGGGAGGTCGCGGGGCGAGGCGACGATGCCGAGGATCCTCAGAGGAGGGGCAACATCGAGAGGGTTCTGGTTGTAGTCGGGGGCTGGGACGTGCCGCAGGAGGGGCTCGGTCTGGCAGAGGTACGTCTCCGTTTCGGGGTCAAAGAGCGTCTCCCACGGCATCATGGCCAGCTCCGGCGCGGCCAGGCGCAGGACCACGCGGAGTTGCTGGCCCGCATGCTGCGCCGCGCCGAGGCTGGCACGGTAGGTGCCGTAAACCTCGCGGGTGAAGAGTGCTTGGAAGAGTTCCTGACCCACTTCGCGGACGGCGACCTCCGCGATCGGGAGTGTTCGCCGGGCAGCCACGGCCGAGGCGAGGACGGTGGCTTCAAGCTGGGGTAGCCGGTCCTGGATGCCGTCCACGTCCAGTGTGAAGATGCCGGACGCGTGGCCTCCCGCCGGTGCACGGACCACGTGCACCGTATATTCGCCGCGTGCAGAGCCGGTATCGATCTCCAGCTCGATGTCACAGTCCATCGCGGGATCCCTCTGTGGTTCCTACGTACAGATTGGCCCTGGTGCGGCGTCCCCACAAGGGGTTTTCTTTGGGGACCCTTGTAGGTGAATCTGGCCCGGCCTACCGTTAATCCGTGGTCTCAACCGGCGGTCAATCAACGGAAGGCGGCGTGTGATGGAAATCTTCATGTGGTGGCTGGATCTTCATCTGGACAGCAAGGAATGGCTGCGCGAGAACCTGCGCTCCGAGGAACTTCCCCTGCAGGTCCTCCAGCACATCGCCGAGGCCGGTGGACCCCATCAGGACGATCTCGGCGGTGGGCTGACGGAAGCGGACTGGGACTTCATCGAGACGCAGTCGGAGTTTGTGGACTGACTATTGGGCCGGGGTCCAACCCAACGCCGGCCCCAGCTTCTCCGCAATGTCCGTGAGGATCTGCACATAGTCCTCGTGCTCAAAGCTGAACGGAAGCGCGAACGCCACCTCGTCCACCTCCTGGAAACCCTTGTGCGCGTAAAGCTGTTCGGCGATCTCCTCGCTGGTGCCGATGAGGTCCTGCGCAAACATCACCCGTTTCGGGCCCTGAGGAGCCTTGGTGCGGGGTGTGCGTTCGTCGACGTAGCGCTGGTACTTCTCACGCTGGGTTCTGGTGGCGGAGTCCGTCGGGATGACGACGAGGCCTTGGGATACGCGGCCACTGTTTGCTGAAGCCTCCCGGTACGCGCGGATCTGTGCCTGCTGGACCTCGGCGAAGTCCGGTTCCTGGCCCTCCTCAGGGAAAATGACGCTGCTGGAAAGCAGGTTGAACCCGTTTTCGCCGGCCCACACAGCCGACTTCAGGCTGGCGGCCCCGTACCATAGCCGTTCCCGCAGGCCGGGGGAGTGTGGTTCCACGCGGTTGGAGAATTCCTCCACCACGCCCTGTTTGCCGGAGAATTCCCTGACCTTTTCGCCCGCAACCAGCCGGGCAAGGCGTTCCACGCGGGCATAGCTGAAGTCCTCCACGTCGGCGGAAGCCGGATACAGCTCATGCTTTATGGTGTCGTAGTTCATGGGCTCACCCACGCTCAGCCCCGGGTTGATCCGTCCTCCGGAGAGCACGTCCACCGTTGCAAGGTCTTCGGCCAGCCGCAGCGGGTTCTCCCAACCGAGCGGGGTCACCGCCGTTCCGAGTTCGATCCTGGACGTGCGCTGGCTCGCGGCGGCCATCACTGCGATGGGCGAGGAGATCCCGAACTGCAGGTGACGGTGCCGGAGCCAGGCGCTGTCGAAGCCAAGTTTTTCGCCGAGTTCGATGATCTCCAGCGTTGACCGGTGCCCTGCCGCCGGATCCGCGGGTCGAACAGGCCGATGGTCAGGAATCCAAGCTTGCGGAGAGGACGGTCGGGATTGGGCATGCGGGGTTCCTTCTGGTCGCGTGGTTACTGCCCAGAATAGGCGCCCGCTCGGACGACGACGGCGGGAGGTTACCTTTTGTGGCCTACGCGCACTTGGCCACCGGGACTACCACCTGGGTGCCGGTGTCCGTCGTCGTAAATTCCTTCACCTCGACCGGTGCCGCCAGCGGCTGCTGCTGCTTGGCGCGCATACGGAGAATCGCGATGCTGGAAATGAGGAACCACGCGATGTTGGTGGCAACCGACGGCCACGCTTGGTGCAGCATTCCGTTGATGATGAAGGCGCACGCGCCGAACAGATTCACCACTTGGAAGCTGATTCCCGGCTTCAGCCAACCCATGGACACCGACATGAAAGCGCCAAGCATCGCCGCTGCACCGGTCCATCCAACAACTTCCCACAGCATTTCCATTTCAGTCCTTTCACGAGTTGGCGCTGGCCAGAGCGGCGAGCGGAGATTTGGTGTGATGCGGGCCCGAAGATGAGGCCCTGAAATAGATCTTGCTGGAGATATTGGTTTAGTTCAATTGCAATTATCTGAAGCCGGTATTTAGGATCTCTTAACATGGAAATGGACCCGCGCCGACTCCTCGTTTTACTCGCTGTGGCCCGCACGGGAGGCGTCCTCGCGGCGGCCGACGAACTGCGGATTACGCCCTCGGCGGTGTCCCAACAGCTGAGCAAACTCGAGAGCGAAGCCGGGCAGGCCCTGCTGGTGCGGACGCCCAAGGGATCGGTGCTCACTCCCGCAGGTTTGGCCATGGCGGAGGCCGGTGAAGAGATTGAAAGGGCACTCAATGTTGCCCGGGCGCGGATGGAAGGCGAAGCCAAGGTGGCCGGTGTTGTCCGGGTGGGTGGCTTCACCAGCTTCATGCGTACCGTGGTGATTCCACGGCTCCCCGAATGGCGCAGCAAGTACCCGCAGCTGAAGATCGAAATCGTCGAGGACAGCTTCCCGCCCCTGATGCGGTTGCTCCGACAGCGCCAACTCGACGCAGTGATAGTGGAAAAAGACTCGACGGCGGCAGAGCAGCATCCCCTGGCAGCGGGAATGGTGGAGGAACCACTGCTGGACGAGCCCTGGAAACTGGTGGTTCCGGCCGGGTCGCTGTTGGCTACGGAAAGCATCGACTTGAGCCGCCTGCCGTTGCCCTGGCTGGGGGTTGAGCCGTTTGCAGCCAACATTGCGGTGCTGGGGCGGCTCCGTCATTCCACGGGCGTTCGCATCGAGACAGTCCACCAGTATGTGGACACGTTGACTGCCTTGGCGTTGGTTGCCGCCGGCGAGGGTGTTGCCATTGTGCCCACCCTGGCCCTGACCGGCGTAGTCCAGGACCAGGTGGACGTCCTGGATGTTCCGGGCTTGGGAACCCGACACATTGCTTTGCGACGGTTCGAACGGCGGCGACCTACATCGCTTCCGGTGGATACCGTTGCGCGTCTCCTGCGGGAGTCCGCGGCGGCCTTCGACACACGGTCCGGATCATGAAAAAAGTCCCGCCGCACCGGGGTGTGGCGGGACTTTTCTTTATCGCAGTCAGTTCAGGGCGGGGGTGTCCGTGGGGATGACGCCGGTACCGTAGAGATCCGCGGCGAGGTCCTGAAGGGCACGCAAGGCGACGCGCTGTGTGAACGGCCCGTAGGAAACACGCGCCACGCCGAGTTCCTGGAGCTCGGCGGCAGCGGCGGCACCCGGGGCGCCGATGACCGACAACTTGCCGTGCCCGAGGCCTTCCACCAGCGGCTCAATGGTCTCGCGGGTCAGCGCACCCGGGACGAACACCAGGGAAGCGCCGGCATCCAGGAACGCCCGGCCACGCGCAATGGCGTCCTCGATGCTCTCCTTGATGGGGCGGTCGCCACCCCGGACAATCGCGTCGGTGCGGGCGTTCAGCTGGAAGGGGATGCCTTCGCCGTCGGCGGCTTCAACGATCGCCTTCACCCGGGCCACTGCCTCGTCGAAAGGACGCAAGCGGTCCTCCACATTGGCGCCCACCACTCCGATGCCGATCGCCCGACGGATGGTTTCCGCTGGGTCCGCATATCCGTCGTCGAGGTCTGCGGTGACCGGGAGCTCAACTGCGTTGACGATCCTCTTCACGCCATCCAAGGCGACATCCAGGGGCATGGTTCCATCGGCGTAACCGAACGCAGCAGCGATCGAGTGGCCTGCCGTGGCGATGGCTTTCGTCTGGGGAAGGGCCGCAACGGTTGAGGCGCTGATCGCATCCCACACGTTGACCACGCTCAGGATTTCCGGGGCTTCATGCAGCGCCTTGAGCTGCTGCGCGCGTTCTGCCGTGGTTATTTCGCTCATGGTTGTTCTCCGTCGTCAATGGTTGGGATCACTTGCCAAGCCCAGCCTAGACGTCAGGGGCCTTGCCGGGAGAAGGCGGGCGGCGGAAAACGTCATGAGGGGGTGTGCGTTGGGAGTCGTTTGTTGGGCTGCGCTGGGAGGTGGGCGAGGTCTCGTCAATGGATCCTTTGTCTGGACCCCTCACATATGTCGAGCCCAGTTACACGGAGATGCCTGCTGTAGCGAAGCGAAGGATCCGAACAACGTGTCTCACGTGGATAATCTCGGGATCACGGATTTGAGCCGTTGCTGAGACCAGGGCTCGCTGGAGTCGTCCGACAGCAGGGCATCTCGGGCGCCTCCCAGTCCGTGATCTTTCGGCAAGACAGCCTGTTGCTCCCTTAGCCAGAATAGTGCCATGATTTGAACGTAGCGGTCATTTTATGAACACCCAGACTGCTGAGATGCACATCAATCCCATTGTCCGGGCTCTGAGCGGTTCAACTCTTCGCTGCATTGAGACCGCAAGGCCGGCAGGTGCGCACTTCGCCCGAAGGAGCAAAATGACCACCCTCGTGGGGAACTCGAGCACCAAGGTGCCCCTTCGCAAGGATAGGCGCAGCGTTGTGGCTGTGGTTATCGAGTGGCGGGGAAAAATTGCCCTCCTAAAACGCAGCCAGCGTCCGGCTCACGACGGCGGACGCTGGCATTGTGTTACCGGTTTTTTGGAAGAGGGTATGTCAGCCGGGGAGCAAGCGCTCCTCGAGTTGCATGAGGAGACCGGCCTCCAGCTCGCCGATATCACGGAACTTCGTGAAGGGCCGGTCCTGATGCTCAGTGATGCTGCTGGGCAACTCTGGTTTGTTCATGCATTCACTGCTGTCACATCGCGGCGGCGGCTGACTTTGGATTGGGAGCACGATGCGATTCGCTGGACGCTGCCAAGCAAGACTGCACGTTTTGCCAACAGGGTCAGCTGGCTGGACGAAGTGCTCAGAGCTACAGGACATCTGCAGCCCCAGACGCAGAACCGCGCTGATGAAACAGGCTCGGTCAGTGCAGGCTCCTGGCGGCGTGCTTCTGACAGCGTCACAGATTCCCGTACCTACGGTTAATGGAACGATCCCGGGGCGGCAGGCGCCGCTCCGGGATCGGACAGTGTTAGCTTAGGTCGTTTTTAGTTGAACCAGGAGTCAACGGTCTTTCGGTTGTCGGGATTCTCAAGCCATTTCTTGGCTCCGTCAACCGGGTTGCTCGGGGTCTTGCTCACTTCGGCCATGAGGGTTGAGAACTGCTCGTCGGTAAGCTTCATGTTGGTCATCCATTTGACGACCTCGGGGTTTTTCGACGCGTAGTCCTTATTGAAGACGACGTAGGATCCGTCTGGTTTCGGCCATCCGCTGAGGTCGTCTTCAAGGACTTTTATGTCCATGGCCGTGAAGGCCCAGTGCGGTTGCCACAGAGTGGCCACGACAGGCTTGTTGTTCGCAGCCGCGTCTTTGAGAGTTGCAAGGGTCGCGGGAGTGCTTCCAGCAACGATTTTGAGCTTGTCTGTTGCCCCGTATTTGGCGAGTACGTCGGGAAGGATTCTCATCTCACCTGACCCGGCTTCAATGCCCACGACCTTCGAGCCGTACTTCTCGGCATTGGCCACGACCTCGCTGATAGTGTTTTCCGGCACAGATTTCGGGGCTACAAGGACTAGACGGTCGTTGCCGTAGAAAGGTTGCTCCGGAATGAGCAGCTTGTCCTTGTATTTGTCGACATACGTGCCGTGGGTTGATGGGAGCCAGGCGTCCACGAAGCCGTCCATGTCACCGCGTGCCACGCCCGAGTATCCGGCGGCCAGGTCTGCTTGCTTGGTCTGAAGTGTGTAGCCGTGCTCTTGGAACAGTTGCTGCCACAGGCCGTTGAGCGCGACCACGTCATCGTAGCCGGCAACCGTGAGGAGCGTGACGGTCTTGTTGTCGCTTCCGGCGTTGGTTGCAGCGGTGTTTACGCCAGAGCAGGCGCTGGCGCTGGCCATGAGTGTGGCACAGGCAATGAGCGCGCCGATTTTCCTTTTGAACATGATGCCTCCGGTGGATGGGTTGGGATTTAGTGGGCTGATGCGAGTATTTTGGGTGCTGATGAGGTGGCCGCGGCGCGCTGCTCCTTCTTCAGGCGACGTGCACGCAGGACTTCGCCGAAGGAACTGGCGCCGCCCGTTACCCGGTCGAGGTAGATGGCTAGGATGACGACGGCCAGGCCGCCTTCGAAGCCGCGGGCAGTATCGAGCTGGGCCACGCCTTGGACGACGACGCCGCCGAGTCCACCTGCTCCGACGAGGCCTGCGACGACCACCATGGACAGCGCGAGCATGATGACCTGGTTTACGCCGGCCATGATGGACGGAAATGCCAGCGGAAGCTGGACGTCCTTGAGGATGAGACCCTTGCGGGCGCCGAAGGCCGTTGCGGCTTCGAGGAGTTCGAGGTCGAGTTTCCGGATGCCAAGTTCCGTCAGGCGGACGGCCGGCGGGATGGCGAAGACAATCGTGGCGGCGATGCCCGGGACCATTCCGACGCCGAAGAAGAACACGGCAGGGATGAGGTAGACGAAGACGGGCATAGCCTGCATGAGGTCAAGGACCGGGCGGACTACTGCGCTGACTGTGGTGTTCAGCGCAGCCCAGATACCAACCGGGATGCCTATGGCCAGGGAGAATGCGACCGAAACCAGAACAACGGCCAGAGTGGACATGCTTTCAATCCACAGGCCCATGGAGAGGATGAGCAGAAAGGCGAGGACCGTGAAGATGGTCAGGCCCAGACTTCGTGCCAACAGCGCGGCGGCGCCAGCCAGGAGTCCGATGATTACAAGTGCGTGTAAGCCTATGAGAACTCCGGAGACTTGGCCGACGAGGAGGTTGACGAGCCAGGAGATGCCGTCGAAGAACCCCCCGAAGTTGCTCAAAAGCCAGTCGATGACGGCAGCGAATCCTGTTCCGACGCTAAACTGCATGGCTGGTCCTTTTGCTTGGTGCGAGTGCTGAAAATACGTCGTCAGCGGTGATCTTGCCGATGATGGTGCCGTCCGGGTCTACTACTTCCAGGGGATCTGCTCCGGTTGCCAGAGTGGGGAGCAGTTCGTGTAGGACTGTATCTGCGCCGACCCGGACGGTGGCGTGGGATTGCAGCCCTCCCGAACCGGGACGGCGGGCGATCATCGCTGCGGTGAGGACGCGGCTGCGGTCCACTTCGGCGACGAATTCTTCGATGTAAGGATCGGCCGGTGCTTCGAGGAGGTCCAGCGCGGTTCCGCGCTGGATGTTCTTACCCTGCTTCATCACCATGATTTGGTCGCCCAGGTACATTGCTTCGTTGAGGTCGTGGGTGACGAAGATGATGGTCTTTTTCAGCTCGTTCTGGAGCTTGATGAGCAGTTCCTGCATGTCCTTGCGGATCAAGGGGTCCAGGGCGCTGAATGGCTCGTCCATCAGGAGGATTTCGGCGTCGGTGGCCAGGGCACGGGCCAGACCTACACGTTGTTTCATGCCACCGCTCAGCTGGTCCGGCATCGCATGGATGCGGTCACCGAGGCCAACGATGGTCAGTGCGTTGGCCGCTTTGGCCTCGCGTTCGGCCTTAGCGACTCCGCGCACTTTCAGCCCGAAGGCGACGTTGTCTACGAGCGACTTGTGCGGGAAGAGGCCGAAGTGCTGGAAAACCATGTTGATGGTCCGGTTCCGGTAGTCGCGCAGCCCTGCCGGTTGCAACGACCGCACGTCCTTGCCGTCCACGGTTATGGACCCGTCGGTGGCGTCGATGAGCCGGTTGATCATGCGGATTATGGTGGACTTGCCGGAGCCGGAGAGGCCCATGATGACGAAGATCTGGCCGCGTTTGACGTCGAACGAGACATTGTCGACCGCGGTGAACCCCGCCGGAGCCGACTGTGGTGAAAACAAGCGCAGCTTCCTTCCGCCGCGCCGGGGGTGGAAAACCTTGGTGAGGTTGTCCACTCGGATGAAAGGGGTTTCGTTGTCCATGGCTTCCTAATGAAGTTGGGGGAGGAAGTCACCTGCAGACGTTCAATTGATGAACGCCGCGGTTAATTAGTGATCACAGCGTAGAGTGGTGAGCATCACATCGTCAATAGCTCGAGGGTGGGCAAATGCTTTGTGAAGCGCCCCATTTATGCCCGCATTGAGTCGGACGGTTAAAACGCATGATGAACGCTCCGTTCACTCCCTACGCAACGGAATGCTGTAGAGCTTCGATTTCACCAAAGCACGGGAGCAAAGGCATTCTCCCAATTCCACAGAGGTTGCGTCGGGGACCGCGGCCGGCAGCGGCCATCGTGCCGTCGACCGCTGCTCTTGCTGGCCGTCAACAGCGGATTGGGCAATGTTCGACTGCTGCAGCAACGTCGCGCGACCGGCGCTCCTGTCGCATCAGCCTCAGGAAAGGGTCACTCGAAGCCATGTCATCGGAAGTGTTACCGGTGGCCGACGGGACCGATGATCGCCAACAATAGCTAAGCTTGATTCGGCAGCGCCCTTGGTCTGAACATCTCCTGGTCGCTGGCTGGCCCATGACCTCGCCTACAGACAGCGAACCTTCATCATGGCCCACGGCTAAGAAAGGCTAGGGCCCTGTGAAGGTGCGCGTGGTAGTGATCGGACGGTCTGCAACTTCACGTCATGACCACCAGGACGCAAGCAGTTCGAGGACACCTCTCCCTGGGATTGAGCCTAGGCCGCTGGTCGGGCGTAGAACCGTCGCGGAATCACAAAAGGTACGCGTGCCAGCCGCCTGGCTGGAGTGCGGATGCGCGGAATTTACACTACGCAGTTAGGTGCGGGGCTCTCATATTGCGGGGCTCAACGGTCTTTTCTTTTCTGAGAGTCAGCCCACGGCATCTGCGACACTGATGCCCAACAGTTTCCACCGCGGAGAGCGGGGTGGTGGCCATGGGCGCGCCCACCAGCCTGCACCATGATCGGCGAGCATTCTCACCACGTTGATGAGGCCAACGGCGACGCCCTGAATGCGTAATGGTGAGCGACTACCGGCGGGGTCGAGCGGCGCCAGGTTGCCGTCGACGATCGTTTATTCTCCGCGCACTAGGCTTTTGAGGAATGATTCCAGATCCTGGACCAGCTCGTCCGCAATGGACGAAGTGTGAGCCTGGTCCAGATACAGGCCCTCCCACGGTGAGCAGGTTACCTGCCCCATAAGAGTGCTCTGCCGCGACAGGCCGTCACTTTCCGATGCGGCCGGTGCCGCATCCAGCGGGGCCACAACGCGGCGGCCGAAGGCATTGGCTAGTACTCGATGGGCGATGGAGATGGACATTTGCCCTCCCTTTCCGCTTAGACGGACACCTCGGCGTATCATCGTCTGAGATAGAAGTTTTTGAACGTGACGTTCATATAATGAACGTCTACACATTGTGGCACAGGTCTCAACTGAACGCAACGGGTTACGTCGTGAACAGTCTGCGGAAACAAAAAACGGCGGAACCCCTTTGCTGGGGTTCCGCCGTGTCTTCCGGTCCTGCTAAGTCAGTGCTTTGGTTATCTCTTGTGCGGCTTTGCCGAGTTGGTCGATGGTGCCTGGGAGTTGGGTGGATTTGAGTCGCTGGACGGGTCCATTTACCGAGATGATGCCCATCAACCTGCCGTCCATTTCACGGACGGGATAGGCGACGACGAAGAGCCCTTCTTCGAGTTCGTTATCCAAAATGGCGTATCCTCGTGCCCGGATTTCGCGCAGGTCCTTCAAGAGCGCTTCCCTGGTGGTGATGGTGTGCGGGGTATAGGAAGCAAGCCGTTTGGGCAACGCCTCGGAGACTTTGTCATCGCTGAGTTCCGAGAGCAATAACTTTCCTGTAGCGCTGGCGTGCAAGGGGTAAGTTTCGCCGACATACAGGGAGACGTTTAGATACCGCGAGCCTGAGGCCTCGGCAATGACGTCGAAATCGAGCTCCCCTCTGACCATGGAGAAGCTAACGGTTTCCTTCAGTTTTGCGGCGTAGTCGTCGAGGATGGGCTGGATGCGGGCGACGGCTCCGGCGTACGGGTCTGCCAGCCGGCCCAAGCGGGACATCTCCCACCCGAGCCGGTAGCGGCTGTCCACACGGTCCACGAAACCTGTCTGTTCGAGGCTGAGCAGGAGGCGGAACGCTGTCGGCCTGGTCATTCCTACAGCCTGGGCAAGTTCTGTGACAGTGATCCCGTGCCGGTGGCGGCCGAGTTCGGAGAGCAGGACCGTGGCCTTGATGACGGACTTGTTAGTCAAGTCAGCGGGCTCTTCCGGTACCGCAACACCATCATCGATGTCCGCTTGTTCAGCTTCCGTTGCCATGTCTACTCCCGCTTCATCTAGTCAGGGCAAGGCCCTTGGCTTTCGCTCCACCCCATCCTATTGCCTCTTCTGTTTTCGAACGAGGTGTTCAACCTTGTGGCTGCGGGCGGTTAGCGGATCTACGCGACAGATGAAACGGTGATGTATTGCTTCTTGAAGTGCTCGTGGATTTCCCAGACGCCGCTCCAACCATCCGGGATAAGTAGCATGTCCCCGGTTTGGTGCTCGGTGCGTTCTCCTGAGTCCGAGACCAAGGCGGCTTTGCCCTCCAGGACCAGAATGACTTCGTTGA
Organism: Paenarthrobacter sp. NPDC058040; assembly: GCF_042885775.1. Lineage (NCBI taxonomy): Bacteria > Bacillati > Actinomycetota > Actinomycetes > Micrococcales > Micrococcaceae > Paenarthrobacter > Paenarthrobacter sp. NPDC058040. Next base: position 39,125 of record NZ_JBHVRN010000020.1, read on the forward strand.
CTCCGTGCCGGGCTGTGGTGAAGGTTCCGGGGGAGCATTCCCAGAACCCTATATCTACTTTGCTTGCCTCGACGGTGAAGGCGTTGTCGGTAGCGTCCTGGGGTTCGGTGCCATTGGTTGCAGTCGGTTTGGGCTCCAGTCGGGGCAGGGAAAGGCTTGAAATCGACCGGAGGATTTGGACTTGTGGGTTGGTCAAGGCGTTCCTTTGCTAGGAGTGTTGATGGCTTGGTAGATGGCACGTGCCGCGGTGAACAGTTGCGCGGCGGTTTCGTGGACGCTGCGGGAGCGAAGGCGTTGCGTGGGTCCGTTAACGGAGAGGATTCCGACCAGTTTTTTATCGGGATCCCGAACGGCGCACGCTACAGCAAAGAGCCCATCCTCGAGTTCGTTGTCCAGGACGGCGAAGCCTGTTTCCCGGGCTTTCCGGACTTCGGCTATTAACGCCGCCCGGCTGGTAATGCTGGAATCTGTAAAACGTTCGAGCACCTCGGGTACTGTTTGGAATAGGCGCTCATCAGGCTGTTCGGCCAGCAGTATTTTTCCGGAAGCGCTGGCGTGTAGCGGGTAGCCCCTGCCCACGATCTGAAAGTGCGTGGCGCTCAGGTAGCGGGTTCCGGTGGCCTCGGCGATCGTTTCGTAAGCAAGGTCTCCCTGCGGTACGGAGAACCCCAGCGTTTCCCGCATTTGGGCGGCGTAGTCGTCCAAGATCGGTTGGATACGGGAGACAACGGCCGCGTAGGGGTCTGCCAGTTTGCCCAGCCGTCCGACCTGCCAGCCAAGAAGATACCGGTTGTCCACACGATCGACAAAGCCCGAATGTTCCAGGGACAGCAGCAGCCGGAAGGCCGTCGGTCGTGTAACGGCCACCGCCTGGGCCAGTTCGGTCACGTTTATGCCCTGCCTGTGGCGACCCACTTCACGCAGCAAACTCATTGCTTTGATGACTGACTTGTTGGTGGCTCCTGGGTCCCCCAAAGGCGTCGTCCCATGGGGGAACGCCTCGTTTTTTGCTTGGGCCATGTCGCTTCTCTTCCTTCTGCCGGGGGCTGGTTGTTCCGCCGCGGGAGCAGGTCTGCAGGCAACCTCCGGCGGGGCAATCCGCCATTGGGGTCACACTGCCCTGCCCGGTGTCTGGCCGACTCTCAGCGGTGCGAGGAACCAGCGGTTCCCACAGGCTCCGAAGTCAGCAGCATGGTCGCAGTGTCCAGACGTTCGTTGTTGTCCTGATCCTTGACCAAGGCTTCCGCCTCGTCACTGCTACTGACCACGGGGACGGAGCCCAGAAGCGGACGCGCGGCGGATTCGCGCATCTTCACGACAGCTACAAGGGCGACGGCCGAGAAAAACATGATGTAAAACGCCGGCGCGTAAGCGTTGCCTGTGACTTCGACGAGGATCTGGCTGACCAGGGGCGTGGTACCGCCGAAGATCGAAATGGACAGGTTGTGGGTGACCCCCACACCCCCGTAGCGCGAAGCGGTGGGAAACAGCTCAGACATGACAGCACCGGTCAGCGCCAGGAAGAACGCGCTGGGCACCATCACCAGGAACATGGCCAGGTAAAGGGACCATAGGGCACCGACGTGCATGAGGGCAAAAGCGGGGATGAGCAAAACAAGGTTCCCGACGGCGGCCATGGTGTAGATCGGCTTACGGCCAATACGGTCGGACCAGCGGGCAACAACTGGTATGAGGATGGCCTGGAGCACCAAAACAACGACGGCGGCGACTGCGGTGTGCACGGCATGCGAACCAACTTGTGTCTCCAAGTACGTCGGCATGTAGCTGGTGAGCATGTAAGAGGAGGTTCCGTCCGCCGCGATCAGGGCGATGCCGATGAGAATCTGCGGCCAGTAGAAACGCAGGATGTTCGGCAGGTTTTGGCGCACGAAGATGGGGTTTACGTTTTGGGTGGCGGTCTTTTCGTGGGCCACTTCGAAGCTGGGCGATTCCGGGATCCGGCTTCGCAGGGAGATGGCGACGATGCCCAAGGGCAGGGCGATCAGGAAGGGTATGCGCCAGCCGCCGTCGCGCATGGCCGATTCGCCCCATTGCGACGTGGTCACCATGGTCGTCACGGCAACCACGCCGGCGCCCACGGCGAAGCCAAGCATGGAGCCGGAGTTCAGCAGGGCGGTCATGAAGCCCCTGTTGCGGTCCGGGGAAAACTCCGCGATGTACGTTGCGGCGCCCGAATACTCGCCGCCGGTGGAGAAGCCCTGGAGCATCTTCAGCAGGTAGAGGGGAATGATGACCCAGAGGCCCACCTGCCCGGCGGAGGGCAGCAAACCGATGACCGTGGTAGCGGCGGCCATCAGGGCCATAGTGAAGAAGAGGACCTTTCGTCGGCCGATCCTGTCTCCGAGAGGGCCCAGGATCATACCGCCGAGAGGACGCACCACGAAGGAAACGGCGAAGCCCAGCAAGGTAATCAGCAGGCCCATGCGCTCGTCCATGCCTTCAGTGAAAACAGACGTCATGGTCACAGCCAAGTAGCCGTAAATTCCGATGTCATACCACTCGATGAAATTGCCTACGCCAGCACCGATCTGTGCCTTTCGCAGCTCGCTGTTGTCGACAATTATGCAGTCTTCACTTCGCAGACGCCTAGTATCACGGACGGCGGCCGAGCGTTGCGTTTCGGATTTTTCGAACATCGTTGTCCTTTTGTGTCTTGAAGTGGGAAGCCCCGGTCCTGACAGCCGGCGACTGGTGGAAGACACCGGGCAAGTCGTGGTTCGTCGTTTCGTCGCGGAGGACTTCCGTGTTCTCATCCGCTGGATTCCAAGGCGGGTTCTTTTCGTACGGCAGAAACTGGACCGTGAAGGAGCTCCTTGATACAGGAATGCGCACGTTCGCTTGTTGAACGTCATGATCAAAATATGACAGCCGACACATTGCGTGTCAAGGATCACCCGACTGGAGCCCCCAATGTTTCCGGCCTCTTGACAGTGATCCAAGCAACATTCTAAATTGAACGCAGTGTTCATAAGATGAACGTTGTCAGTGAAGTTGCCTGCACAGTCCGGCACGAGTCCAAGGAAGCACCGCTGCCATGAAAAATGCGCCTTTGAGCCTGTTTGCTTTTGATGTTTTCGCCCCCGCCCACCTGACCTCGGGGTCGTGGAGGAACGACGGCGACCAAGGTCACCGCTACACCGACCTGCAGTACTGGACCAGCACTGCGCAGATGTTGGAAAACGCCGGCTTCGACGGCATCTTCTTCGCAGACAACGTCGGCTACCACGATGTCTATCGCGGCAACGGAGACGCAGCCCTCAGGGATGCTGCCCAGATTCCGATCAACGATCCCACGGTCCTGATCAGCGGCATGGCGGCAGTGACCAAGCACCTCAACTTCGGCGTGACCGTCTCGGCCACCTACGAGCCGCCATACCTGTTGGCCCGGAAGTTCAGCAGCCTGGACCACCTCACCGGCGGCCGCGTGGGTTGGAACATCGTGACCTCCTATTCCGAAGCCGCGGCCCGCAATCTCGGCCGTGAGCAGCAGCTCACGCCGGCCGAGCGTTACGACATGGCCGATGAATACATGGAAGTGGTCTACAAGCTCTGGGAAGCGTCCTATGAAGAAGACGCCGTAGCCAATGACCCGGCCTCGGCGACGTACGTCGACCCTGCGAAGGTCCACCAGATCGAACACTCCGGTAAGTACTTCACTGTTCCGGGCTTCCACCTGTGTGCACCGTCCCCGCAGCGGACCCCCGTCCTGTTCCAGGCCGGCGCCTCATCACGAGGCATGGAATTCGGCGGCAAGCACGCCGAAGTCGTGTTCCTCCAGGGCACCTCCGTTGAAGGCACCCAACGCTCGGTGGAGAAGCTCCGCCAGGCCGTGGCCGACGCCGGCCGGGACCCGGGCGACGTCAGGATCGTCGTCCTGTTGACCGTGGTCGTGGCTCCCACCGATGAAGAGGCTCAGGCCAAGTACCGGAATGCCGTGGACAACGCCCCGATCGACGGCATCCTGGCGCGTTTCAGCGGCTGGACCGGAATCGACATGTCCGAGTACGAACTCGACACTCCGCTCCGCTCGGTAGGCACGAAGGCCGGGCAATCCATGGTGGACATGTTCTCCAAGGCCGACCCGGACCGCGACTGGACCCCGCGCCAAATCGCCGGGTTCCTCGCCGTCGGTGGAACCGGATCCACGGTGATCGGTTCCCCCGAAACAGTGGCTAAGGAACTGCGCCGCTGGCGGGACGAAGCAGATGTTGACGGCATCAACCTCAGCTACACCACCAAGCCCGGAAGCTGGGAGGACTTCATTGAACTCGCTCTTCCCGAGCTCCGCGCACAGGGCCTGATCGCCCCGCCCCGCGATGAGGAGCAGGAACCGGTGACGCTGCGCGAGAAGCTCTTCGGCCAGAAGTACACCCTTGACGGCCACCCCGCCACGGCCCACCGCGCAAAGAACCTCGCCCCGGCCGCCCCCTAAGCATCGCCACCTAGATCAACGGAGATACCCATGACTGAAACCTTCGACACCGAACAGGCCGACGTCGTCGTCATCGGCGCCGGACTGGCCGGACTCATCACTGCCCGCGAACTGACCAACCGAGGCCACCACGTTGTTGTCCTTGAGGCCCGCGACCGGCTCGGTGGCCGCTTGTGGACCGAACGCCGCCTGGGCCAGAACCTTGAACTCGGCGGAAACTGGATGCACTGGACCCAGCCCCACGTTTGGGCCGAAGTCACCCGGTACGGCCTGGACGTCTCTCGCGGCCCCCGCTCGGAAGAGACGTTCTGGCTGGCCGGCAACGAAGTTCGCCACGGCAACCTGGACGACTTCATGAAGCTCATCGACCCCGGCATGACACGCCTGCTCGAGGACACGGTCAAGTGGCTGCCCCGCCCCGACGCGCCGCTCACGGTGGAGAACCTGGCCGACGCAGACCAATACAATCTGCAGGAAATGCTGGACAAGCTGGACCTCTCCGAGGACGAGCGCAACGCCAACGAAGCCGCCTGGGTGGGCCACTTCAACGCACCCCTGGACCAGTGCGCCTACGTCAACGCCCTGCGCTGGACCGCAGGTTCCTCCGGCCATTGGCACCTCATGCACGAGGCCTCGGCTATCTACCGCCTCAAGGACGGCAACGATGGCCTGATCAACGCGATCGCCGCAGACACTGCGGCGGACATCCGCCTCAACTCCCCGGTCACCCGGGTGGAACACAACCACGACGGCGGCACGGTCACCTACGGCGACGGCCAGCAGATCCGCGCGAAGAAGATCGTCATCACCCTGCCCGTCAACGTCCTGCACAAGCTCGACGTCACACCTGCCCTGTCCGAGGGCAAGCTCGCCCCGTCCCGCGAACGCACGGCCTCCCAAGGCGTCAAAGCCTGGATCCGGGTTAAGGGCCCCATCAAGCCGTTCTTCGCCTACTCCGCCCAGGACAAGCCCCTCTCGGTGATCCGCACCGAATTCGTTGGCGAGGACGACGCCGTCCTGGTGGGCTTCGGCGCCGACGGCAACCGCATCGACGTCACGGACATCCAGCAGGTCCAGGAAGCCATCAAGGTATGGCGCGACGACCTGGAAGTCATCGAAGTCACCGGACACAAATGGGGTGAGGACCCCTACGCCGAGGAAACCTGGCTCGTCCAGCGCCCCGGCCAGCTCACCAAATACCACGCAGCACAGCAAGCATCCGAAGGAGCCCTGCACTTTGCCAGCGGCGACATCGCCAACATCTGGGCAGGCTTCTTCGACGGCGCCATCGAATCCGGCCTGCGCGTCAGCCGCCAGATCAACCAGGAACTGAAAGCCCAGCCATGACCAGCACCGCCATTGCCGCCCGTCCCATCAGCGGCGACACCTACCGTTCCGTGATGCGGCACCTGCCCACCGGCGTCGCAGCCGTATGCTCCACGGACGTCCTAACTGGGGTCCACAACGGCATGATTGTGGGAACCTTCGCCTCGTTGTCGATGGAACCAGCCCTCGTGACATTCAGCGTCATGCATTCGTCCACCAGCTGGCCGAAAATCTCCGAGGCTGGAACGTTCAGCGTCAGCTTGCTGGCCAACAACCAGCAAAGCGTATGCAAGGCACTTTCGGCCAAAGGCGAAAACAAGCTCGGCACCGTGGACTGGAGTGAATCCGAGTGGGGAACCCCGCACCTGCACGGAGCCCTGGCATGGTTCGACTGCCGCGTCGAACAGCAATTCACCGCAGGGGACCACGTCGTCGTGATCGCCCGCGTCCTGGACATGACCCCCGGTGAAGGCGAGCCGTTGATCTTCCATGGCGGCCGCTTCGGCACTTTCACCCACAACCACTGAAATCTCCATCCCTTCGATCAAGGAAGATTGACATGGATATCACCCCAGCCAATCCGCCGGCACCAGCCGACATCACACCTGCCTTCTACCGCCAGATCCTGGGCAAGCTGCCCACCGGCGTCACCGCCATCACCGGCATCAACGACGACAACGAAAAGCTTGGGCTCGTCGTAGGCACCTTCCAGTCCCTGTCGCTGGAGCCGCCCTTGGTGATGTTCTGCGTGGACAAGTCCTCCTCCAGTTGGCCGAAGCTGCGCAAACTGCAAAAGTTCACGGCGAACATCCTCGCCGATGACCAGATCCCCATCTGCAAGTCACTCTCCCGTAAGGGCCCTGAAAAGTTTGAAGGGCTGCCCTGCAGCCCGGGACCGCTCGGAACCCCCCACCTGCACGGCGCCACGGCCTACATCGACTGCATCGTCACGGCCGAAGTAGTCGTTGGCGACCACTACATGGTGGTCGGATCCGTCACGAACATGGAGGAAGGCAGCGGGGACGCCCTGCTCTTCCGTGGCGGCAAGTTCGGCCAGTACCTTCCCATCGAGTTTCCTGCACCGGCTGTAGCAGCCCCGGCAGAAGCAAGGAGCGCATCATGAGCCGCTACGACATCATCCTCAAGGCGTGGAACGGTGCCTGGGGCAACGGCGACCTTTCCGCTTTCGAGCAACTGCTGGCCCCTGGCTACGTTCGCCGCTCCAAATCCGGCGCCGAGGGATACACCAGGTTGCGGGAAACCATCAAAGAGATGCACACAGCCTTCCCCGATTCCAAAACAGAGATCCTTCAGATCATTGAGGACGGCGACCATGTGGCCATCCGCTGGCAGACCACCGGCACGCACACCGGAGAGTTCATGGACGTGCCCGCTACAGGCCGCAACGTCACCGTCACAGGGGCCTCGTTCCTGACCTTCTTCGGCGACAAACTCGCCGAAGAATGGGTCATATGGGATCCCCGCGAGCTCCTCTCAGCGCTGGGAATCTGGCACCTGGGCCCCGGCAACAACTGAGCAGGAAACACCTAAGCCAATCAACCCAGGAGCACCCCTCATGACACTTCACGGTCATTCCCTTATCGCCGGCGAGGTAACCGCCGGCACCGCCGGCACCGCCTTCGGCATCAACCCGGCAACCAATGAACAACTGGAACCCTCCTACACGCTTATCAGCGAAAAGCAATTGCAGGAAGCCACGGCCGCAGCCGAGCACGCCTTCGAATCCTTCAGCGCCCTTGACCCCGACTACCACGCCCGGTTCCTGGACGCCATCGCGGAAAACATCGAAGCCATCGGCGAGGAACTCATCGAACGCGCCTCCAAGGAGACCGGGCTCGGCCTGGACCGGCTCCGGGGCGAGCGTGCCCGCACTACCGGCCAACTGCGCCTCTTCGCCGATGTTGTCCGCCAGGGCGACTTCCGCGGTGCGCGGATCGACCCCGCCCAGCCCGAGCGCACCCCGATGCCGCGTGCCGACATCCGCCAGCGCCAGATTCCCCTGGGGCCCGTCGCTGTCTTCGGTGCCAGCAATTTCCCGCTCGCCTTCTCCGTCGCCGGTGGAGACACAGCCTCGGCCTTCGCCGCAGGGTGCCCGGTGATCGTGAAGGCCCACAACGCCCATCCGGGCACTGCCGAACTCGTCGGCCACGCCATCACCAAGTCCGTCAAGGACCTGGAACTGCACCCAGGAGTGTTCTCCCTCGTCTACGGCTCCGGCGCAAGCATCGGCCAGGCCCTGGCAGCAGACCCCGTAATCAAGGCAGTGGGTTTCACCGGCTCCCGTGCCGGCGGCACCGCCCTCATGCGGACCGCCGCGGCACGCCCCGAACCGATCCCGGTCTACGCGGAGATGTCCTCCATCAACCCGGTCTATGTGTTCCCCGGCGCCCTCGCAGGCACCGGCGACGACATCACTGCCCTCGCCAAGCAGTACATCGGCTCCGTCACCGGCAGCTCCGGCCAGCTCTGCACCTCGCCCGGGCTGGTGTTCGTTCCGGCCGGAGAATCAGGCGAACGCTTTGCCTCGGCCGTCACGGCTGAGATCGCCCATCTTCACGGACAAACCATGCTCACCGGTGGAATCGCCACCGCCTGGCAGCACGGCCACGACGCGCTCGAAGCAGCCCCCGACGTCGAAATCCTTGGCCGCGGCACAAAGGGCCCCGGTGAGAACGCACCCGCACCCGCCGTCTTCGGCGCTGACCTCGACGTGTTCATCAACAACCCCGTCCTGCACGAGGAAGTCTTCGGCGCCGCATCCCTCGTAGTCCGCTACAAGGGTATTGAGGACCTCGTCGAAGCCACGGCCAAGCTGGAAGGCCAGCTGACGGCCTCCCTGCACCTGACCGACGCCGACTACGAGGCCGCCGCTCCTCTGATCCCCACGCTGGAACGCAAGGTCGGCCGGATCATTATCAACGCCTGGCCGACGGGCGTCGAAGTGGGTCACGCCATGGTCCACGGTGGGCCGTTCCCGGCGACCTCGGACGCGAAGACCACGTCTGTGGGAACGCTGGCGATCGACCGGTTCCTGCGCCCCGTTGCCTACCAAAACTTCCCTGAGGAACTGCGACCGGCAGCCGTCAAAGACGCCAACCCCTGGCACATCAACCGCCTCGTGGACGGCAAACCCGAATAAAGACAAGTCCGGCTCCCGGACCCCAAGAATCCGGCCCCGGGCTAACCTCTCGCACGAGACGCCCGGGGCCGGAAACCAGTCCCAAGGCCCCTGCAAGGGGCATTCACCCATTGCCAAAGCGGGATAACGAAATGACCAGATCCGTACCCCCGCAAGCTCCGGTCGCACCCCGGGGGAAGCATCCAATCCCTGATTGGTCCAAGCTGCGCAGGGACGACCACGTCACCGTACTGCGCACGGACGGCCAAACAGTGGCGGGTCGGATCGACATGATCGCGATCGACCGTACGCTCTTTTGGCTATTCCAGGATAGGGGCCTTGGCCGCGTCCTGGTGACCCGCAGCGAAACCCGCAGCGTGGCCGTATCGGCACCGCGCAACCAGCCGTAGAAGGCAATGGCTTTCAGCCGCCCTATTGGAGTTTCCCGGACTTGCGTCCTCTATGGTGGACAGCGAAAGCATCCCCGCAGGCTTAAAGGTGATACGTGGATGCCCATAAGGGTCACAGACACCGCGGCGCGCATTCTGCAACCAAAGACCAGTCACAGGCGCGAGGATGACCCCGTGAGTCCAGCACTAGTGAGTCCACCGACGATCGAACTGGTGCTGACGCCTTTAGGATGCAGCAGGAAGTCTCTGCCGTTAGGTAGGGGACAGTGACAAAGAGGCGGGCGTCATGCCTGGCTACCTTGCTAAGGCCGAGCGGAACAGTTTTGCTGTCGATGAACCCGATTTCGGCTATCTCCTGGCCAGCCAGTTTTACCCCGAAAACCTGCCGCGGTCACAGGATGAGCTCATTGAACCTTATATCGAGCTCGAGCCAGACTTCGTGTGCAAACGCAACGTTGGCGGGCCGCATGTCACGGCCGTGGGCATCATTGCAGCGACAGACTTTGTGGTTCCTGCACTTGAAATCATCGACTCGCGGGCCCGCGACTAGAAGATCACAATTTACGACACGCTCGCAGACAGTGGCTCAAGCGCCGGAATCATCCTGGGCGGACAACCTCGCAAGCTCAGCGAATTCAACTTCTCCGATACCCGGGGTGTCAATCACCTATGATGACCAGGTCGTCGCGGAGGGAAACACGAATACCGTCTACGGCAGCCCCGTTGGGCACTTGTCTGGCTCTGCCGCCGCATAGCTGCATACGACATCACGCTCGGGGCCGGCTAACTCATATTCCCGGGCAGCTGCCTCTCGGCAGCCAAGATGGTTCCCGGTACCAGCGTCACCGGCCGGTTTCCGGGCTTACGACGATAACGGAGCCGCCGGAGCGCCGTCGGGGCGGCATCCACACCGACGGCGCCGGGCATTGCTGCTTGGTGCCCGGGACTGGCTAGCCGAACACTGCCAGGGGTGATCCAAAGAGTGTTTCGTCTGGTTCGATGCCGAGGCCGGGTCCTTGCGGCAGACGGATGTGGCCGCCTTCGACCGTGACGCCGCCGCGAGGGTCGTAGTGGCCCTCGATATAGGGTTGGGCAATCCATACGCCTTCGTTGAGGTCAGGCCGTATGGTGGCTCCCAAGTGCGCGCAGGCGGCGGCGATAATGTCTCCGCCCCAGGAATCGTCGCTGGTGTGGGGCGTTGAGTAGGTCTCACACACATCGCGAATGACCGACATAGGATGCAAACCGCCGACACGGGTGACTTTCAGACCGAGGCCGTCGCATTCGCGCCGGGCAACAGCGCCGACGGTTTTGGCAAGGTCGGTGGTGAGTTCGTCCAGATAGACCGCATGGTTTGTGCGCGAACGCACATCCAGTACCTCTTCGATAGTGTTGCAGGGCTGTTCGATGATGAAGGGGATGTCAGGGCATTCGCGGCTGAGCCGCAGTGTGTCGCGCACCGTTAGGCCGCGGTTGGCATCGACGGCCAAGCTGATTCCCCGGTTTCCGACGCGCTCCCAGACCTTGCGGATCGTCTCGATGTCCAGATCAACCGGGCGGCCCCCAACTTTAAGCTGCAGCCGGGGGTAGCCTTCTGCCGCTTTCACTGCGGCGCGTTCGGCAACAACGTCGGGTTCGTCAACGGCCAGCGCATAATATGAGGGAATCCGTTCAGTTTCGGCGCCGCCGAGCAGATCGGCGACACGAACGCCGTGGTGTTTGCCTGTGATGTCGTGGGCTGCGATGTCGAATGCAGCCTTGGCGTACCGGTGCCCGTAGAGTAGGTCGTCCATGCGCCGGTGCAGCAGAACAATATTGGTCGGATCCTGTCCGACAAGCCCCTGAGCCATTTCGGCCAGGGCTGTGCGGGTGCCTCCTACATGGGTCTGTTCATAGATTGGGCCGAGGGGACACGTTTCGCCCCAACCAGTCAGTCCGGTGTCGGTAGTTACACGAACGAGAGTGGTGTTGAGTGAGAAGATCTCACCATGTGACATACGGTAGGGGCCGTTTCGCACGGGAAGATCGTAGGCGTAGATGGCAATCTCTGTAATTTTCATGGGTTCCGATTCCTGGGTCCTATGTTTCTTGGCGCCACACGGGCCGGGGCTACGACTGAACGGCAGGCGGTACGAGCACGAGCTTGCCGGGGAATGACTTGGAAACGAAGTCCTCTTGTGCACGGTGGATCTCGCTCAACGGGTAGGTCTTGGAAACGAGCGGCCGGATCTGGCCACTATTGACGTACCGCACCAGGTTTTCGAACACTTCGTCTTCCTGGAAGGTGCAGCCGAACAATGAAAGGTCGTTGAGATAGATCGTGCGCAGGTCGATCTCGGACAGCGGCCCCCCGATGGCGCCGGCAATGGCGTATCGGCCCCCGCGGCGAAGCAGACCCAACAGTTCGGACACACCCGCCCCTCCAACTACATCTACCGCTACATCCACCGAACGGGGGCCCAGTTCGGCGACCAAGTCCGCGCCACGTTCAATCACCTGGTCCGCGCCGGCAGCGAGGACGACGTCGGCCTTGCTGGATGAGCAGATGGCGATGACTTCCGCCCCGCGCAGCTTGGCCAGTTGCACGGCCGCGAGACCTACCCCGCCGGAGGCGCCCGTAATGACGACTTTCTCCGCACCCAACCGGACCCGGTGCAGCATGCCCTCCGCGGTGGAGTAGGCAATAGGGACAGCTCCCAGCTCTGTCGCTGAGACGTCCGAGTCGATTGCGTAGGCCTCGCTGTCGGGTGCGACTGCGAATTGGGCGAAACCACCGTCACAGTCACTGCCGTAAGTCCAACATTCATAGGGCCGGTGCTCAACGTAGTGGCGCATCAGCGTGCGGACAAGGACGCGGTCCCCGATCCGGCTTTCATCGACATCATTGCCTACAGAGACGATCCTGCCGTATACGTCCCCGCCCTGGATGCGTGGAAAGCTTAGCGGCACGCCAGACCAGGAGGCATCGTCGGCATCAGCGGTGTCTGCGCCGCTGGCTGCTGTGGAGTTGGTGTCCCCGCTCACTGCCTTCGAGTACCAGCCGATGCGGGTGTTGATATCGGTGTTGTTAATACCGGCCGCTTCGACCTGGATAAGAACTTCATCGGCGCGCGGTTTGGGCACAGGAACGTCGGTACGGTACTCAAGTTTTTCTGGGCCTCCATGGCCGGTGAGCAGGACGGCCGCCATGGTCGTGGGCAGGGTCATCGTCGATCCTTTCGCGGATGCAGGTGAGTTGAGGTGTGCTTGTAGATCTAAGTCTGTCCAATTGATGGACATCTTGTTCATTTTTGCACAGCGGTCCGGGTCAAGACAATCCCCTGTTGCGGGGGAGCACCGAGAACCGCGCTGGAGCGGTGGATAGTTTGGGGCGAGGGCCTTTGTGCCGGATGTGTCTTTCCTGACGTGATCCGTAGGATGGAAACCCGATAGATCAGAGCAGGGGGGGTGTCTCCCATCAGCGGACAGGTGCCGGACATGAACGACAGAGAGACCGATATTGACCCTGAGCTAAGCCAGCTGAATCGGTCGGCCCTCCGGGCAGCTTCGCTCCTCATATCCGTCGGCGAGCACCCTGATGGTGCCAGTGCGGCGCAGCTCGCCATCGAGACGGACGTGCCCCGCCCCACGGCCTTCCGGATCCTCCAGAGTCTTGTCCACACCGGGCTTCTTGCCCGCGAGGGTGGCACCTTCAAGCTCGGCTGGCGGACAGCCCACCTCGGCCGGCTTGCAGACCCCTACAGGGACATCCTGCCGCGCGTACAGGTAATCCTGGATGGCCTCGCGGCCAAGGTCAACGAATCCGTCGAGTTCGTCATGTTCACCAGCTCCACTACCCAGGAGACGATTGCCCAGGCTTCCAGCACCCGTTTGCTGGCCCCTTCCCAGCAGTATGTAGGCCGCAGCTTCCCGCTGCACGCAACCGCTACCGGAAGAATCCTGCTAGCGAACGTTGACAAGCGCCAGATCCACTCCGTAGTGCCGGCGGAACTGGACGCAATGACGGAGTTCACGATTACGGATCGCGCAGCACTGCTTGCTGAGCTCGACAAAGCCCGCATCCAGGGCTTCGCCACACTGGACGGTGAGCTCGAAGAGGGCCTCTTTGTCGTAGCGGTACCGGTCCACGATGGCCAAGGCAGACTCGTCGCGGGCCTCGCGGCTTCGGGACTCTCGCAGCGGATGAAGTCAACAGACATCACCTTCTACGTAGAGACACTTCGCGCGGACGCCGCGAGACTTGGAATGATTGTCAGCCCATCCTGAGCTCCTGCCGGCTCATAAATCTGCCCCTAACGGCTGGCTGGCAGCTATTCCACACATTGGTCGGGCACGCCGACGGTCTTTCGGCAGCCTCCGGTGTCCGACGAATTCCTCGATGCAGACTCGGCCGGTTCCCGAGGACAGGTTCCAGACCAGGTCATTTAAGGCTGCCGGGAAGGAACCGGGCCGGAGGGTTGCCTATTGATGAGATCACAAATCTCATCTATATTGTGGTTAGACCTCCAAGTGGCGACGCACATGCCAGGCGTCCACACCACCGGGCGCCGTCAAGCAGGGGCCAGAGTCCCCGCTCCGGTGCTCGCCACCAGTCCGGCCGGGATCATCTTTGCATCCGCGCCGTACGCCGTGGCAGGAGCAGAGCGCGTCAATCCATTCCCCCAGCAACGCAACGAACCACAGGCTGCGAGGAGCAGCTTCGACCTTCTGGCGCTCCCGCCACCGGCAGCTTTCCAACCGCACCTCTGTAGTAGCTAAACAAACAACAGGAAGAACGAATGACGAGTACTACCAAGCCAACTCATGTCGCGAAGGCTTCGCAGGTACTGGTGCCCGGCGCCGGCCGCGGAGAGGTGATAAGTAGTCAACAAATGCTGAGCTTCTGGGGCGGCCTGGATCCCAGCACGGGCACCGTCATTGATCATCGCCATTCCCTTCGCGGCCAAAGCGTCGCTGGCAAGATCCTTGTCCTCCCTAAGGGTAAGGGCTCTAGCACAGGCAGCGCCGTTCTCGTGGATGCGCTTTTCCTCGGAAATGGCCCTGCTGCCATCATCATGAGGGAAGCCGACGAAATAATTTCCCTGGGTGTTGTTGTTTTTGAGGAGTTTTACCAGCAAACAATTCCGGTTATCGTGCTGGACACCAACGATTTCGAGTGTGCACTCAGCGGCCAATTTGCAGAAATTGATATGGAAGGCACGGTGCGCCTGTATGACGGGCTTTAAGACTGGTTCGGCATCGGCGTCAGAAGACGCTGTCCAACTGAGCCGCGAGGACAAGCGCATGCTCGCCGGCAACCACGGTGAAGCTGCCCAGATCGCAATGCGCATTATTCTTGCCATAGCCCGGATTCAAGGGGCACGGCGCCTCATCGATATCTCCCACGTTCACATTGGCGGAAGCATCTATACCGGTGAGGGCAGCCTCCGGGTCATCCGTCAGCTCACCCAGCTGGGAGCCAAGGTCAGGGTCCCCACCACCATCAATGCGATTTCCATAGATAGGAAGAGGTGGCGGGACCGGAACATCGAGGAAGAGTTCGCCGCCAAAGCCGATGAACTTGCCTCCGCCTTTGAAGCGATGGGTGCCCGGCCGATATTCTCCTGCACACCGTATGTCTACCCCGATGCGCCGAAGTACGGGCAGGACATCCTGTGGGCAGAATCAAACGCCATCACGTACGCCAACAGCGTCATCGGCGCACGCACAAACCGCCACGGAGATTTCATGGATGTCTGCGCTGCAATCACAGGTCGTGTGCCGCAGTCCGGGCTGCACATGGAAAGCAACCGGGTAGGAAATTTCCTGGTCCGCGTGCCCGCGGTTCAAAATCCGGACGGAACCTACTTCGCCACCCTTGGATACTTAATAGGCAAACACACAGGTCAACTGGTTCCAGTAATTGACGGCATCAGGACTAAACCAAGCCTTGAGGACTTGAAGGCGTTCAGCTCTACAATCACCACTTCAGGTGCCGTCGGCCTTTTCCACATGGTGGGGATCACTCCTGAGGCGGAAACTGTGGACGCCGCACTTCAGGGCCTGGAACCACTGAAAATTCTCGACGTGGAACTGCACGAACTGGAGGAAGTGTGGGCAGACCTATCAACCGGGTCTGGGAAGGCAGTGAGCCAGGTTGTCCTAGGCAGCCCGCACTTTACCTTCGGAGAATTCGTCGAAATGGCTGCTGCCACCAAGGGAAAGACGAAAAATCATGACACCACGGTTTTGGTAACGACAAGCAGATTCACCTACGAGAAAGCAAAGCAAGCCGGGCTTCTTCAAACCTTGGAAGACTTTGGTGCAACCGTGAACACCGACACGTGCCTGTGCATGCTCAACCCGAGCTCTTTCCCAGAGTCAGCCCAGACCGTCATGACGAACTCCGGCAAATTTGCACATTATGGTCCCGGGCTTACCAGCCGAGGTGTTTACTTCGGATCAATTAATGACTGTGTGGAATCCGCTGTTGCAGGCACTTTGCGTCTTAGCCGACCGAAGTGGCTGGAGCCGTTTGCACCGCAGTAAGCCGGGTGTTTGGCTGCCACCGAATCTCGTGATGTTCCAGGGGCAGCAACTGAGCATCTCCGCGGGGCAATTGGAGGTATCGGTGGGCAACGCGCTGCGGGAGATCGATGCTGGGGCTGTATACGCCAAAGCGGGCCCCTATGCAGCTGCGATGCCAGTTTCACTGCCTGGTCATGGTGGCCGTTCGAGGGCATTGGTCGTAGAAGCAACCGCCCGGAGGCCAAAACACGGCAACTGGACCGTGACGCGTTCCGGCTTCGGAACCGACCACGTCACTGAGTCTCAAGACGCTTTTCGAGTCGCTTGCGCGCACTAGCCACAGATTGTTTGGTCAACTTGATGACAGCTTTCGTGTTTCCTGCCCGCACTGCCTCAAGGATTGCCGGCTGGGGCGTCCAGAGGCTTTGATCATTGCGCTCAATGGCTTCAGTGGCCCCGATAACTTTGTATGGCCTGCATTGCAGCCACAGGTTCTCGATTACGTCCATGAGAACAGGATTGCCCGCGGCCGAGTACAGCGTCCGGAGCAGTACCTCGTCCTCGTCCAGGGCATCCCCTACCCTGCCTTCCTTCACGGCTTGATTCATGCGCGACAGGGCTGCGTCCATCAGCTCGACTTCCGAGTTGGTGACCTTTGGCGTGCCCCGTAGGGCTGCTTCCACTTCCAGCATCGCGCGGACGTCGTAGATGTGGATGAGTTCTGTAACCGTGAACTGTCTAACGACCGCGCCACGGTGTGCCGCTACGCGGGTTGCGAGCCCTGTTTCCTCAAGGCGACGAATGGCTTCGCGGACTGGCATGACGCTCGTACCTACCATGTTGGCAACGTCCCGCACGCGAAGGGGAGATCCTCCTGGGAGCTCCCCCGTGAGGATGGCACCCCGAAGGGCCTCGTAGACCTGGTCAGCGACGAGGGTTGGAGTTACTGAGATAGCAAGAGGAACCTCTGCCTGTTTACCCGCCATGGAAATGATCTTATGACAGGTCTGGACCGCCTCAGTGACCATCAGCCTGCGGCGAAGCTAAGAACCGAATCCCAGTGACCGGTACCGACTGCCGCCTCGGGACCCGTGCCCTGTCCTGCCAACGGACAGCACCGCCCCCTGTCCGCATCCGGGGTTTTCGGTCATTGCGAGGGGTTGGTGACCGCTGACAACGAGGGCCTGTACTTTAGATTCTTATCCCAAGCCCAGAACGACGCCGCGTTGCTCACGGCGTCGTCCTGGTGTGTTGCTCGCTCGCCCTGTTAGAGCAGGCTGGGCTCGCCCGGTTCGCCCACTGCCGGGTCCATGCCGTACTTCTCGAGGATGTTTTTGATGGTGCCGTTTTCGCGGAGTTTCTCGATGTCCTCGTCCAGGGCCTTACCCAGCTCCGGGTTGTCCAGGGCCGAAGGGAACATGACCTGGCCCACTGCAGCGAACTCCGGGACGTTGGCGTTGGGCTTGACGTCCACCACGGTCGCGCCCTCAACGGGGGCGTCCTTGAAGCGGTACTTGGCAGAGGCGGCGGAGGCGACAATGGCGTCGATGCGGCCCGCCTTCAGGTCACCGTAGATCGACTCGTCATCCTGATAAATCTTGAAGTCGTCTCCAAGCCACTTCTGCAGGCTGTTGTTGTAAAGATTTCCAGCCACGGAGCCCACCTTCTTGCCTTGGAGATCATCACTAGTGAGGCCCGTCTTGGAGATGATGGCCTGCGGGTCGCTCCAGAGCGGGGTGCTCAGGTACACGATCTTGGTGCGTTCCTTGGTGCGGAGCCAGCTACCGGATCCGATGTCCACGCGCTTGGACTGCACCGAGGGGATCACTGCGCCCGCACCGCCGGAGGTGCTCACGGTGACCTTCAAACACTCCAATTTAGCGATCTCGTTGATGAGCTCGCCTTCCATGCCCGTGACGTTATCGCCCTTCACTATGGTGGCCGGTGCGTAGTCGTAGCTGGCTACGGTGAGCTCGCCCGGGGTGGTGGTTTTGAGGTCCTTATGGGCAGGGGTGCAGTCGCCGGAGCCAGCGGAGGCGTCACCGCTGCCGCCGCAGGCAGCGAGGGAGAGTGCGACCAGGCCGGCGGCAGTGCCGGCCGAAAGTACGCGCACGAGGGAACGGGTTGTTCGCGACATGGGGTCTCTTTCTAGTGGTGGCGGGGCGACGCCCCGCCGGTTAATGGGAACGGAGATGATGCCTTGGTGCCGGATGTCGGTCTGCATCCGTCGATGCCTCGACTATCGATCTGTGATTACTGGTGCTGTAACGGGTGTTAGTTGCGTTGGAGGTGGCGGCCGAGGCGTTGTTCGAGGAGTTTGATGGCTGCGAGGAAGATGAGCGTGAGGGTGCCGTAGATGATGGCGGTGAGGGTGTAGACGGAGAGGTATTCGAAGGTGATGGAGCCGATTTCGAAGGCTTTGGACATGAGTTCGGGGACGGCGATGACGAACGCGAGTGCGGAGCCTTGGAAGACGAGGACGGCGAGGCCTGCCAGGGGTGGGGTGGAGATGCGGAGGGCTTGGGGGAGGATGATGTGCCGGAATCCGGTCCAGCCGCGGAGCCCGGTGGTGAGGGCTGCTTCTTTTTGGCCTTGGGGGACGGAGTTGATGCCTGCGCGGAAGTATTCGGAGGCGTAGGCGCCGGTGTTCCAGGTCAGGGCGATGATCGCGGTGGTGAGGGAGGTCAGGGTGATGCCGGCGTCGGGGAGGCTGAAGTAGAGCAGGTAGAGCAGCACCAGCGCTGGGAGGCCGCGGCCGATCTCGACGAAGAGGAAGGAGATCCAGCGCAGGGGTGCGGGTTTCGCTTCGGCGAGGACGGCCAGGAGGAGTCCGAAGGGGAAGCCGAAGAGCAGGGAGAGCCCGGTGAGTTGGAGGCTGACACCCAGTCCTGGGGTGAGGTTGGGGAGCCAGCCGAGCCATTGGTTGATGAGGTCCATTTAGAGGACTCCGATCTTGCGGCGGAGTGTGAGGTCCACGCGTCGGGCGATGAGGGCCACGACGAGGCTGATGATGATGTAGAGCGCGCCGGCGACGACGAAGGAGAGCAGCCCTTCGTGGGTTTGTTTCGCGCTTTGTTGGGCGTAGTAGGTGATTTCGCGAACGCCGATGGTGGAGGCCAGTGCGGAGTCCTTGAGCAGGCCGATGCCGTAGGTGGCGATCGCGGGCAGGGCTACGCGGAACGCTTGGGGTGTGATGACGTGCGCGACGGTGGTGATGGAGGACATGCCGAGGGCGTGGGCTGCTTCGCGTTGGCCGTCCGGGATGCTTAACAAGCCGGAGCGGTAGATTTCGGCCATGAACGCTGAGGCGATGATGGAGAAGCCGATGATGGCTGCCTGGATGGTGGTCAGGCGGAGGGCGTATTGGGGCAGGCCGAAGTAGATCAGGAACAGCCAGGTGATCGGGGGGATGACCCGGACGATGTTGATGTACAGGGACGCCGCGGTGCGGATGATGGCGATGGGGGAGCGGGCTGCGCCGACCAGGACGAGGCCGATGAGTCCGCCGAACAGGAGCGAGGCTCCGGTGACGTAGAGGGTTTGGCCGACGCCTTGGGCGATGGAGGCCAGCAGTTGGGTGATCATGGCTCGGTTACCGGTCCAGGACGGCTTTGAGGAACTGGCGGGTGCGGTCGTTGGCTGGTTGGGTCATGACTTGTTCGCTGGGCCCGATTTCCAGGACGCCGCCGTTGCCCATGACCATGATGCGGTCCGAGACGTCGCGGGCGAAGTGCATTTCGTGGGTGACGACGAGCATGGTCATGCCTTCGTCGGCGAGGTCGCGCATGACGGCGAGCACTTCGAGGCCGATTTCGGGGTCCAGGGCCGAGGTGGGTTCGTCGAAGAGCATGACTTTCGGGGACAGGGCCAGGGCCCGGGCGATCGCGATGCGTTGCTGCTGCCCGCCGGACAGGCGTGCCGGGTAGGCGGAGGCCTTGTCCGGCAATCCGACCCGCTTCAATAGCTTGTTGGCGACTTCCTCGGCCTGTTCCTTGGACGAACCCAGCACCTTTCGTTGGGGGAGGGTGATGTTTTCCATCACGGTCAGGTGCGGGAACAGGTTGAAGGACTGGAACACCATCCCCGTGACGCGGCGGAGGTGGTCCAGGCTGGCCTTGTCCGGAAGTTTCGCCCCACCGGCCACGACGCGGGCGCCGCCGATGGAGATGGTGCCCTCGGACGGGGTCTCGAGGTAGTTCAGGCACCGCAGGAACGTGGACTTACCCGCGCCGGAGGGTCCGATGATCGAAACCACCTCTCCTTCGGCCATGGACAGGTCCACGTCCTTCAGGACCTGGATCACTCCGTACTTCTTGCCAAGCCCGGCCACCTCCACCTCGCCAGTGAGAGCAGTAGGGGGAGCTTTCGTGCCAAAACTTAAGCCCATTTTTCCGATTCCTTTACTAAGTGACGCAGCCGAAGCGGGGTCTTCACGCCGCTTGGGGCGCTGGTCCCGAACCTTGCTCGCACTCTTCGCGTGGGGCGGCGCTGACGGTGGAGCTATGTTGGAGCGATGTGCCCTAAGTCACTCTATGTCGAATTACGATCAGCTGTCCATATCTGTGATCACATATCTAGGATCACGGGTCTTTCCCGCCGAATCGTTTTCTTCTTTCAGCGTGGGCGGCCTAGCTGAGGTCCCTGGCGGCCTGGCGCGTGAGGTTGATGTAGCGGTTCCGTTCAGTCTCCGTTGTGGCGCGCTCAACCGGCACCATGGTGGTTACAACACCTGCAAGGGTCGAATCATTGAAAACAGGTGCGCTGGCGCCCCAGACCCCAGGCGCCAGGGCACCTTGGCTGGTGGCGTAACCTCCGGAACGTATTTGTTCCAGGTCGCTGCGTATGGCCTGCTCATCAGCGGGCGTCAGGGAGTGGCTGGTGATGATGTCATCGACTTCCCGGGCTGGGAGGTGGGCCATGATGGCGCGAGCACTCGCGCCATGCAGCAGTGGGCGGGACCGGCCCGGAGCATAGCTGCAGCTAAGGATGTGGATGCTTTCGACGGAATCAACGCAGATGACTTCAAGACTGCTCTGGACCATGTAGGCGGCGAGTTCCCCGGTCTCTGCGGAGAGTTGTTCCAGGCGCCGTCTGACCACGCCCTGCGCTGATGCCTCTTGCCGGTAGTTGTCGGCCAGACGGACCACTTCCGGACCTGCTGAGTAACGCCCGATGACCGGGTTTTCAACCACGAAGCCGGCCTGCAGCAGCGTCTGCAGATGCCGGTAGACGGTCGAGACCGGGATGCGCAGGAGACCGGCGATTTGTTGGCTGGTCAGGGTCCGGTGCCTGGCAAAAAGGAGCAATGTGGACATTGCGGTGCCCCGTTCATCGCGCTTCGTCACCGAGTCGGTTGGGGAACCGTTGGTTGCTTTCTTCGAGGGGATGCGTTTTTTCATGGGGGAGGCTTTCGGAGGGCATGGGGCTGACCGGTGAGAGGGCAGCAGCCGCCGCCCGGGGTATCAGGCGACGGCTGCCGGTGCCGTGCGGGTCGTTGCGAAGGAGTCCGACGGCGGTTGGTTGGCTGGGTGGGCGGCTGCGCACCCAGCCGGCTGGTGTGCCCTTGTTACTGGGCCATGTATGGCTGGCGCCATTCGGAGGAGGGGGAGAAATTCTCGTGGATGAAGCGGCCGTTGAGCCAGCGCTGCAAGGCAAGCCGGGAGCCGGTTTTGTCGTTGGTGCCCGAGGCCCGTCCGCCGCCGAAGGAGACCTGGCCCATGAGCGCGCCTGTGGGCTTGTCGTTGACATAGGTCATACCCGAGGCGTTGCGAAGCTTATCGAGTGCCACGGATATGGCGCGTCGGTCATTGGCGAAGATGGAAAGTGTGAGCGCGTAGTTGCTGGTTTGGTCAACCAGGTCCAGTACGGTTTCCCATTCCTCGTCGTCGTAGACATAGACGGTGAGGATCGGACCGAAGAACTCTTCGCTCATGGTGAAGGCGTGGGGGTCGGTGGTTTCGAAGATCGTAGGTTCGACGAACCAGCCTTCCTCGCCGTGGGCGTTGCCGCCGGCAAGAAGCTGGTGGCTCTCCAGGGCTTTTGCCTTCTCCAAGGCGGCCTCCAGCTTGCGGAATGAGGACTCGTCGATCACCGCGCCGGTGAAGGTTTCATGTTCGGCGACGTCGCCCACACGGAGGGACTTGGTGGTTTCGACGAGTTCATCCTTGATCACGTTCCATACACTGCGGGGCAGGTATGTCCGGGACGCCGCGGAGCACTTCTGTCCTGAGTATTCGAAAGCACTGCGGATCAACGCAGCGCGGACAGCGCCAGGATCAGCGGACGGGTGCGCCACGACTGCGTTCTTACCGCCGGTTTCACCTACCAGGCGCGGGAAAGAGCGGTACTGGTCGATGTGTTCGCCGGACTTCTTCCAGAGGCTGCGGAACACATCAGTGGAACCGGTAAAGTTCAGACCTGCGAAATCCGGGTGTGCCATGGCGTGGTCGGAGATTTGTCGCCCGGAGCCGTGGATCAGGTTGATGACGCCAGGAGGAAGCCCTGCTTCCTCAAACATGCGCATCAGCACGTCGTTGCTCAGCGAGGACTTCTCCGACGGCTTCCACACCACAACGTTGCCCATCAAAGCGGCGGTGGTTGGGAGGTTGCTGGCGATGGCGGTGAAGTTGAACGGGGTGATGGCCAGGACGAAACCTTCCAGACCGCGCTGGTCAAGGGTGTTGCCCTCGCCTTGGAGTGATGCAGGCTGGTCACTGAAGATCTGCTGGGCCAGGTGGGCGTTGTAGCGGAAGAAGTCAGCTACCTCGCTTGCGGCGTCGATCTCGGCTTGGTGGAACGTCTTGGACTGGCCAAGCATTGTCGTGGCGACCAGCTCGTCACGGTACTTGCCTGCGGCCAAGTCGCCGGCACGGAGGAAGATGGCAGCGCGTTCCCACCACGGTGTACGGGACCAGTCGTGTTGGGCTGCCAGGGCTGCGTCAATTGCGGCCTGGATCACGCTCTCGTCCGCGGTGGGGATGCGTGCCAGCACCTGGGAGTGGCGGTGGGGTGCCGTCACGTCCCGGAGCTTGCCCGTCATGGAGCGTTGGCCGTTGATCACGTGCGGGAGTTCGCGGACGTTGGAAGTGATTTCTGCAATGGCCTTCTTGACCGAAGCTGCTTCCGGCGAACCCGGACGGAACTCACGGGACGGTTCGTTATAGGGAGTAGGTACTTTGAAATTTCCGGTGACGCTGACTGATTGGGTGGACATAATCCGGTTCTCCTCGTTGGTTTTGCCGGGGCGGTGCGGTTTGGTTCAGTGGGTCTCCAGCCGCTGTTCCAGCCGCCGGAGGGCGCTGGCCAGGGAATCGGCCGTGATGGTAGTTGCTTCTGTCGTATCGCCCGCAGCCAGTGCGCGGACGAGGGCCGGCTGCGGAGTCCATAGAGAGTTGTCTTTTCGGGTGAGGGCTTCTGTGGCGCCGATGACCTTGTAGGGCCGGCATTGGAGCCACAGTTGATCGATGGTGCTGACCAGGACAGGGTTCCCGGAGGCGGAGTAGAAGATCCTGAGAACCTCCTCGTCCAGGGCCAAGGCATCCACGATCCTCTCCTCGGCCACGGCATCCTCCATTTTTCTGCAGGACGCTTGCATCCTCTTGACGTCACCTTTCCCGATGTTGGGAGCGGCTTGGGTGGCTGCTTCCACTTCAAGAATGGTCCGCACGGCATAGATATGGATCAGTTCGGTTGCCGTGAAGGTCTTCACCACTGCCCCTTTATGCGGGGTCCGGGTGGCCAGCCCTGCCTCTTCTAGGCGACGGATGGCTTCCCGGACCGGCATGACACTGGTACCGACCATGGCAGCGAGGTCACGCACACGCAAGGCGTGTCCAGCCGCCAGTGTTCCTGTCAGGATGGCGTCCTCCAAGACCTCGTACACCTGGTCAGCCACCAATGTTGGTTTGACGGCAGCGGACATTTGGAGGGCCATGGGTCCTTCCTTCCCGGAATGGTCGTTAGTGATATTTGATCACATGTAAGCCTATGCCAAATTCCGGTTTAGCCGCCGATGAGGGACCTCAGGAAGAGCAGCAGGTTGGCGGGTTTTTCAGCCATCCGGCGCATCAGATAGGGGTACCACTGGTTACCGTAGGGAAGGTATACGCGGACGCGGTAGCCTTCCCTTACGAGTTCGTCCTGGAGCTTCCTGCGAACTCCATAGAGCATCTGAAATTCGAAGGAACGCTTGTCGATGCCCAGTTCTGCGGCCGCCTTCTTGATGACGTCAATGCAGTCGCCGTCGTGGGTTCCGAAGGCCGGGTCGGGAAGGTGCTCAAGAGCCCAGCGGGAAAGGAACTTGTACTGCTCGGTGACCTCGTCTGCATTGCGCAGGGCGTCAGCTGAGGACTCATCGAAGGCTCCCTTGACCAATCTGATGCGCGGCTTGATGTCAGTGAAGGAGCTAAGGTCCTCAGGGGTCCGTCGCATGTTGGCCTGGATAGCTACCCGCGTTTCCGGGTGATCGGGCAGGATGCTCTTGTAGATCGCCAGGGTTTCCCGGCCCACCGAGCTGTGCTCCATGTCCACTTCAACTATCGCGCCGTGGGTTGCGGCGGCGCTTAGCAGCGTCTTGAGGTTATTGGCACACTCCTGCGGATCGATCATGATGCCAAGTTGCGACAGCTTGACGGAGACCGTGGAGCCGGGTGCCTTTTGACGGATTTCCTCAATGGCACCTTGGTATTCCCGGGTGGCTTCCTTGGACTGGTCCAGGTGTTGGACAGATTCCCCCAGCAGGTCCAAGCTGACGTCAATGCCCGCTTTGTTGAGGGCGCTGGTGGCTTTCCATGCATCCTCCAGGCCATTGCCGGCAACGTAGCGGTCCACGATTGGACGGGTGAAGCGGTTGCGGCTGGCAAGGGCTTCTAGTTTCTTGTTCTCTGCAACTTTGAGCAGGATTCTGTTAGGCATTGATGCACTTCCTAAGAGTGGCCGCGAGGCGCGGACCGGATGGTCGCGGCTGCGCGGAGGGTTCTACTGGCCCAACCTCTTGCGAGCGTTGATAGGACCACAGTATATTGTGATCACAAATCACACAATAGGCCGATGGGATCCATTTTTCGGTCTCGCACAGGAAGGAATACGCGTGCCGCACTCCACCACCTCCATGGGTATGCGCCCCTCAGCCGATGCGGAAGGGGAAGAGGTTTGCATGGGCGGTAGAGAAGTTGACAACTGCTTCTACTGTTCGTCCCCTGAGACCGACTGAACACCGCCCTCATTGGCCGAGGGATAGACCGATGAGATAGCCAGCAGGCAGTTTCGGCCGCGCAGTTGTTCGACTTCATCACCAAGCACCACGGTGCCGAGCTCCTTCAACCACCGACCATCGGCGAGTACCGCCTGGCCCTCAAGTACGGTCGCGGCCACCGTCCCCGCCCGCGGGTCCAGCAGGAGAATGCCCTCTTGCCTTACCACCGAGACATCAACCATGGCCCGGTCACGGCGAACCATGAGATTCAGGCCGAGCTGCTTCGATCCGCCAACAAGCCACACCTTTACTGATTTCTCGCCCGGAAAGGCAATACTTTCCCCTTGCCCGATCCTGCCGAGCACGTCCGAAACAGCAAGGTCCAAGGGCCCTGGGCTGGCAAGAGTAAATATCCTGTCAATGCCCGGCAACGAAGAAAAGTCTCCATCCCGGTCCAGCTCAGCAAGACTGAGGCGCCAGAGAAATGGGCCACTTCCATCGGACAGCGGTTTCACCGCGATCTCCCTGGTCACGCCGGCACCGTTGACCCAGGGCACGGGTGGCCGTTGTGCAGGGTGGACAATGGCTGAGTACGCAATGGGGTTGTCTGCAGGTTCTCGCATACACATCTTTCGCTTGAGGATCCCTTGGAAGGCGCGCGACATCCGCAGACACCCTCCGCTTCAGTGCTCGTTCGCGGGCACGTTCACCAGGCAGTCGCCAGCGATGATCGCCGCCCATCGTAATCCTTCACACAATGAACTAGGACCTTGTGTGATCACATATCGCAAGGCTACCGTGAGGACACCGTTCTTTCCGAGCGGAGCGTTTCGGCAAGCAATCCAGCGATGCACGCTACGACAAGGGCGAAAGGACTCATTTTGAACACACACATCCCGAGCGAGGAGCTCGCAGCCATCTGTGAGCGTGCCCTGCGCGCTTCCGGAGCGGATACGCGTGCTGCCCACGTTCTGGCGCGAGCGACCACCGAAGCGGAACAATCCGGCAACCGGGCGGTCGGAGTCGGCCACCTCTTCGACTACCTTGACGGATACCGGACTGGACGGATCACGGCGGAAACGAACCCCGATGTCCGTCGCCTGACCTCTGCTGTCATCGATGTTGATGCCCGGGGAGGCTTAGCGCAGGTGGCCTTTGATGAAGCATCTGCAGCCTTTGACCATGCCATTCGTGGGGCAGGAATAGCAGCTATGTGGATCCGAGGTTCCTACACATGCGGCGAGCTCGGCTACTATCCCAGGCGTCTGGCACAACGGGGGTTTGTGGCGGTCGCGACCGCCAACAGTCCCGCGCTCATGTCCCTTGGCGGGTCGCCAAGGCCCATCCTGGGTACCAACCCGCTTGCATACGCCATTCCCCGTCCCGGCCAGCTGCCAATGGTAATCGACCAAGCGTCCTCATCTACGGCTTTCGTGAACATCCGACGCGCAGCCGTGGCCGAAGAAGCCATTCCAGCCGGTTGGGCGCTCGACTCGGCGGGCGCGCCCACAACCAACGCCGAGGAGGCTTTGAGTGGCGTCCTCCTTCCTTTTGGTGGTCACCGCGGCGGAAATATCGCTCTCTTGGTTGAGCTCCTGGCCACTTTGTCCGGAGCGAATTTCTCCCTGGACGCGGCCCCCTTCGACCGGGGCGAAACCTCTCCCGGCATTGGTGTGTTCTTACTCGGCATCGATCCTGCGAACTTCCCAGGGTCCCTCGGACGGTTGGCCAACCACTTCGAAACCCTGCACAGCGACCACCAGGTCAACCTCCCTGCTCTGGGCCTCACCGAACTTCCACAGCAGGTCAGTATCGACCCTGCGGTTCTTAAGCGGCTCCGCGCGATCGCCAGCCAGCAGACTCCGATTTCAACTTCCCAGAGGTGACAGACATGACCTTTAAGCGATTGATCCATGCCGTGGAGACCCATTCCGGCGAACCCATGCGTGTTATCACCGGGGGAGTTCCCCACATCCCCGGGAACTCCGTGTACGAACAGATGACATGGTTAAAGGAAAACGACGACCAGATCCGCAAGCTCATGCTTCGGGAACCCAGAGGATACCCCCCGCTGTGCTGCAATCTGGTGGTTCCGCCTAAACATCCGGACGCTGCAGCTGGCTTCATCATCATGGAACAAGTCGAATATCCCGTCATGAGCGGTGGGAACACGATTGCGGTGGCGACCGTCCTCTTGGAAACGGGGATGATCCAGATGGAGGAACCCGTCACCCGGTTCAACCTGGAAGCTCCGGCCGGGCTGATCGCCGTTGAGGCCCAGTGCCTCGACGGCAAGGTCACGAATGTCAAATTCCAGAACCTGCCAGCCTACGCCGTCTACCTCGACGCCGTCATCGATGTCCCGGAACTAGGACGGGTAACTGTCGACGTCGCCTGGGGAGGCATGTTCTACGTCATCGCTGATGTGAACCAGTTCGAGGGCTTGGATCTGGCCGCAGAGCAGGGGCGGGACATCACCCGGGTATCTTCCTTGATTCTTCGGGCGGCGCAGGATCAACTGCCCGTCTCCCACCCTGACTATCCGGGGATTGGCATCACCATTTCCCAGTTGTCCGGCGCGGCCACCAACCCCAACGCCGACCGTAAAAACGCCGTTACGGTCGCCAGCGGCCCGGTAGACTTCGACAACCCTGCCACATGGACCGGCGGTCTGGACCGTTGCCCTTGCGGGACCGGGACCTGCGCCAAGATGGCTGCAATGCATGCCAAAGGGGAACTGGGCCTGGGCGAAGTATTCCGTCACGAAGGCATCCTGGGCACTGTCTACACCGGCGAGCTCATTGAAGAGGTAACGATCCATGGGCGCACGGCCGTTGTGCCAACCATCAGCGGACAGGCATGGATCACCGGCTTCTCTACGTGGGTTCTTGACGCCGAGGACCCGTTCCCCAACGGATTCACAATAGGGGATATCTGGGCACCCCAGGAGCAGGAAAGAAACCTCACCGGCCGGACTGAAGTCGACGCCGAAACCCTGGCAGCCATCCAGGACGAACAAGTCGCGGCTGCAACATTCTAGACACGCCGGCGACGCGCACGGGCCCCGCCCCACCGACGACGTTCCAACAGGGGTCAGAATACGAGTTCTCCGAAGTGCTCACGGATGATTTTGTACGCTTGGGCGTGTCAAGGCTGCGGGACAGGAAAGTACCCGCGCCCCTTTCTTGTTGGCGCGGGTACCCGGGGGGTAGGGCTTACGCCAGAAGGGCCGCTAGCGAATCGGCCAGGGCAAGGGCACCAATCTCGGCATCTTCGTCCACGACGTGTTCCTCGGGGGAGTGGGAGATACCGCTGGGGTTCCGGACAAACACCATGGCGGTCGGGACATAGGCAGAAAGCACCCCTGCATCGTGCCCGGCACCAGTGTCAAGAAGGGGTGCTTCCGGGAGCGCCAGTTGCAGATCATCCTGCAGGGCGAGATCGAAATGAACAGTAGGGCTTAGCGATTCCTCCTTCAGTTCCACACTGCAGCCCTCTTCTGCAGCGATCAGTCGTGCTTGCTGGTGGATGCTGTCCACCAAGGATGCCGTAATCGCATCATCGGGGTGCCTAACATCCAGCCAGAAGTCCACGCGGGAGGCGATAACGTTGGTGCCCCCCGGCACGGGTTGGAGTCGGCCAACGGTGGCTCTGGCGTGGGGTTGCTCCCGGGCGGTGTCGCGGATGGCGACGACGGTCCGGGAAGCGGCGACCATGGGGTCGTGCCGGCCGGCCATGAGCGTGGTTCCTGCGTGGTTGCCCTGTCCGTGGATGCTCAGGCGCCAACGGCCGTGGCCGAGGATGGAGGAGGCGATCGCGATGGGCTGGTTGAGGTCAATCAGCCCGCGGCCTTGTTCGACGTGCAGCTCAACGAACGCCCCGATCCGGCCAAGCAGTTCCTCGTCGCGGCCAATGAAACGGGGGTCCAAGCCGTTGGCCTGGGCGGTGTCGGCGAAGGTGTTGCCGTCCGGGTCGCGGAGGTTCCGGGCCTTGTCGGGCTCTATGGCGCCGGTCATGAGCCGGGAGCCGAGGCAGGCGACACCGAAGCGGGAGCCTTCCTCTTCCGGGAAAACCACGACGGCCAGTGGCCGGGTGGGTGTGGTGCCGCGGTTTTTGAGGATATCGACGGCGACGAGTGCGGAGGCGACGCCAAGAGGCCCGTCGAAGGGACCCCCGCCGGGGACCGAGTCGAGGTGGCTGCCAGTGACCAGTGCATTGGTGCGATCTTTGGTGGGGGTATCCCACCAGGCCCAGATGGCTCCGTTGCGGTCGGTTTCCACGGCAAGGTCGCGCCGGGTGGCTTCTTGGATGAACCACTCGCGGAGGTCGAGCTCGGCGGTGGAGTACACGGGGCGGGTGTAGCCGCCCCGCATTGAATCCGTACCCAGGGATGCGATATCGGAGAGCAGGCCGGTGACTGTTGCAGCCGTCGTGCCTGTCTGGTTGGTGAAGCTCGTCATTAGTGTGCTCCTGCTGCCGTGGCCTGGGCGGCGAGGCGGAACTGTTCGGGGACGGTTCCGGCCCCGGTGGCCAGGTCCGCAGCCAGCTGCCCGATGAGTGGGGCGAACTTGGCGCCGTGGCCGGAGCAGGGGGAGAGGATGGTGATGCCTTCGGCGCGGTCGATAATGAAGTCTTCGGTGGGGGTGTTGGTGAACAGGCAGGTGGTCTCGGCGTACGGTTCGGGCACCAGGCCCGGGAGGTAATTCTGGACGTACTCGATGACCCGACGCCGGTTGGCCGGATCGATCAATCCGTCCTGGTCTGCGGCAGAAGGCAGAATTTTTCCGCCGTTGTATTCTGCGACCTTCTGACCTCGGAAGCCTGCGTCACGACCACCCGGCAAGCCGTAAGCCTGCCAGCCTTCACGCTTATGGATGAATGTGGGCCAGGTGGCCGGGTCGGCGCCGTCGATGTAGGGGAAGTGGTAGGCCTGCTCCTGCCGGACCTCGATGTGGGGCATGGCTGCGAGGAAGCCTCCGGGCAGGGACAGGTTTCCGAGGAGCTGAGAGAGCCAGCCTCCTGCGGCGATGATGACGTTGGCGGCCTTGACCGCGCGGGCGTCTTCGGAGGTAACGACGTACTCACCGGCGGTTCCCTTGATGGAGGCGACGGCCCAGTTGGTGTGCAGGGCGGCGCCGTGAGCGACGGCTTGGTCGACCATGGCCGCAACGGATTCGTGGGCATCTATGACACCGGCTCCGGGGTGCCAGAGAACGTCGGTGTCGAAGGCGATTTGTCCCCACCGTTCCTTGGCTTGCTTGGCGCTCAGGAGCTCGTGTTCGATCCCGTTTGCAGCCAATGCAGCTGCGAGGCGCTCGGGCTGGCGGACGGCGCCATAGTCCACAGCCCCGGTGGGTGAGATGAGCTGCTTTCCTGACAGGCGCGCCAATTCATCCCAGCCTGCCTTCGCTTCAAGGACCAGTCCGGTGTAGAAAGCGTCCGGGTATGCGTAGCGGAAAATGCGGGCTGATCCGTGCGAGCTGCCGGCATCGTTGGCGGGGGTGGTCCTCTCCAACAGGGCCACCTCGTGGCCGCGGGAGGCCAACTGCCAGGCCGTGGCTGCGCCAGAAAGGCCAGCTCCGACAACGACGTATTCAAACGATTCCATGGGTTGCTCCGTAGCGATTTGGGGGAATGTGGATCTTGCGTCTACTCCAGTTACTCACCGCTATCCGACTAGCGTCCAATATAATTTTTGAAAGGATTATTATTGCCAAGCGAAAGAATGACCATGGAACTCAGGCAGCTCAGGTACTTCCTTGTCGTCGCGGACGAGCTGCATTTTGGGCGTGCGGCCGAGCGCCTTCATCTGACCCAACCGCCGCTGACTGTCGCGATCCGAAAACTGGAGAAGGATCTGGGGGTCCAGTTGTTCGACAGGACCACCCGCCGAGTCACTTTGACACCAGCGGGAGAAGCGTTCAGGGACCGGATCCGAGACGCCGTGAGCGAACTGGATGAAGCCGCCGGGGATGCGGCCAACGAAGCAGCCGGCCTAAGCGGTCGGATCAGGATCGGGTTCGTCAGCTCCGCCAGCTACACCACCATCCCCGAATCAATAGCAACCTTCACCGAGCGACGCCCCCGCGTGGAACTGGTCCTTTCCCCGCTCACCAGCGGCGAACAGATTGAACAACTCCTTGACGGCGGCCTTGACCTTGGCCTGGTCCGCGACCCTGGAGAAGTTCCTGGCATCCGCCTGGAAGTTCTTAGTGGCGAGGACTTGGTCACCGTTCTGCCGCAACACCATCCACTGGCCGAACAGGCCACAATCCATCCTGACGACCTGGATGGCGAGCCGATGATCCTCTTCCCCTACCGGCTCATGCCCGGCTTCGTGTCCCGGGTCCTGCGTCTCTTCGACGGACAGCGGACACCGCCGAACGTGATCCAGCAGGCCATACACCAAGAAACGGTGCTCGGACTTGTCGCCGCGGGACTCGGGCTGTCAATCCTCCCCGCGTCGGTAGGGCGCTTTCAAATGCCCGGTGTCACGATCCGGCCCATTGCCGGCCACCCGCAGACAGCGCTGTACGCAGCACGGCGCACCACCAGCTCTCCAGCTATAGACGAATTTCTGGACGCACTGCGGGAATCCAACAGCATCAGACACCAGAAGCTCGGGGAGCAAACACAACCCGGAGTTCTGTCATAGTCGACGAGGTGCCTTGGGATTCAAGTCCGCCCCAAAAGGGGCCTTGAGCGCAGGGTAGCCCGAGGTTTCTCATGCATCCCCTCACACCTCAGCAAGCGCGCACCGGCCACCGTTGAACAGTCCGTCCACCCGCGGTACTCACCTGCGCAGACACCCCTCGGCGTCATCTACGCACAGGTGCGCGGCCGCCCTGCCAGGCTCAGCGCGTCTCGGAAGCGGCGCAATCGATGGTGCCCCAGGAAGCACCACAAGCCGGGACGGCCAGGCCTCTCTGCCTGGACGCGGGGGTGTCAGGGACATGGGCAAACGCCACAACGTTTCTGCGTCCATGCATTCTTCACCCCGTACGGAAGCGCCCGGGATGGCGGGAGGGCGGATTTGCAGGGTTCGACGTTGGGTCAACTTGGAAACACGCCTGCAACAAACCAGCCCGGTTCTGTGAACGACATGTAAAACCTCGGTCAGTCGAAAAATTTTACGGGACATGTCAGCTGTCGAGCGGTATTCTCGAATGCATATTGTTTCGTTTGACAGAACTGTTCTATCAGACGAAACAGCGAATCTCTCGGTTGTGGCTCTCCGAGCCCCCATATGATGGAGAAACCCTTGAACAACGTCATCACCCCAACCGCCGCCATCGACGCCGATGTCCTGGTCGCCTCCCGTCGGGACGGCTACAGCCTTGAAGCGCCCTTTTACACCAGCCAGGAGATTTTCGATCTCGATATCGAAGCCATCTTCCTTAAGCACTGGCTGTTCTGTGCCGCCGAAGCAGAGATCCCCGACGCGGGAGACTTTGTCACGATCAATATCGGGACCTTCTCGGTCATCATCCTTCGTGATGACGACGAAGTGATCCGGGCCTTCCACAACGTGTGCCGCCACCGTGGCTCTCGTCTGTTGAAGGACCCCTGCGGCTCAGTGGGCAACCTGGTCTGTCCCTATCACCAGTGGACATACCGCACCGACGGTAGCCTCGCCTTCGCGGACTCCCAGCCTCCTACATTCGATCGCGCTCAATTTGGCCTCAAGCCAGTACAGGTCAGGTCAGTCGGCGGGCTGCTCTTTGTCTGCGCAGCCGATGAACCTCCGGCTGACTTCGACGAAGTGGTGGGGCACATCGAGCCCTTCCTCGAACACTATGACCTCAAGAACACCAAGGTGGCGCACCAAATCGACCTTCTCGAAGAAGGCAACTGGAAGCTCGTCATGGAAAACAATCGGGAGTGCCACCACTGCGACGGAGCCCACCCGGAACTCGTAACGGCCTACTTCCCCCTGTTCGGGTATTCAGCCGCTGACATCACCCCGCGACTGAGGCCTCTGTTCGACCGGTACCAGAAAGCCTCCGCCAATCTGGAACAGGCATGCAACATCCGTCAGTTCCCCCGGGACGACCGCCGGGAGCTTGACACAAGGGTGACCGGATTCCAGATCTCGCACCTGCCCTTGGACGGCGACGGGGCTTCCTTCGGCCCAAATGGTTCCGCCGTATGCAAGAAACTCCTCAGCACATTTTCAGAGCCTAGTTTCGGCGATCTCTCCCTCCACCTGCAGCCCAACTCCTGGTTCCACTTTCTCAGCGACCACGCCGTTGTCTTCCGGGTGATCCCCATCGCGCCGGGCAAGAGCATCGTCCGCACCACCTGGCTCGTTCACGCTGACGCGGTCGAAGGGGTTGATTACGAAGTGGACACTCTGACCGAAGTGTGGCGTGCGACAAACGACCAGGACCGGGAATTGGTCGCCGGCTGCCAGCTCGGAGTATCGGACCCGGGCTACACTCCGGGACCGTACTCAATGGTCGAAGACGATGTCGAGGCATTTGCAAACTGGTACGTGGGCCGGCTCCGCGCACATCTGAACCAGTGATGAAAGGGAAGAAGACGATATGATGTCACTAGCGACCAGCGAAACCGTGCAGCCGCTGCTGCCCCTTTCTGCGCACGAGTGTTGGGACGAAACGGATCGGGCGGTCCTCGTGTGCCGCCAGGTTCTGGACATAACCCACGACGTTAAGAGCTTCCACTTCACAGCAGAAGATGGTGGAACCTTCGCTTTCGATCCTGGACAGTTCGTGACTTTGGAACTTGATATCCAAGGATCTCCGATCAGCCGTTGCTACACGATCTCCTCGGCGCCGACAAGACCACATGTTCTTGCCATTACAGTCAAGCGGGTTCCTGGCGGTCCGGTTTCCAACTGGCTCCATGACAACCTTGTTCCAGGGAGCAGGATTACGGCGGCGGCTCCTTTGGGTGCTTTCACCCTCACCCAACCCGTCGCACCAAAGTATCTGTTCATGTCCGCCGGCAGTGGCATCACCCCAGTGATGTCCATGACCAGGACACTTTGTGACCTCGGATCCGATGCAGACATCCTCTTTGTCCACAACGCCCGTACCCCTGCAGACATCATTTTCCGCCGCGAACTTGATGCCATTGCTGCAGTCATGCCCAACGTGCGTGTCGTCCACATGTGCGAGGCGGACTACCCGTCGGAACGCTGGATGGGACTCCGCGGCCGCCTGACGCCGGCCGCGTTGGAAGCGATCGCCCCGGACTTGGCCGAACGGGTGGTGTATACCTGCGGACCGGCGCCGTACATGGGCGCAGTCCGGCGCCTGCTCGAAGAATCAGGCTTCGACATGCGGAACTACCACGAAGAAAGCTTTTCATTTGACAGCCTTCCAAGTGCAGAACAGGTACGCAGCAACCAAGACGAGACCGTGGCGGCGGACGCCTCCCAGTCCGAGAATTTGGCTGGCACTGAAACTTCCTTCTCGGTGGAATTTGTGCGCAGCGGCAAGACCATCACCTGTGGCGTCGGGGAGAACGTTCTGGACGCAGCCGTCGCGGCAGGAATGCGGCTTCCATCCTCCTGCAGTCAAGGCATGTGTGGGACGTGCAAGAGCACAATGCTTGAGGGAGAGGTGGACATGCAGCACAACGGAGGCATCCGTCCCAAGGAAATCGCCCAGCAAAAGATTTTGATCTGCTGCTCGAAACCGCTGACTGATCTTCGGATCGACGCCTAACGGGTCAGTATCGCCCTACCCTCGCTTCGGATAGCCATTGAGTTCGGAGATTCTTGCAGCTGCCGAGATGATCTGTTCGGCCAAGCCGGGAATGGTGGTCTCATTAATCCGGAATTCGGGGCCTGACACGGCGAGGGAGGCAATTACCTTGCCCTCAAGGGATCTGATCGGCGCAGCAAGGGCAGACAATCCGACCTCGTGTTCCTGCAGCGTGTATGAATACCCGTTCTCTCTTACCTTCTCGAGTTGTTCACGCAGTTTGAAGGCATCGGTGATGGTGTGGGGTGTGTAGCGCTCCAAGGGTTCAGACAGCACTGGTTTGAGGTCTTCCTCGTTCATGTGGGCGAGGAAGACCTTGCCTGCGGCCGTTGCATGAAGTGGCCCGGGCCGGCCTACCCAATTGACGGTTGTTACCGACGCCTGGCCCATCACCTGGTCCACGCTCACGACGGTAGCTCCTGCGTTGATGACCAGATTCACGGTCTCGCCGACAGCGACAGCGAGATCTTCGCTTACCGGACGACCAACGACAGACAGGTCCCTCTTCGTAGTGGCGCCCTCGGCCAGCCGGACGATGCCAAACGCAAGCTGGTACCTGCCTCGGTTCGAGGTCTGTTCGACGAGGCCGCGTGCTTCTAAAGTTGCTAGCAACCGGAAGACGGTCGATTTATGCATGCTGAGCTCGGCGGCGATGTCCGTGACCGCGGCCGCACCAACGCGCGCCAGCACTTGAAGGATCGATATGGCCCGGTCCACAGAATGAACCGAATTACCTGCTCTGCCGGGTTTGATCTCCACACGAAAACGCTATCGCATCCCTGCACCCATCCTTTGCCGACGTATCCCCGCCAGGCCTCATCGAAGTTCCGAAGCCAGGAAGTGACCGTGAAACCAGCTGCATCCCCAGTCCTGAGACCACTAAGAGAAACTTCAATGAGGCTTATCTGCACCAAGACAAGAAGCGGTTTCCCCGCCAACTCAGCGCAGCTCAGCAAGCCGGGAGTGTAGGTGCCAGGGAAGACCTCACGTTCGGGAAGCGCACGAATCCGGAATCCGCTTCCCTCCCACCGGCAGGGACACCTGCTTTGAAGAACAGCCCTGCCGGAAGATTCCCCGAAGCATCCTCCGAAGAGCCCGCCGCTGTTATGGCTCCAAGAACTTCGTTGCACTTGCTTCGACGGCAGAACCCTGCTGCTCCATTCCAATCTCCCGAACACATCAGGTGAGGAAAGTACAATGATGCCCCCAATTTCCAGTGCAACGTCGAGTACGAGAGCAACCTCGGCGTCCTTTAGACGCCGCTTCCTTTGGCGGCTGGTCATAGTCCTGGTCGGGGGCATGTTCCTCGACGGTTACATCCTCGGGATAGTCGGTCCCGTAACGGCCACGATGACTCAGGATTTGAATCTGTCACCGCTTTGGTTGGGCCTGGTTGCGGCGGCAGCGCTGATGGGGATCTTCATCGGTTCCCCCATTGGTGGCTGGGCAACCGACAAATTTGGCCGCAGGACCATGTTCATGATCGACATGGCACTTTTTGTCGTAGCCTCGGCTCTCCAGTTTTTCGTCGATACCGCAGAGCACCTGTTCCTGATCCGTCTGCTGATGGGCATGGCCATTGGCATCGAGTACGCCGTCGGCTTCCCGTTGATGGCTGAGTTCTCTCCGATCCGACTGCGCGGCAGACTGATGGCCCTGATCATGGTCGCTTGGTATGTGGGATTCATGGTCGCATTCATTGTCGGGAACGTGCTGGTGACTACAACCGACATGAACTGGCGGCTGATCTTGGGCACCAGCACGTTCATCGCCGTGGCGCTCTTCATCGCCCGCATCGGGATGCCCGAGTCACCGCACTGGCTCTCGAATCAAGGGCGCACGGAAGAAGCCCAGGCCATTGCGCACCGCTACATGGAGAACGCCCACGAGATGGAGGACATCAGGCCCGAAGAGACCCGGAAGGGGAGTTTCAAGACATTGTTCTCCCGCCAATACTGGCGGGCCACCCTCTTCACATCAGGATTCTGGTTCTGTGCTGTCACTCCCTACTTCGCGATTGCCACTTTCGCGGACAGCGTTCTAGCTGACTTCGGTCTCGCGGGCGGAGTTGCCGGAGGGATCGGACTCTCCATGCTGGCCGTCGCCGGGGTGGTCCTTTCTCTGCTCTTGATTGACAAGGCCGGACGCCGCGTGCTGACCGTCCCTCCGCAATGGATCTGTGGCGCAATCCTGGCCGCAATCGGCCTGTGGGTCGATGCGCCGCCGGTCGTGGTGTTGGCCCTATTTCTTGCTTTTTCGTTCTTCACCACGATTTACGGCACCATGACGAACATCTACCCCGGTGAAATCTTTCCCACGGAAATCCGCGGAATAGGCACTGGCTTCGCTGCGGCCATCAGCCGGATCGGCGCCGCCTTGGGCACCTTCTTGCTCCCGTGGTCTATGGCCAATCTGGGAACTACCGTGTCCATGCTCATCGCCGCAGCCATCGCCTTCGCCGGTGCCGCATTGTCACAGTGGCTGGCACCGGAAACCAAGGGAAAGACCCTCGCCGAGGCCGCAACGGCGATCTCACACTAGCGGACTTGTTCCGCGCCCTGAACAATTGGTGGGGGACCCTGCGAACGCACCGCAGGGTCCTTCCCTCCTTTACAGCGCCCGAATGCTGGCCTTTCTCAACGCCGTGCCTTGCGTGGCTCCTGATCAACGCGGGCTCGAGTTCAAAGAAGCTCTTTGAGATACAGCGTGAGGGCGGCTTTGGGCTTTGAGGTTTTACCGCCGTCCCAGCGCTTCACTCCTGACCGATATGGGATGGCGAGCACCTGCAGACTTGTACCACCTGACAACCTCTCCTTCACGCTCAAATGGCAACGTCCCCTCCAGCAGGGCGCCTACGCCATCTCGTCGCTGATCAAACAACCTCAACGTCAGGTCCCTTGACCAAGCGCATTTCGACGTGAGAAGTTGAACGCAGCATTCGCATATTGAACACTTCATTTGGTGCGGTCAGCATATCTGTTCAGGCCAGGCCAGAACTGCCCGGTACGGGCCTTTCCCAGGAGGTATCCGATGGTCCTTTCCGTCTTGGTCGAGCAATATGGCGGCCCGGAAGTCCTGGTCCTCGGCGAACGCCCTGCAATGGAGCCCGCTGCGGATGAGCTGCTCGTCGAGACCCGTGCCGCTGGGGTGAACTTCATCGAGACGTACCAGCGCGAAGGCATCTACCCGGTCGAACATCCATTCACACCCGGCTCCGAGGGCATGGGCATCGTTATCAGTACCGGTTCCGCGGTCACCGACTTCACGATTGGCGACCGAATCACGACCACCCAGGCATCGCGCACCTACGCTCATGCTTTTCTTGTCAAGGCCGACGAGGCGCTGCGCGTACCGGACGGGATCCCTGACGAGATCGCAGCCGCCTTGCCAGGCCAAGGCCTAACAGCCCACTACCTAGTCCACTCCACGTACCCCGTCCAGAAGGGTGAGACGGCCGTCATCACAGCCGCTGCCGGCGGGGTAGGAGGACTGGCAGTCCAGCTCCTCAAGGCCCAACAAGCAACCGTCATCGCTGTCGTCGGCTCAGCAACCAAGGCCCAGGTCGCACGGTCCCTGGGCGCTGACCACGTGATCGTGGGATACGCCGGCTACGCGGGGCAGGTCCAGGAAATCACTCGAGGCCAGGGCGCCGACGTCGTCTACGACTCCGTCGGCAAGGACTCGTTCGACGAGTCCCTCAAAGCCCTCCGAAGACGGGGAATGTTGGTCCTCTTCGGGGCCTCCTCCGGGCCAGTGCAGCCGTTCGATCTCCAAAGACTCAACAAGCACGGATCTCTATACGTCACCCGCCCAACCGTTGATGACTACCTCCACGACATCAACGAACGAAATTGGCGCGCAAAAGTACTGTTCAGCGCCATTCTCAACCGAACCCTAGACGTGCGCATCGCTGAGACCTTTCCTTTGAGCGATGCTAGGCGGGCCCACGAAGCCCTGCAGGCCAGAAGAGCCAACGGAAAACTTCTACTCATCCCATAGGGAACAGAGCGCCCTGGTCGCCCGGCACGCATACTCTGGCGCTCTTGACTTTTCGAAGCAGTTCCTGACGGCCGGCCCTATCGATCAATGCTTGACCACAGGTTATCGGGGAGGCCGGTCTACTTGACTGCCAACGATCTCCACGCCGTGTGGCTGAACTCTGGCATTTGCATAGGTCGGCATCGATGAGGACACACCTGCCAACAAGGAGTCGGACGCGGGTTCACGCACCGGACGCGAGCACCTCGCAGTTGGAAGCCTGTTTTTGAGCTGCGGAAACGTCGGAATCGTTGGTGGACGGGAGTTCTCGCAGCTACTTCTACTTCCGTGGTTTAAATGCCTGTGAGGATTGGAGTGGCTGGTCTGGGATTGGCTGGCAGAGTAAGTGCAGGCCGTTCCACCTGGCGGTCGTGACTCATTAAACGCTTGGCCCCGGCTCTTTCTTGGGTGTCCTTTTATCGACATGTCCGTCTGCTGGGTGGGCGGCCG
>NZ_JBHVRN010000021.1:0-69950 GCF_042885775.1 Paenarthrobacter sp. NPDC058040
ATCCCCAACGACTTCGCCTCCCTCGGAGCAGACGGCTTCGGCTTCTCCGACACCCGCCAAGCCGCACGCCGCTACTTCAAAAACGACACCCACTCAATCGTCACCAAAACCCTGCAGATGCTGGCGGCGAGGGGCGAGGTGGAGGAGGGCGCGCCGTCGTACGCGATTGACCGCTACAAGCTGCTCGACGTCAACGCGGGCACCACGGGTGGCGCAGGCGGCGACGCCTAGAAATCCGCATGAAAAAGGTGGCGGCAGTGTTCCCAATGAACACTGCCGCCACCTTTGCGTTCTACCGAGAAACTACGTCCCCAGATTCCTCCGGTCCACGACGAATCCGGTGGCTGCATTCTCTCGGACCGCGTTGATCCCGGCTACCACTGCGGCCAGGTTAGGGAACTGTGGCGACACTGCCACAACGGTTCCGTCGTCCGCCGTGAGGCGGAAACGGAAGGTGTTGGTTCCTGCCTTGAGAATTTCGAAACTGCCCGCCATCTTGCTGACCTCCACGCATCATTGCACTAGAGCTGATTTGAACAATTCCCTTCAGACAGTAATCGCCCCGGGACCCCACCAAAAGGCCTACCCGTGAGTAGTTTGCAACCGATTTTGGTAGATGTCCCCGAAAGCCTCCAAGGAGCTAGAGACCGCATGGAACCCCGCGCGTATGGTGTGTTTATGACTCAATCCGGCACGGCACCGATCACCGGCGTCCTGCTTGCTGCCGGGGCCGGCACGCGACTGGGCCGGGGCCCGAAGGCGTTGCTGCCTTTCCGCGGGCGTACGCTGGTTGAAGTGGTGGCCGATACCCTGTTCGACGGCGGCTGCCGTGAAGTTGTGGTGGTGCTCGGTGCCGAAGCCGAGCAGATCAGGTCCAGCACCGATCTGGGCCCGTACTCCCTGGTGGAGAACCCCGCCTGGGCCAAGGGCATGTCGGGGTCGTTCCGTGCTGGAATCGAGGCCGCCTCGCCCGGCAACAGCATCATGGTGGCGCTGGTGGACCAGCCCGGGTTAACTCCGACAGCGGTCAGCAGGCTACTGGGAAGCCACCGGCCGGGGCGGATCACCGCAGCCGCCTATCCGGACGAGTCGGGGCACCTGAAGCGTCGGCACCCGGTGATTATCGACGTCGGACTTCGGGACGAAGCCGCCGCGGCGGCCAGTGGCGATACCGGCGCGCGGTCGTTCCTCAAAGCGCATCCGGGACTCGTGGACCTGGTGGATTGCAGTGATCTCTGCTCCGGCGAGGACCTGGACACCAAGGACCAGTTGCACCTGCTGGAAGGGTAGATTTGGTGCATGATCCGCGTCGAAATTGATGATCCCGCGCGCCCGGACGTCCACGCCCTCTTGAGCGAACACCTGGCCGACATGTTCGCGACGTCGCCGGCCGAGAGCGTGCACGCGCTGGATCATTCGGCGTTGTCCCACGAATCGATCACGTTCTGGACGGCCCGGGAAGACGGAGTGCTCCTGGGCTGCGGCGCGCTGAAAGTGCTGGGCGTGCCCGGACAGGCGGAACTCAAGTCGATGCGGACCACGGCGGGTGCCCGTGGACGCGGAGTGGCCACGATGTTGCTGAAGCACATCGTGGCCGAAGCGCGGAATCGCGGGTATTCGAGGGTTGCCCTGGAAACGGGTACTGAGGATTACTTCGCTCCTGCCCGCAGTTTGTATGCCAAGCACGGATTCACGGAATGCGCCCCCTTTGCCGACTACACCCTGGACCCGAACAGCGTGTTCATGGAGCTCCCCCTTTAACCCAAGTAGGTCGCAGATCAGGTCGTTCCCAGCGCTGAGAACGACCTGAAGTGCGACCTAGTTGGGTTGAGGGGGTTAGTTGGGGATGAGGGTGCGATCCCTCAACGCCAGGTAGATCTTGTCCCGGGCGATGGGGAGTTCGCCGAAGCGCACCCCGGTGGCGTTCCGGATTGCGTTGGCCAAGGCGGGTGCCACGGGGTTGAACGGGCTCTCGCTCATGGACTTGGCACCCAGCGGACCGGTGGAATCGTTGGTGGTGGCGAAATACACCTCGCTGCGCGGCACGTCCGCGAAGGACGGGATGTGGTACTGGCGCAGGATGTCGGTGGTCACCCTGCCGGAGTCGTCCACTTTCACTTCCTCATACAGCGTCGCACCCAGGGCCTGCGCGATGCCGCCCTCGATCTGGCCACGGCACTGGCGCGGGTTCACCACCACACCTGCGTCAGCAGCCTGGACGCTCTGCAGGATGCGCAACTCCCCCGTTCCCGTGTTCACGGCTACACGGAACCCGTGGACGTTGAACGCGACTGAACGCGGCGTGCCGCCCCAGTTTCCATCCGTGGCGAGCCGGATGCCCTGGAGAGTACCGGCGTCGTAAATCTCCTTGAGCGGCACCGAGCGGTCTCCACACTCCACCGCTCCATCCACCAGCCGGCACTCCGCCACGGGGA
Source organism: Paenarthrobacter sp. NPDC058040 (assembly GCF_042885775.1). NCBI lineage: Bacteria > Bacillati > Actinomycetota > Actinomycetes > Micrococcales > Micrococcaceae > Paenarthrobacter > Paenarthrobacter sp. NPDC058040. The sequence goes on from NZ_JBHVRN010000021.1 coordinate 2,436, forward strand.
CACCCGTCAGCGATGCGGCGACGGTCTGGATACGGGTAGCGAGTTCCAGTGCCGCCGCGAGCGTGGCCTTGCCGGCCACAACGGTTCCGGCCGAGCCGAAGGCACCGGTGTCGTGCTCCACGAGATCCGTGTCCGATTGACGCACCGAAATTTGGTAGGCGGACGTGGCCAGTGCCGTAGCGGCCAACTGCGCGTGGACGGTGGTGGTGCCGTTCCCGAACTCGGCAGTTCCGACGTCGACGGCGAACCGGCCGTCCGCTTCCAGGCTCACCCGGGTGTGGGCGAAGTGGCCGCGCGGCGGCACGGTATCGATCATGGACAGTGCCGCGCCCTCGCCCGTGACCCATTCCGGGCCAAGGTCGTCGAGGCCGGCTGCACGGTACCTCTCCTTGCCACGGTCCAACGCATCCCGCACCAGCGCGACGCACTGGTCCAGGCCATAGCTCCCGTAATGCACGTCCTCTTCGGGTTCGGGAGTGGTGGAGAGCATGTGGTCGCCCGGCCGGACCATGTTCTTCAGCCTGAACTCGAGGGGATCCATCCCAATGCCCACCGCGAGCTCGTCGATGGCCGACTCCATGGCGAAAATCATCTGGCTCAAGCCATAGCCACGGAAAGCTCCGGCCGGGACCGTGTTGGTATACACGGACTGGGCATCCACCTTCTTGTTGGCGCATTTGTACACTGCCAAGGATTCGCCGCAACCGTGGAACATCACGCCCGGGGCGTGGTTTCCGTACGCACCGGTGTTGGTGATGACATCGAGCTGCAGTGCGGTCAGGTACCCGTCCTTGTTGGCGCCGGCCTTCAGTTTGATGGTGAACGGGTGCCGTGTAGTGGTGGCGGTGAACTGCTCGGTCCGGGTGAACTCCACTTGAACGGGTCGCTTCAATGCGAGGGCCGCAAGCGCCACCAGGTCCTCCGTCAGCACTTCCTGCTTGCTGCCGAAACCGCCACCCACCCGGCCTGCCACCACGCGGACAGACTCCTCAGGCAGCTTGAACAAGCGGATCAGCGTGCGCTTCACCAGGAACGGAACCTGGCTGGACGAACGAACCAGCAAGCGGCCTTCCTCATCCACCCAGGCAATGGACGAATGGGTTTCCAGGGCAACGTGCTGCACGCGCTGGGTCTGGTACGTGTGCTCGTGGATGAAGTCGGCGGCGGCAAACCCGTCCTCCACGCTGCCGAGTTCTGCATGCACCTCGGCCACCACGTTGTCCTGCGGCCGGGCGATCCTGGAAGCAACCGCATCCTTTTCGCCATGAATGGCAGGAGCTCCGGGAAGGATTGCTTCGTGTGGCGTAAATACAGCGTCCAGGAGTTCGTATTCCACCTCCAGTGCACGGGTCCCGGCTTCCGCGGCGCCCACGGATTCCGCCACGACGGCGGCTACGCGCTGGCCGATGAAGCGGACCACATTGTCCAGCACCCGGGTATCGTCCGGGTCGTCGGTGTAATGCTCGTGCTGGGCCGTGGAGAAGAGTTCCTGCGGTGCGTCCTCGTGCGTGAAGACTGCCACCACTCCTGGAACGGCCAGCGCAGCAGTCTTGTCGATGGACACAATCCGTGCGTGCGCATGCGGCGAACGGAGGAGCTTGAGGTGCAGCAAGCCGGGGAGTTGTTCGGCCGGGACGTCCAAGGTGTAGCGGGCTGTTCCCGTCACTACGGCGTGGCTCGCCGGAGCCGGGACGTTGTCTCCGAGCTGTCCGGACGTGGCCTCCACAGCGGCAGGTGCCGCTGCGCCGGAAACGGAGGATCCGGCGTCGTGCGCGTGGCCGTCCTGCCCATGACCGCAGACCGCGTCCGCGATGGAGCGGTAGCCGGTGCAACGGCACAGGTTGCCCTTGAGGCTGCGGGGCAGGTTGGCGCGCTGTTCGTCGTCGAACGTCGCGGCGGTCATCATCATGCCTGCGGTGCAAAAACCGCACTGGAAGCCTTGGCCCTCCATGAACTGTTCCTGCACGGGGTGGAGCCCCTCCGCGGTGGCGAGGCCCTCGATGGTGGTGACGGCTTTGCCGTCGGCGCGGACCGCCGGGTAGATGCAGCTGTGGACGGGTGTGCCGTCGACGTGCACGGTGCAGGCTCCGCAGTCGCCGCCGTCGCAGCCCTTCTTGACGCCGAAATTGCCCTGCTCCCGCAGGAACGTGCGCAGGCACTGGCCGGGGCGGGGTGTGGCCTGCGAGGCGGTGCCGTTGATCTCAATTGCCATGGGAGGCCTCCTTCTGGGTGCCTGAAACTTCGGGTTGCGTGGACGGCTGCGGCGAGGTGGCATGCGGCGGCCAGAAGTCGCCGGAGACGGTCATGGATTCGTCCAGCAGCTCGGCCCGGATTTCCTCGGCAAGCCGGATGGTCATGTCCCGCCGCCACGCCGGAAGTCCGTGGATGTCATCGTGGTACAGCGTCCAGGGAATGGAACGTTCGACGGCGGCAGCCAGCGATGCCGCGTCGGGAACCTTGTCGCCGGGGAACCTCAGTTGGACCGGCCGCTTGGTGGACGCCGTGACCGTGATGACCAGGCCGAAGACTGGATCCAGCCGACCGATCACCAGCACGCCGGAACGGCCAAGGTTGCTCAGCGACAAGCGGCGGAAGGCCACGCGGGCTGACAGGGCCTCGGCAGGGAGGTGGATGCTGCGCAGGAGTTCGCCGGGCGCCAGGACGTTCTCCAGCTCGCCCGTGACGAAGTCGGCAATTGCCACCGTGCGGCTGGTGCCGTCCGGCCTGAGGATGGTGGCCACGCCGTCGAGTCCTGCGCACAGCGAGATCATTGGCCCAGCGGGCAAGGACGTGCAGATGTTCCCGCCCACGGTGGACATGTTCCAGATCTTGAACGAGGCCACGAAGGAATCGCAGCTGGGGCGGATCAACGCCAGGCCCGGCCATTCGCGGTCAGCCGCTTCGGCCGATTCCGGGAGGGCGTAGAGCTCGGCGACGGTGCATGTTGCGGCGAGTTCGATGCCTTCGTCTGTGACCGTGATGGCTGGCCAGCCTGCGTTTCCCAAATCAAGGAGGCGCTGCAGGACGGTGCTTCCATAGGAGAAAAGGACCGTGCCGCCGGCCAGCCAGGCGTCACCTTCACGCCATTCGGCTGGGTCCGTGGTGGGTACCACGGCCTCGATGGTGTTCATGTCCATGGGTCCTCCTGGGTTTCAGGGTGTTCAGTAGCGGTGGAATGGATGGGCCCGGAGCTGTCCTTGAGGGAACGGAAAGCTCCCTTGGTCGGCTGGCTCCCGCGTTCGGCAACGATTTCCGCCGTGATGGAAACCGCGACTTCGGCGGGCGTCACTGCGCCGAGATCCAAACCGATGGGTGAATGCAGGCGTTCGAGGGCTTCTGCCGGTGTTCCCTTGTCCAGCAAGGCGTCGATGCGTTGCCGGTGGCTGCGACGCGAACCCATCGCGCCAACGTAGGCGAGGTTCAGGTTCAGTGCGGTTTCAAGCAGGGGGATATCGAATTTGGGGTCGTGGGTCAGGACGCAGACAACAGTGCGGTGATCGATGCGTCCTGCAGCGGCTTCGCCTTCAAGGTAGCGGTGGGGCCAATCGGTGACCACGTGGTCAGCACCAGCGAAGCGGCTCTGTTGTGCAAAGGCGGGGCGAGCATCGCACAGGGTCACGTTGTAACCGAGCAGTTGCCCGGCAGGGAGCAGCGCGGCTCCGAAGTCGTTGGCACCGAAGACCAGCATCCGGGCCGCGGGCAGGCGGCTTTCGACGAAGAGGGTGATGGGCTGGGGTTCGGGTTCCTCGCGGGGGTTGTCCCACCGGTCGAGAGTGACCCAACCGTCGATGCAGCCTTCAGGCGGTGCCAAGCGGACCAGGCCCGCGCGGCCGCCTTGAAGCAGGGGCTCCACTTGGGCTGCCGCGGCAAAAAGTGTTGCGGGGTGGTCGCCCACCAGCTTGGCCAGTTCCGGCGATTCCATGGCGCGGAAGCGCACGGGATCATGCACGACGACGGCACCCCCTTCCGCGTCCAGCCTGCGGATGAGTGCCAAGGGAGCTGGGGCCTGGTCATCAAGGGCCGCAGCCGATGCCCCCGCAAACATCGAGAACTCCGGCAGTCCGGCCTGGAGCGGCTGGATGTGGACTTCCAGTTCCCCTCCGCAGGTAAGCCCAACAGCGAAGGCGTCCTCGGAACTGTAACCGAACGACTCAAGGCGAGGTCCGCCGTCGCGCATTGCTTCCAGGGCCGCTTCAACCACGGCGCCTTCCACGCAACCGCCGGACAAGCTGCCCAGGATTTCGCCGGTTTCGGAGACCATCATGGAGGTCCCCATGGGCCGCGGCACTGAGCCGCCCGTCCCGACGATCGTGGCCACAGCGCATCGTTGGCCAGAGACCGCAGGCCGCCAGCTGCCCAGTGAAGGCATCAGATCCAGCATGGCAACACGTCCTTTTTCCAGGTGTCCCGGCCAGGTGGCCCGGCCGGAGCAGTGCGCGATCTTGCCCCATATTCTCATTTCGTGAGGTTGTTGAGGGGTAGTCGCGATTAATCAGTGGGATGTCATAGGTGCGGGGGCAAGGGCTTCATCTCCCTTGCCCCCGCTCCATAGCGGAGCATCGGCTCCCAGCCGCCGCCCGCCGTCGTTCCCGTATGGAGCGGGACAACGACGTCGGACGCCTATTCGTGCGGTGGGTTCCGACGGACCGCCGTTCGGAATGCCGGTTTGCCCGCCGGCGCGGGTTCTTTCGGTCCGGGTCAGACGCCCATCAGGGAGTTGATGGGACCACGGGCGAAGTAGATGATGAAGCCGGCCGTGACCGCCCACATGAGCGGATGGACCTTCTTCGCCTTGCCCGACGCCGCGTTCACCACAGCGAAGGAGATGAAACCAACGCCGATGCCGTTGGCGATGGAGTACGTCAGCGGCATGGTGACGATGGTCAGGAAGGCCGGCAACGCGATGGCGAACTTGGTGAACTTGATCTCGCGGATCTGGGCCATCATCATCGCGCCGACAACCACCAGGGCTGCAGCGGCAACTTCCAGCGGGACCACGGACGTGAGGGGCGTGAAGAACATCGAGCCCAGGAACAGCACACCCGTAACTACGGAGGCCAAGCCTGTGCGGGCTCCTTCGCCGATGCCCGCAGCCGAGTCGATGTACACGGTGTTGGACGAACCCGAGGTTGCCCCGCCCACCACTGCGCCCATGCCTTCGACAATGAACGCGGACTTCAGCTTGGGGAACGTGCCGTCCTTATGGGCCACGCCGGCGCTCTTGGCCAGGCCGGTCATGGTGCCCATGGCGTCGAAGAAGTTGGTGAACACCAGCGTGAAGACCAACATCGTGGCGGCCAGGCCACCAATGCGGGCGAACGAACCGAAGAGGTCGAACTGGCCCACCAGGCTCAGGTCCGGAGCGGAAACCAGCTGGCCGGAAAGCACCGGCGTGTTGAGGTGCCAGCCGCCGGGGTTGTCTGCTGTGCCGGGACCGATCCTGAACACGGCCTCGGCAACTGCGGCGAGGACGGTTGTAGCGACGATGCCGATGAGCAGGCCGCCCTGGATCTTGCGTGCCACGAGGATACCCATGACCAGCAATCCGACAATGAAAACGAGTGTGGGGATGGACGTGATGGATCCATCATTGCCGAGCTGGACCGGCGGGCCGCCCTTGGTGGGACGGACGAAACCGGAGTCGACGAAGCCGATGAAGGCGATGAACAGACCGATGCCAACGGTGATGGCGGCCTTGAGTTCCTTGGGCACTGCCTTGAAGATCGCCGTCCGGGCACCCGTGGCACCAAAGAGGACGATCAGGATGCCGTTGATGACCACCAGGCCCATGGCTTCAGGCCACGTGACCTCCTGGATCACGGCGACGGCCAGGAAGGAGTTGATGCCCAGGCCTGCCGCGAGTCCGAAGGGAAGGTTGGCCACCAGGCCGAAGACGATCGTCATGACACCCGCGGTCAGGCCGGTGACGGCACCCACCTGTGCTGCGGAGAGCCAGCCCCCGGCAACATCCGTGGGGGCGTTCTCGGCCGAGAAGCCACCCAAAATGAGCGGGTTGAGGATGACGATGTACGCCATGGTGAAGAACGTGACCAGGCCACCGCGGAATTCGCGGGCCAGCGTGGAACCACGCTTGGTGATCTGGAAGAACTTGTCCAGGAAGTTCGGTGGCTTCTGGCCGTTGCCTTGCTGGGCGAGGCCGGTTGCCGTGTGCTTGGCATGTGCTGCTGTGGGCTCTGCGCCTCCGTTGGGGAAGAGCGCAGCCTGCTTCTCAGCTGCTTTTTGCATTTCTGCGGTATCCAGGATTTCCATGTCAGCCACCGGGCCCTAGTAGTCAATCCTGGAATCAAGCGTGTTCCATGTGTTGAACGGCTGGAGGGCCGCCGGTGCCTGGGGGTCGCCCAGTTCCAGCTTGGCTACCGGCATCAGCGCGTCCCGGTTGTCGTTTTCGAAGTACTCGTAGAAAACGGCGTCGTCGAAGCCGACGGATGCGGCGTCGTGACGGTCTGCGGCGAAGAACACGCGATCAACGCGTGCCCAGAGTGCGGACGCCAGGCACATGGGGCACGGCTCGCAGCTGGTGTAGAGGGTTGCACCGCTCAAGTCGAAGGTTCCCAGTTCGCGGCAAGCGTTGCGGATGGCCGTGACTTCTGCGTGTGCAGTGGGATCGTTTGAGGCGGTAACGCGGTTGACGCCTTCGAAGGCTCGTCCGTCCGCGGTAACAATGACGGCGCCGAAGGGGCCCCCACTGTTGAGGACATTGGCCGTTGCCAGCTCAATGGAGGTGGCCAGGAATTGCTCGGCCGTGACGGTTGTACTCATGTTGCGACTTCCTTTAGTGCTTGGAAGCCGGGTGACCTGTTGGGGGCGCTCCAAAAAGAGCTCCAGTTAGCTTGGTTACCAGGCTTCAGCATGTGCGATGAAGGTTAAGTTGCGCCTGGTAGATAGCTTCCCGAGGTCCGGGTGCCCGCCTTTGGCAGTAAGAGCGTAGCACCACGATTGTGAGCCGCGCCATAGTTTTTTGAAAATTTAATTTCGTCATGCGAAATTACGAATCCAGCGTGCCGGATGCTTCGCTGGCGCGCCAATGTGACCGGCGACCTTCCCGCGGCCGTTGACTGCCGCCGTCGTGCCTTTTACGCTTTTGTGGACCGGCGCCTTTCTGGGCGGCCGGTTCCTGGATCAGCAGACAGGGCAGAACTGAGCTGGAACGCATTCATGCCGACCAGACAAGGAGCCCTCCATGCTTTGGATCAAAAACCCGCTGGGTATCTTCACCGCAAACCACCTCGACGCCGGCAACGGCCTTGTGGTCTCCGACGGGAAAATCGTTGAACTCGTGCCATCCGGGGCGCGCCCGAGCATGCCCTGCACCGAGTTCGACGCATCCGGCCACGTGGTGCTGCCGGGCTTGATCAACACCCACCACCACTTCTACCAAACCCTCACGCGCGCCTGGGGACCCGTGGCCAACGTCCCCCTGTTCCCCTGGCTGCAGAATCTGTACCCCGTGTGGGCGCGGCTCACTCCCCGAAGCCTTGAACTCGCCGTGCAGGTTGCCCTCGCCGAGCTGCTGCTCTCCGGCTGCACCACGGCCGCGGACCACCACTACCTGTTCCCTGACGGTATGGAAGACGCCATCGACATCGAGGTGGCGGCGGTCCGTGCCATGGGAATGCGGGCAACACTGACGCGCGGATCCATGACGCTCGGAGAGGACGACGGCGGGCTGCCGCCCAGGACCACAGTCCAGTCGCCCGAGGCGATCCTTGCCGACAGCGAACGGCTCATTCGCACCTATCACGAGTCAGGTCCTGGCGCCTCCGTACAGATCGCACTGGCTCCTTGTTCCCCCTTCTCAGTGACCAAGGAAATCATGGCCGAGAGCGCCGCCATGGCTGAACGATTCGACGTGCGGCTCCACACCCACCTTGCCGAAACCATCGACGAAGAAGACTTTTGCCGCTCCATGTTCGGCCTCCGAACCGTGGATTACCTGGAATCCGTTGGCTGGCTTGGATCGCGGACCTGGCTGGGCCACGGCATCCACTTCAACGACGAGGAGATCGCCAGGCTGGGAGCCGCCGGAACCGCCGTCGCGCATTGCCCAACGTCCAACATGAGGCTGGCCTCGGGGACCGCGCGGGTGCTGGAACTTGAGGACGCAGGTGTGCCCGTGGGCCTAGGCGTTGACGGCTCCGCATCCAATGACGCCTCCAACATGATCCTCGAAGCACGTCAAGCCCTCTACCTGCAGCGGCTGCGCTATGGCGCATCGGTTCCCGTTTCACGCGCACTGGGATGGGCGACGCGTGGGTCCGCTGCGGTCCTTGGGCGTTCCGACATTGGGCAGTTGGCTCCGGGCTTGCAGGCAGACCTGGCTCTGTTCAAGCCCGATGAACTGCGGTTCTCCGGCAGCCACGACCCCGTGGCCGCTTTGTTGCTGTGCGGCGCCGACCGGGCCGACCGTGTGATGGTTGGTGGTTCGTGGCGCGTGATTGACGGGGCGATTCCGGACCTGGACGTGGCCGGCCTCATTGCAGAGCACTCTGCGGCGGCACGGAAGCTGGTGGTGGGGTAGGTTCCTGCTGGTTGTTTCCACGTGCGAAAACGCCGGAACGCGCCCCTTTCGTGGGGAACGTTCCGGCGTTTTGGCGCCATTCCGGCTAAATCGTTCTTTGCTGTCGCGTCAATCTCCAGCGTCGACGCGGCCCTGCTAGATCGCGATCTTGTAGATGTGGTGCGTGTACTCGTTTGCGAAAGAGTCCGTGAACTTGCCGTTACTGACGGTAAGGGTTCGGTTCTCCCCCACAACTTCCACCTGGGTTCCGGTGATTCCAGCCGGGAGGGTGAAGGTCTTCGAACCCGTGGCCCCGTTGAGGCCGATGCCTGCGAACACGTAGGCGCTGCCGTCCTTGGCCTTCAACATGGTGTCGGTACCCGCGGCACCGGCATTCCAGGCATAACTCTGCGTGTTCAATACAGGAGCCAGCGATTGGATCCCGGCCAGTGCGGCCTTGATCTTCGCTTTGCGATCTGCCGGGATATCAACCAAGCTGTACGTCCCGAACTGGGAGTCGTTGTTGTGCTGGAAGATATTGATGCCACGAGCCTCGTGAATGATGGCTGACCACATGGCACCTTCCATCTGCTCCGGCGTAATGGTCCGGTCCGAGCTGCTTTCGAGGAACGGCCGGGCCGATTCCACAAAGACCCAGTTCGGCTGGATGCCCGGGCTCGACTGGAAGACCCGCATCCTGTCAGCAGTCCAGCCGTAGGCTGCGCTTCTCGCTGCCTTGGCACCAGCCGGCCACGAAGGCGTGCGGTCAACCTCGAACTGCAGGTCGGCGCGGGTGTAGAAGTACTGGTCGTTGCTGCTCGCGTCCACGGCCGCCATGAAGTCGTCCATCAGGCCGGGAGCCCAGTAAGTTCCGAAGATGCCTTTGCTGTAGTTCGCGAAGGCAGGCCGTCCATCGTTCTTTGCCCTGATGTTGGCTACGAGCTGCTTCATGATCGTCAGGTTCTGCGCGGCGGATACATTGCCGCAGCCCAGGCCGACCATTTCACATTCATCGTCAGTATCCCAACCAACAACGCCCGGGTTGGATCCCACCTCGGACTGGCTCCATTCGCCACCCGGAATCACGAGCATTCCGGTGTCGGTGATGGACTTCATGGTTGAACCGTCATGCTCAGCGTTGTGGTAAACGTTGACGCCGATGTCTTTCAGCTGCGCTGCGTGACCCGGCTTACCGTACCAGACGCCGATCGGGAACAGATTCGGATCATTGAGCTTCGCCGCGCCGGGGAACTTGGCCCAGTATGCCGGTCCGCCGTCCCACGGGATCCGGGCCAGGTTTGCGAGGCTGCCCGAGCTCGGAGGCGTGGTGGGGGTTGGTGTGGGTGTCGGAGTGGCGGTTGGGGTTGGGCTCGACGTCGGTTCGCCAGTCGGCGTCGCGGTTGGGGTTGGGCTCGACGTCGGTTCGCCAGTCGGCGTCGCGGATGGGGTCGGGGTTGATGTTGATGTCGGCGTCGCGGTTGGGGTTGGGGTTGACGTCGGTTCGCCAGTCGGCGTCGCGGTCGGCGTCGGGCTCGACGTTGATGTCGGCGTAGGCGTTGCCGTTGGGGTCGACGTCGGAGTTGGCGTCGGCGTCGACGTTGGCTCGTCAGTCGGCGTTGGCGTAGGGCTCGGACTCGCCGTAGCCGTCGGCTCCTCGGTCGGGTCTGTGGGAGTCGACGTCGGTTCCGCCGTCGACGTTACGCTTGGGCTTTCTGTAGGCGGCGGCGTACCGGGATCCGTGCAGCCGGAAAGGGCCACCACGATCACCGCCCCCAGCGTGATGAAGGTGCGTTTCATGACTTTGTTTCCTTTGGGGAGGCAGCCTGAATGATGCTGCTGCGGCGCCAGACCCCCAGTTCCGGCTCTTTCTGTCACCTGCCAGGGCAGGGATTATCAGCCGGGCATCAGTGTCCCGACACAGCTCGATGACGAGCGTCATTTATTGCTCAGCATGCTGCGTGAGGACGCCAACGGGCGTGCGCCCTGCGCCATCGAGCCAGCAAGTTACAACCCATTCAACGGGTGGTGACGACTCTTAAGTACCCGAGGGTCGAGTCGTCGAACCAGCATACGCGAACCTCTCAGCAGCCTGCCGATTGTTACGTACGTCACATCGGCCCCGCTCGACGCCCCGCTGCGGATCCCGTTTAGACGGCTTCCTGCGTATTAGACGGCGAGAAACGTCTAACGCGCAGGAAATCGTCTAATCGGTCCGGCGTAGAGCCCGAAGCACCCTGGTCTTGAACTCTTGCTCATTGAACAAATCCCGCCATTCGATGCGAATGACCGTCCAACCCTGCTCAATCAGCGCGTTCTCCCTCTGCCTCTCCTTATAGATCACCTCATCCGTGGGTGCGTAGTCGAAGTACTTGACCTTGCCATCGAATTCCAAAGCAAGCTTCCTCTCCCTCCACGCCAGGTCTATCCGATATGCTCCCTCGCTGGTGGGCACTTCCACCTGCAGCTCAGGCGGTTCGATCCGTAGGCGAGTGATGAGATCCCGAGTGAGGGTCTCACCTGGCGACTCAGATCTTGGATCAGCATTCTCGAGCGCACGACGGAGAGCTGCAACCCCAGGCCGACCAGTCAGCGAACCGCACATTTCCCACAGCTTGCTTGCGCTGACTCCCTTTCGGAGAGCGTGATCCACGATGATCAGGGATTGCCGGTAGTTCATCATGAGGCAACAATCCATTACCGTGCGTTCCAAACTGGTGCATGGAAGACCGTCAACCACAACCACTTCCCCGCCCCCGAGGCTTCGTGTATGCGCAACGACATCCTGCCCGTGCGAGACAGTTGATGGCGGCTACGCGATGCTTCGGGCGCTGAAGCCCGCAGCTTCCAGCTCACTGGTTCTCCAGAGATCCTTGCCGGCAAGGAGTTCACGGGGAGTTTGGTTGGCCATACAATCAGCCTGGTGGAGGTTTCGCCTCCCGCGAATAGACAGCTCGTGCTATGTGGAGAATTCGGGCGCACGCGCCCACGCCGCCCATTAGACTGACCGCGTGGAGTTGCCCAACGATCGTCGAGACCTGCCATCCGGGTGGTCATGGGAAGGCGCGCTGACGAATCGCATCGCATGGCTGGGCGCTGAGTTCAGGGCACATCCCGAGGGTAGCTTGCTGCCGCCGGGACACAGGGACAGTACGTGGATCCTCCACAACCAGTACCTCCGCCCTCCCGGCGATCATCCACTTAACTCTCAAGAAGTAAGCCAAGGCAGTACAGGGTTTGGATTTGGCATTCATCCTCCTGCCGATTGGATGCTGCTGCCCTGGTCCGCTCTCGCCGCACGGAAGAACGTCCGCCTTAGCGGACCTATCATCGAAGGCCATGAATTGCCCCCATGCTTTCGCTGGGAGGCAGTTCTGGGATCGGAAGGTGACTCAGAAGCTGGCTTTCCCGACGAGGTTCTGCCACCAACCGAGGGCTCGCTGGGTAGGAGCGACCTGGAGAATCTCTTACCGATCCTCGAAGCCTATACATCCAGCGACTGCATGCTGGGAGGGTTCTCCCCTATCGACTAGCCCGGCCAGCCTAGCGGCCCGGCCCCAGATCGACGACTTCCTGCGTGCCAGACGATTCCTACCGTCTACCGTGCAGGAAGCCGTCGAAATGGCCGGACGGCGCATCGAAATGGAGGGCGGAGAGGGACTGCAAAGCGGGCGGCACCTCCCCAGGTACCGCCCGCCTCGTTGGCTCTGTTGCGCAGAGTCCGCGCCCCTATGACGCAGGAATCTCAGGGGCGCTGCCGGCCGAAGACAGGGAGCGCGCGAAGCCAGCGGGAGAACCCGCCGGCCTTGCGGTCGCAGTCGGCCGGAATATAAAAGTCGGGATCCGTCGCACCGAAGGGCAGGTACAGTTCCTGGCCCGGCGCCGGGAATTCCACGACGTTGTTCGTATCCTTCGAGTCCATCTGTTCCTCCTCTTTCCGGTTGCATCGATTTCCGCATTTCGGAAACTTTTTATTGATATGTGGAAAGTCTAGAAGAATCTGAAACCAAGCGTCAAGACCCACTTTCAGGCCCAGCGAGTTGCCCCGGTCACATTCGGATTGTTCATACGGTTACCCCGGACCCGTATACACAAGCCGAAACCATGCGCTACTCTCGAATGAGTTCGTGGCGTAGGTCACGTAACCTGAGAGCAGCAGGCAGGGTCGTAATGAGCTGGCATCCATGGATGCCGGCTCTTTTTTGTTGGGGTCGGCTCCACCAGAAACGCAGTGGAAACACGCGCTTAATTTCATTGATGGAACGTAGGTTCCACCTCACAGAAGTTGGGATATGACCATGAGCAACAACATCGTCCTCGGCGAAAACCAGTACGGCAAAGCAGAAGTCCGCGTCGTCAAGGTCACCCGGGATACGGACCGCCACCAGATCGAAGACCTGAACGTCACCTCGCAGCTCCGCGGCGACTTCGAGGCAGCCCACCTCGAAGGCGACAACGGCCACGTGGTTGCCACCGACACCCAGAAGAACACCGTCTACGCGTTCGCTCGTGAAGGCGTCGGTTCCCCTGAGGCCTTCCTGCTGCGCCTCGCTGACCACTTCACCGGCGAATTCTCCTGGGTCACCGGAGGCCGCTGGGAAGCAGAGTCGTACAGCTGGGAGCGCATCCAGGCACACGGCGAGGCCCACGACCACAGCTTCGTCCGCAACGGACAAGAGGTGCGCACCGCCGTCGTCGTCCGTGATGGCGCAACCACGCACATCGTCTCCGGCCTGAAGGACCTGACCGTCCTGAAGACCACGCAGTCCGGCTTCGTCGGCTACCCGCGCGACAAGTACACCACCTTGCCCGAGACCACCGACCGTATCCTCGCAACGGACGTCTCTGCCCGCTGGCGCTACAACACCAACCTGGACGCCTCGGCCACGGACTTCAACAAGAGCTACGAGGACATCAAGGCCCTCCTCCTTGAGGGCTTCACGGAGAACTACTCGCACGCACTGCAGCAGACCCTCTTCGACATGGGCAAGAAGGTCCTCGAAGCACACAGCGAAGTTGCCGAGATCAAGTTCTCCATGCCGAACAAGCACCACTTCCTGGTTGACCTGGGCCCGTTCGGCCTGGACAACCCCAACGAGGTCTTCTACGCCGCGGACCGCCCGTACGGCCTCATCGAAGCAACCGTCCAGCGCGACAACACCACGGCCGCGCCCGTTGCCTGGAGCGGCATCGCCGGCTTCTGCTAAGCACTACCCGGCTTAGGCGGCGCGAAGAAAGCGCACGCAAAAGCCTCCGGAGTTTGTGTGCAGGTTCCGCCGCGAGGCGCCCCCACAAAGGCAGAACCTGCACACAAACCCGACCCCAAAAACACCCCAAACTCCATACTTTTGTTAGCCAGACACAGTTAGCCAGACGAAGACGTCTGCCATGAACCCAGAAAGTCTGCCATGAACACCAAGAAGAAGTCCCGCCCCGCCAATACCACCTCCTCCCAGGCGCAAAAGTCACAGCGTCCGGAGGACCAGCGGCTCTCGATCGGAAGCACCTTCGCATACGGCTTCCAGCACGTTCTCACCATGTACGGCGGCATCATCGCTCCGCCACTGATCATCGGCGCGGCCGCGGGGATGTCCTCGCAGGACATCGGGCTCCTGATCGCAGCTTGCTTGTTCGTCGGCGGCCTGGCCACCATCCTGCAGACCGTGGGCATCCCGTTCTTCGGCTCACAGCTTCCTTTGGTCCAGGGCGTCTCCTTCGCCGGCGTTTCCACCATGGTGGCGATCGTCCAGGGCGGCGGCGGCATCCAGGCGGTGTTCGGGTCGGTGATCGTTGCCTCGCTCATCGGCCTGGCGATCACTCCCCTGTTTTCCAAGATCATCAAGTTCTTCCCGCCCGTCGTCACGGGAACGGTCATCACCACCATCGGCCTGACACTCATGCCGGTCGCGGCCAACTGGGCCATGGGCGGCAACGCCAAGGCTGACAACTACGGCAGCATGGCCAACATCGGCCTCGCAGCGCTGACCATGGGAGTCGTGCTCCTCCTCAGCAAGATCGGCAACGCTGCCATCTCGCGCCTCTCGATCCTGCTGGCCATGGTCATCGGCACCATCATCGCGACTGTTTCAGGCATGGCTGACTTCTCCAAGGTTGGCCAGGGCGACATCGTTGCCTTCCCCACACCGTTCGCTTTCGGAGCTCCGACTTTCGAAATCGCCGCCATCATCTCCATGCTGATCGTCATCCTGGTGACGCTGACGGAAACCTCTGCGGACATCATCGCTGTTGGCGAGATCGTGGACACCAAGGTTGATTCCCGCCGGATCGGCAACGGCCTCCGCGCAGACATGCTCTCCAGCGCGATCTCCCCGCTGTTCAACTCCTTCACGCAGAGCGCCTTCGCCCAGAACGTGGGCCTCGTGGCCATCACGGGTATCAAGAGCCGCTTCGTGGTCAGCGCCGGCGGCGTGATCCTCGTGGTCCTGGGCCTCCTGCCCATCCTCGGGCGAGTGGTCGCAGCGGTGCCGACGCCCGTCCTGGGCGGTGCCGGCGTCGTACTCTTCGGTACGGTGGCCGCAAGCGGTATCCGCACCCTCGCGAAGGTCGAATACAAGAACAACATGAACCTGATCATCGTGGCTGCCTCGATTGGCTTCGGCATGATCCCGATCGCCGCCCCGAAGTTCTACGACCAGTTCCCGTCCTGGTTCTCCACGATCTTCCACTCCGGCATCAGCTCGGCAGCCGTCATGGCCATCCTCCTGAACATCCTGTTCAACCACTTCAAGGCCGGCAACTCGGACAACCAGTCGGTGTTCGTTGCAGGCACGGAGCGCGTGGTCACCCCCGAGGACGTCAAGTGCCTGGAACATGGCGACCGTTTCGAGAACGGCAAGCTGATCGACGCGGACGGCAATGAAGTCCCGCTCAAGAGCACCTCGGCGTCCGAGCACTGACGCACGGCTGACCGGGCAAGACGGCAGTGTTTCCTTGGGGGCACTGCCGTCTTTCGCCGGCTCAAGGACTGGTCACCATGGGTAGGACGTACGACGGCGGCACGCGCCACCGGGCCCCGCTGCGGTTAGGCTCAGCCCATGACCGAGCTACCCTGCTTCCGTTCACTTGCCCTCCGCGAAATCCCGAAGCCGGATTACGCGGACGTTTGCCTGGCCACGCTTCCCGAGGGGTCGGATACGGATCCAACGTTCTGGGCGAACCGGCTCTTTTCCCTCGGATCCATGCCCAGGTGGGTTGCCGCGGCGCTGATGATTCGGCAGGTCCTGGTGCCGCTGATCGGTGTTCCCCAGGCACCAAGGAACACCTTCGCAGTGACCGAGCAGCAAGGCGACGAGGCGCTGATCTACTTTCAGGACAAGCACCTGGACTTCGCCGTTGGGGTGGGTGTGGATGCGGTGAGCCGGATCATCCGGGTGACTACCGCCGTCGAACTCAAAGGGTGGCGGGGGAAGCTGTACTTTGGCGTCGTACGTCCGCTGCATCCGATCGTCGTGAACTCGATGCTGAAACGGCACACGAGCCCAAAGAAATCACCGAAATGACAAAAGATGGCAATGTTCCAGGGAAACATTGCCATCTTTTGCCAACTCGGCGGCAGGCGCCGGCAACTCGGCGGCAGGCGCCGGCAACTCGGCGGGAGGCGACGGGAGGAAGACTAGTTCTGGTTGAGCTCCGCGGAGATCGCCAGGGCGGCCTCCCGCAGCATCGGGACGGCGCGGTCGGCGAAGGTCTGGTCCACGCGGGTGATCGGGCCGGACACGGAAATGGCCGTGGGGGTGGGTGCGTTGGGCACGGCCATGGCGAAGCAGCGTACGCCAAGCTCCTGCTCTTCCTCGTCAATGGAGTAGCCGCGTTCACGGATGAGCTTCAGGTCGGCGAGCAGGGAATCGATGTCGCCGATGCTCTTGGCCGTGGGGGTCGGCATGCCGGTGCGGGCAACGATTCCGCGGACAACCTCGTCGTCGAGCTGGGCCAGGATGGCTTTGCCCACGCCGGTGTCGTGCGTGTGGGCGCGGCGGCCCACCTCGGTGAACATGCGCATGGAGTGCATGGACGGGACCTGGGCAACGTAGATGACCATGTCGGAATCGAGCACGGCCATATTGGACGTTTCCCCGAGCCGTTCCACGAGGGTCTTGAGCTGGGGACGGGCCACGGCACCGAGCTGCTTGCTGGCGGCCTCGCCGAGCCGGATGAGCCGTGGGCCCAAGGCGTAGCGGCGGTTGGGCAGCTGGCGGATGTAGCCGAGTGCCACGAGGGTCCTCAGCAGCCGGTGGATGGTAGGCAAGGGCAGGTCGGTGGACGACGACAGCTCGCTGAGCGTGACGTCTCCGCCTGCATCCGTGATCAGTTCCAGCAGTTCAAAGACGCGCTCAACGGACTGCACGCCTCCGGAGGCTTTTTCAGCCATTCCCTTGTCTCCAATGACTCAGATTCCGACAACTCTTATCCGCATCGTGAAAAGAATTGCTTAGAACACCCAAGATACAGCACGTCGGACACCCGCGCGACGACACCGAACATGACCGAGCCAGGGGTTGTGTTTCCACTTTGTAGATAATAATATCCATAATACGAAAACATTCGGTTGTAACGGCGGCCCGGGAACGGGCCTAACAGGAGGAATTTCAATGGCGAATCCGAGCCCCGGTAACTCGATCACCCTGCGCGTCTCCGCGCCGTCGAGCTTCACCGCCACCAGCGAACTGGCAGCTGCCGTTGGCGCGGCCGGCGCCGCTATCACCGCGCTGGACGTCACGGAATCCCACCACGAGACCATCGTCGTGGACGTCACCTGCAACACCACCGACGATGCCCACGCAGGCCGCGTCAAGGATGCCCTGAACGCCCTCGACGGCGTCACGGTCCAGCACGTCTCCGACCGCACCTTCCTGATGCACCTCGGTGGCAAGCTCGAGGTCGTCCCCAAAGTAGCCCTGCGCAACCGCGACGACCTCTCGCGCGCCTACACTCCCGGCGTCGCACGTGTTTGCCTGGCGATCGCAGAAGACCCGGCCGCTGCCCGCAACCTGACGGTCAAGCGCAACACGATCGCCGTCCTCACCGACGGTTCCGCCGTCCTGGGCCTGGGCAACATCGGCCCCGCTGCAGCGCTTCCGGTCATGGAGGGCAAGGCTGCGCTGTTCAAGCAGTTCGCCAACGTTGACGCTTGGCCGGTCTGCCTGGACACCCAGGACACCGAAGAAATCATCAAGATCGCCAAGGCCATGGCCCCCGTCTACGGCGGCATCAACCTCGAAGACATCGCCGCCCCGCGCTGCTTCGAGATCGAGAACCGCCTCCGCGAAGAACTCGACATCCCGGTCTTCCACGACGACCAGCACGGCACCGCGATCGTTACGCTCGCTGCCTTGGTCAACGCGCTGCGCGTGGTGGACAAGAAGCTGTCCGAGGTCAAGATCGTGGTCTCGGGCGTCGGCGCTGCCGGCTCCGCCATCATCCAGCTCCTGAAGGCCCAGGGCGCGCAGCACATCATCGCAGCCGGCCGCTCCGGCGCCATCCACTCGGGTGACAAGTACGACGACGAACACCGCAGCTGGATTGCCGCGAACACCAACGAGGAAGGCTTCTCCGGCAGCCTCCACGACGCCCTCAAGGGAGCGGACGTGTTCATCGGCGTCAGCGCCCCGCACGTGATCGGCGAAGAGCAGGTTGCCTCCATGGCAGAAGACGCCATTGTGTTCGCCATGGCCAACCCGACTCCGGAAATCGATCCGACCATCGCGTCCAAGCACGCAGCAGTGGTGGCGACGGGCCGCAGCGACTTCCCCAACCAGATCAACAATGTGCTGGCCTTCCCGGGCTTCTTCCGGGGCCTGCTGGACGCCGGAGCATCGGACATCACCCCGAACATGCTCGTGGCCGCCGCGGAAGCAATCGCCAACCGCGTGGCTGACGACGAGCTCAACGCGAGCTACATTATCCCCAGCGTCTTCGATCCCCATGTTGCCGCCGACGTGGCTGCCGCCGTCGCTGCAGCAGCCCACGCAAACGCAGCTCGCTAGCACCAGCGCACTATAGACAAAGGAATCCGCTCCCATGGCTATTACAGTCACCGATCCCCGGCCGATCGAACGCGCCGAGGAAATCCTCACCCCCAAAGCCCTGGCCTTTATCGAGGAACTGCACAAGCGCTTCGCCGGCACCCGCAACGAACTGCTCCAGGCCCGCAAGGCCAAGCGCCAGACGGTTGCCGAGACCAGCCGCCTGGATTTCCTCCCGGAAACCCAGGAAGTCCGCGACGGCGACTGGAAGGTTGCCGAAGCACCGGCAGCCCTGCAGGACCGCCGCGTTGAGATGACCGGCCCGGCCACCCCGGCCAAGATGGCCATCAACGCCCTGAACTCCGGCGCCAAGGTATGGCTCGCCGATCTTGAAGACGCTTCCACTCCCACGTGGCCCAACGTCATCGACGCGATCCTCAACCTCCGCGACGCGGCCCAGGGTACCCTGGCCTACACCTCCCCCGAGGGCAAGGAGTACCGCCTCCGTACGGACGCCCCCCTGGCCGTTGTTGTGGCCCGCCCCCGTGGCTGGCACATGGAAGAAAGCCACCTCCTGATCGACGACGAACCCACCGTCGGCGGCCTGGTGGACTTCGGCCTGCACTTCTTCCACATCGCCAAACAGCTCCTGCTCAACGGCCACGGCCCGTACTACTACCTGCCCAAGATGGAAAGCCACCTCGAGGCCCGGCTCTGGAACGACGTGTTCGTCTTCGCCCAGGACTACCTCGGCATACCCCAGGGCAGCATCCGTGCCACGGTCCTGATCGAGACCATCCCCGCTGCGTTCGAGATGGACGAGATCCTCTTCGAACTCCGCGACCACGCCTCGGGCCTCAACGCCGGCCGCTGGGACTACCTCTTCAGTATCATCAAGTACTTCCGTGACGCCGGCGAAGAATTCGTCCTCCCGGACCGCGCCACCGTCGCCATGACAGCCCCGTTCATGCGCGCCTACACCGAACTCCTGGTCAAGACCTGCCACAAGCGCGGCGCCTTCGCCATGGGCGGCATGGCCGCAGTGATCCCCAACCGCAAGCAGCCGGATGTCACCGCAGCAGCCTTCGACAAGGTCCGCGCAGACAAGACCCGCGAAGCAAACGACGGTTTCGACGGCTCCTGGGTTGCCCACCCGGACTTGGTTTCCACCTGTCGCGAAGTGTTCGATTCAGTGCTCGGTGACCGCCCGAACCAGCTCGACAAGCAGCGTCCCGAGGTGAACGTCACCGCCGAGCAGCTGATCGACGTCGCATCTGCCCAGGGCCAGGTCACCGAAGCCGGGCTTCGCCTGAACCTGTACGTGGCCGTCGCCTACACCGGCGTCTGGATCTCCGGCAGCGGCGCAGTGGCCATCCACAACCTCATGGAAGACGCCGCGACTGCGGAGATCTCCCGCTCGCAGGTCTGGCAGCAGCTCCGCAACAAGTCGGTCCTCGCGGATACGGGCAACACCGTGACCCGCGAACTCGTCACCCGCATCCTCGGCGAAGAGACCGAACGCCTGCGCATCGAGTTCGGCGACGAGAACTTCACCAAGTACTACGAGCCGGCATCGAAGCTGATCGAGGACATTTGCCTCTCCGACGAGTACACGGACTTCCTCACCACGCCCGCGTATGAGCTGGTGGGCTGATGGGTTCCTTCACTCCCGCTGACCTCTCGGCGATCGAGAACCAGCTTGCCGCCACGGACCAGTTGCTGGACCGCAACTACCCGGGCGACGACGGTTCCCGCCAACCGATCCACACCGTCTACGTCCCCGCCGACCGCTTCACGCCCACCTTCGCGGCCGATTGGGGCGCCCAGGCACTCGCGACGGCGGAGGCCCACGGCGGACTCGAAAAGCTGGGACAGCTTCTGGGCCAGGAACCTGACCTGGCTGCCGCTGTCGCGGCCCGGGTTGCTTCCAAGCTCAGCTCCGAGCCCATCGAGGACCTGCGCCTGGACTTCGAGGACGGCTACGGCGACCGCGGCGACGAGGCAGAAGATGCCGACGTCGTTGCTGCCGCCAACGCCGTTGCCGCTGCGGTTGCGGCCGGAACGACTCCGCCCTTCATCGGCATCCGGTTCAAGTGCTTCGAGGCCCCGACGCGGGCACGGGGCCTTCGGACGTTGGACCTGTTCGTGTCCACGTTGGCTGAGGCTGGGGAGCTTCCCGCTGGATTGATCCTCACCCTGCCCAAGGTCACCACGGTGGCCCAGGTCCAGGCCATGGATTACGCGGTGTCCCGCCTCGAGGAAGTCCACGGACTCCCCGCAGGCCGGCTGCGCTTCGAGGTGCAGGTGGAGACCCCGCAGCTCATCCTCGGTGCGGACGGAACCTCTCCCGTGGCGCAACTTCCCCACGTGGTTCCCGGCCGCATCAGCGCCCTGCACTACGGCACATACGACTACAGCGCCTCCTTGGGAATCTCTGCGGAGTACCAGTCGATGGAACACCCCGTGGCCGACTTCGCCAAGGAAGTCATGCAGCTCGCCGTTGCCGGAACAGGCATCCGCCTCTCCGACGGTTCCACCAACATCATCCCCGTGGGTGACGCCGTGGAGGACGCCTGGAAGCTGCACGGCCGACTGGTCCGCCGGTCCCTGGAAAACGGCTACTACCAGGGTTGGGATCTCCACGCTGCCCAGCTCCCCAGCCGTTTCTCGGCGTCGTACGCTTTCTACCGCGAAGGCCTGCCGGCCGCGGCGCTGCGCCTGCGCAACTACGTCGAGCGGACCGAGGGCGGCGTCATGGACGAGCCTGCCACCGCGCGGGCCCTGGCCGGCTTCGTCCTCCGGGGCGTCCAATGCGGCGCAGTGGGGACGGACGAGGTCAAGGCGCTTGCCGGCGTCGAACTTCCACAGCTGACCGCACTGGCGCACCCGCGGCTCGCACAACCAACTTCGCACTGATGAGGAGCACACACTGATGGGCAACTACTACTACCCGACAGGTGGCTTGCCGCCGCAGACCCACCTGACCACCGAGCGGGCCATCGTTACCGAGGCCTACACCGTGATCCCCAAGGGTGTCCTCACGGACATCGTGACCAGCAACCTGCCGGGCTTCACCAACACCCGTTCCTGGATCATCGCGCGTCCGATCTCCGGCTTCGCCACCACGTTCTCGCAGCTGATCGTGGAGATTGCTCCGGGCGGCGGCGCTCCCAAGGCAGAGTTCGAGTCCGGCGTTGAAGGCGTCGTCTTCGTGACCAAGGGCCAGCTCAACCTGACCCTCGACGGCGAACTGCACCACCTCGAAGAGGGTGGCTACGCCTACCTCGCCGCCGGCGCCGAGTGGGGCGTGGAGAACGTCTCCGACGACATCGTCTCCTACCACTGGATCCGCAAGGCCTACGAGCGGCTTGAGGGTTACGAGGCCAAGTCCTTCGTGACCAACGAGAAGGACATCGAGCCGACGTCCATGCCGGACACCAACGACGTCTGGAAGACCACGCGCTTCACGGATTCCAGCGACCTTGCGCACGACATGCAGGTCAACATCGTCACGTTCCAGCCCGGCGGCGTGATCCCCTTCCCGGAAACCCACGTCATGGAGCACGGCCTGTACGTCCTTGAGGGCAAGGCCATGTACCTGCTCAACAACGACTGGGTGGAAGTAGAGGCCGGTGACTTCATGTGGCTGCGTGCTTTCTGCCCGCAGGCTTGCTACGCGGGTGGGCCGGGCGAGTTCCGCTACCTGTTGTACAAGGACATGAACCGCCAGGTGAAACTGACCTGATTTTCGCTCGAGATCGCCGGAACGCTGCCCTTTCGCAGGGAACGTTCCGGCGATTTCGTGCGTTTTCCGGCGAAGTCGGCGGTTTGGCGGTGCGGCTGCTTACCGGCGGCGGCCGATGGCGAGCCCGGCCCAGAACGCGAGGATAAGCAGGCCCGCCATGGATACTGCCAGGCCGAGCTGCGTGCCTTGGCTGACGAATGCGGCTCCACTGCCTGTGAAGGTTGTGTTGCTCAGCGGCGCATAGGCGAACCAACCGAAGCCGGCATCCCTGTTGCTCCACGCCACTATCAGCCCGACCACCACGGCGATCAGGCCCAGCAAAGGCACGACGACGGCGGCCAGTTTCCGAGAAGGCTGCGGTGTGTGGTGTTCCCCAAGTGTGTTGTTGTCCCCCATGCGGCCGAGTCTAGCCCGTGTAACGACCCAACTGAGTCGCAGTAGTGCGCGTTCTGAGCTCTCAAAACGCGCACTAATGCGACCTACTTGGGGTTTGTTGGGCGGGGTGCTCCGGCGATCCGGTACGACTCCCGGAGCAACTCGTCGAGTTCTCCCACTTCGATCTTGTTCAAGCGGATGAGAACGAGATTTGGGGACCGATCGTGGTGCGGGGTCCAGAAGTAGGTGTCCGGCTCCATGGCTGCGAGCGCCTCGCGTTCATCGGTCTTGACGGTGACAACCCCGTCCTCCCAGATCCGGGCCACGAGGGTCTTGGCGAACCACGCGGCCTTCCCCCAACTGGGCCGTTCGGTGACGCCGGGCAGGCCCAGGCAGATCTCGCGGACATCCCCTTCTGTCGCCATGGTTCACTGTGGCACCGGGCCCAGCGCCCAAACAAGGGACTACGCTGGGCACATGTTGACCATTGGCAGCACGGTTTTGGGCGTCAATGACATAGCCCGCGCAACGGAATTCTGGCAGGCCGCACTGGGCTATGTACCCCGGGAGCCCGGCGATGACACGTGGGTGATCCTTGTTCCGGCCTCCGGTCCGGGCGCCCAACTCGCCCTGATGTTCAGCGAAACCCCTGTCCAGGAACACCCCCGGATCCACCTGGACCTGTACGCGGATGACCAGGCCGCCGAGATCGAGCGGCTCATGGAACTCGGCGCCGGGCACGTCGACTGGGACCTCTACCCGGAAGACCCGGACTTCGTGGTCCTGGAGGACCCTGACGGCAACCGCTTCTGCGTCATCGACACCAGCCCGCGGTAGCGCCGTTCATTGACACAGGAAATCAGGCCCCGGAATGGGAACACCCCGGGTCCGCTCAATGACGGAATACCGGGGTGACCACGTTAGCGTCCAAGTAACGTGCCAGATAGGATCTGCCAGAGGCCATCTTGAACTTGCTCCTCGAGCTTATCGGAAAGGCACAGGGTTTGCATCCCAACGCGTCCATTTATGCCCCATGGGTACAGGCATAGTGGAACACAGCGCTGAACTCGGCACTCCTCCACGACTTCGCTCATCTCGAAGTAGCGCTCCGGAATGCCCTCCACCGCGCATTGAATGCCCACCAGAGCTCTGGTACCTGGCTTTCATCGTCTGCTACGCGGCAGTTGTTTCCGGCGACGGCATCAAGGAATCCAAAAACAGGAGCGGCGTTCGATGCCAACAATTGGCTGAGGCGCAGAATCGAAGAATCCCGCTCGAAGATCGTTACCAGCGCATCGGGTCAGCGAATCTCAGCAGTGGATGAAGGCAGGATCGTTGCAGATCTGACCTTCGGCGTCTGGGTCGATCTGCTGCATCCGAGATTCGAGCCCACCCTTTGGACCAAGGCCCTGCGGAATGCATTTTGCCGGGGGTGGCCCGCCACGACATTTATCTCCGCCTGCGCACACTCAACGAGGTCAGAAATCGGCTCGCCCACCACGAACCCAATCTCAAAGTCGCCAGCAAGGCTCATCGTGACTTGTTTTGGTTGCTCAGTGTTCTGGACAAGGACGTTCAAGCACACGTGCGCGCTCACAGCCGCGTCGCTGGCCTGATTGCTTCGAAACCGTAACGGCGTCGATCCTGCATGCGTGACGACCACCGAAAAATGGTGTTTATGTTGCCTATTTGCCCATCCCCAACGTCAGTCCCTCCGTCAACCTGCGGCCCAACCATACGTAGATCGCAAGCATGGGCAACACCACGATGACCAGGCCAGCGAACAGCCCGCCCCAATCGGCACCCGAGTACGTCTGCTGCTGCACGAAGGAAATGAGGGCCACCGGCAAGGTGTACTTCTCGGTGGATTGCAGGAGAGTCAGCGCAAGGAGTGTCTCGTTCCAGTGCGAGATGACCTGCAGGATGAACGCCGTCAGGATGCCGCCCTTCGCCAACGGCAACGTGATACGCCAGAACGTCCCGAAGGCCGTAGTTCCGTCCAGTGCCGCGGCCTCTTCCATCTCCAGGGGAAGGGACCGGAAGAACGCGGTCAACAGGAACACCGTGAAGGGCATGGAGACGCCGATATAGACCAGGTTCAGGCCGATGATGCTGTCCGTGAGGTACACCTTGTTCAGCATCACGAACAGGGGAATCAGGATGACCTGTGCCGGTATGCCGAGCCCCAAGATGAAGTACAGGCTCAGGCCACGCGTCAGCCTGTTGTCCACCCTGCTCAGGTAGTACGCGCACGGCGCCGCGATGCCGACGGTGAGGACCGAGGAAACCACGGTGGTGAGCAGGCTGTTCCACGTCGCGACAGCAAAGTCCCCTACGGTCCACGCCCGAACGAAGTTCCCAAAGTCCAAGGACGCAGGCGCACCCCAGGGATCATCGAGGATGGCCCGGGTATCCCGGAAGGCCTGCGCCACCATCCACACCAGGGCTGCGATACTGATGGCTACCACCAGCCACAGCAAGCCCACGCCAATCCCCCGGACAATGTTCCGCTCCCCGCGCAGGGCAGGGCTGACACCGCGCCTCTCCCGCCTGCGCGTGGCAACAGCGGGTTCCAGCAGTTTGTATTCGCTCATGGCTTTCCTTAGAACTCAACCGCGTCGCGGCGCATGGCCCGGCGCAGCAGGACAACAAGCACGGAGATCAGCGCCAGCGACAACACGGCAGACGCTGTGGCAGCCCCATATGCGGGCGTCGACTGCCCGGAGAAGGCATTGACATAGGTATAGACGGCGGCCGTCCAGCTCTGCGTCGGTGGCACCCCTGCACCGGAACTCCCGCCAAAGACCCACACGATCTCGAAGATCTTCACTGAAGAAATGGTCCACAACACGGCGCAGGTACCGAACACGTCCCACGTCAGCGGCAGGATCACGTACCGCAGCCGCTGGAAGGCCGAGGCCCCTGCCAGGGCGCAGTCCTCGTAGTAGTAAGGCGGAATACGGTCGACGCCGGCCATCAGGATGGTGGTGAAGTAGCCGGTGGTGGTGCACACCAGCGTGACCATGATGAGTGGAAAGATGTTGTCCTGCGCCAGCCACTTTGGAGGATCCGTAACTCCCAGTGGTGCCAGGAGGCTGTTCACCATGCCGCCCGGGTTGAAGATGAAGCCCGCCAGGACCCCAAACACCAGGGCGTTGATGAGGTGCGGGAAGAAGATGACGTTGCGGACGATCTTCTTCCCCGCCATGTCCCTGAGGACGAGCGTCATGGCAAAGGCAAGGACGAAGATCGCCGCGCCCACCACGAACAGCAGCAGCAAAGTGTTGCCGAACGAGGACAGGAACAGCCGGTCCCGGAAGATCCTGGCGTAATTGTCCAGGCCAACGAACTTCATTGGACCCGAACCAGCCCACTTGTGGAGGCTGATCCACACAGCACCAAGCGCCGGGACGATGAAGAGGACCGTGTACAGCACAAACGCGGGCCCCACGAAAGGAATCAACAACTTCCTGCGCTGCACATCGATGGAACTTCCCGGCTGGCTTCCGCGGGCAGATGCCGTTCGGGCAGCAGGCTTGCGGGAGGCGGAATGCTGCGTTGCCGCTTTGCCGGCGCGGCGCTCCTTGAGGCCCAGGGACATCAGCCGTTGTCCTTCCAGTACTGGATCTGCGCGGCCTTCATCTTGGCGACGAAGTCGGAGGCGCTGGACTTGCCCAGGAAAAGTTCGTCATCCTTCGGGAAGAAGACCTTCTCCATGTAACCGGGGAAGGTCACGCCGTCGTTCTGCAGGTGCGTGGCGGGGGCGGCGTCGATGGCAGCCTTGACGGAGGCGACGGCGGGATCCACCGGAGCGTCCGGCCTGACGGGGAGCACCTTGGCTTCCGTTCCGAGGGCGTTCTGGTACTTCGCACCCAGCAGGAACGCCGCAAGCCGCTGCGCGGGAGCCTGGTTCTGCGACTTGGCCGGCACAGCGAATCCGATGAAGTCCACGCGGGCGCTCGCCGGACGGCCGTCAATGGCCGGGAACTGGAAGGACGAGTATTCAAACCCGGGTGCCGCATAGGATCCGGTTTCCGTGGGCGTCCACGAGCCATTCAGGATCAGGGCTGCGTTGCCGTTGGCCCATAGTTGCTGTTGGGCGGGGAACTTGCTGGCGTTGTAGCCGCTGTTCAGGTATCCGCCCTTCACGAGGGTTTCCACCTTTTGGGCAGCATCGAGGACTGCGGGATCGTCCCAGGCATCACCGGATTTGTCCTCGACCAAGGCCTTGAAACCACCCGCCCCCTTGAGCCGGAGCAGCGCCGTGACGAACCACGTTGAGTTGTAGCCGGCAATGTCGCCGTCCGCGGCGATGGGAGCCGCGCCACTTGCCTTCAGTTTGTCCAGGACGGCCATGAACTCGTCCCACGTTGCCGGCGGCTTCGCTTTCAGTTCGGGGTGCTTCGCGGCATCGAACCAGATGCCATCGGAGCTGATGCTGTAGGGCACCATCCAAGGCTGCCCGTCTTCACCCTTGAAGGCACCGTTGCTGGTGAACTTTTCCGGGATCAGGGAATTAACCGCTTTCCCGTCCACTGTGTAGGAGTATACGGAGGTCAGGGGGCTCGCCTGGCCGGTGTCGCCGATGACGGGGGCCAACTTCGCGTAGGTTCCGTCCACCAGGTCGGGGACATTGTTGGTGTTGAGGGCCGGAACCAATTTCTCCGTGTTGCTGCGGCCCTGCCATTGGACGCTGACCTTGGCTCCGGTTTCCTTTTCGAAATCCGCAATCGCCGTGGCAATCACCTTTTGTTGGGGTTCGCCTTCTTTCCACATGGACCAGTAATTGATGCTCTGGCCCGAGATGGAGCCTGAGAGATCCACGGCCTCAGCGGCAGTGGAGGCATCATTGGCTCCGCCGCAGGCAGTAGTGGACAAGGCCAGCGCTGCACCCAACAGGGCGGCCAGCGGGCGAAGATGACGGGCTGTTTTGCCCATGGGGATCACCTTTCGAGTGAGGGGAACGGCCGGATGCGGTTCAGTGAATCGACTCTCACAGTCCCCAAAAGCAGGATTCAATGAGTATTCGGGAACTTTCCCGGGCCTTCCGTCGCAGTGGCTGCTGGTTCACGCCGCCCGGGACGGATTAGGCATTTATTCCTCTTTTCGGCCTCCCCAACAATCGAGGAAACGCGCGCGGCGTTCCGTTTTCCCGGCACCCGCGCTCCGGCTCCGAGCTAAAGAGGGAAATTGAGACGACTTGGAATCATTGGCGCAGGCGCCGTGGCACACTTCCATGCAGAATCCGCCGCCAGGATCGGCGCCGTCGAGTTGGCTGCTGTCTGCGACCTCCGGACCGAAGCGGCCTCGTGGGTCGCAGCCCCATGGGCAGCTGCGGTCTACGAGGACTACCGGGCCATGTTCCGCGACGCCCGCCTGGACGCAGTGGTCATCAATACCCCGCACGCTCTCCATCTGGAAATGGTGTTGGCCGCGGCAGAACACGGTTTGCACGTGCTGGTGGAAAAGCCCATGGCCACCACCGTGGAAGACTGCAATCTCATGATCCAGGCTTGCCGGGAGGCGGGAGTGGCCTTGGTGATCGGACAGATCCAGCATTTCCTGCCGGAAAAACTGGCCGCCGAGCGGGTTCTGGCAAGCGGTGACCTGGGACGGGTCCTCATGATCCGCGATTACCGGACCACCGATTACCGTCCCGGGAGCCGGCCGGACTGGTTCTTCAGCCAGGCCATGGCAGGCGGCGGTGCGCTGATGAACATCGGCGGCCATTGCCTGGACCGCTCGATCTGGTTTGGCGGTGGCGAGGTGGATTCAGTGAACGCAGCCACGCTCAAGCGCTTCGGGGTTCCGGTGGAAACGGACGGCACCATTGCCTTGAGGCTGACCAACGGCGTCCACGTGAGCATCACCGTGGTGTCCGACGCCGCCCAGCGCATGGACGAGGTCATCATCGTCTGCGAACGCGGCACCGTTTCCTGCAGCCCGGCCAACGGGACCCTGGTCCGCAGCGACGGCGTGACGCGTACAGCTTGGGAACCCCGGCCCGAGGACATCCAGGAGGGCTTCTTCCTCCAGTTGCAGGACTTCGTCAAAGTGCTCGACGGCGGTGTGCCCAAGGTCAGCATCGACCACGCCCGCCACATCGTGGAGGTGGTCCTTGCCTCCTACGAATCTGCCCGGACCGGCGGCGCTGTAATACTGGAGCGGACCACGCGGGAGTATCCCGTTGGGGCTACGGATGCCGCCCGTGTGCTGAGCGACGCCGTCTAACTGGACGTTCCTGCTGCGCCCGGACACCCCGCCGGGGCGTCCGGGCCGGTGGTTCACTTCCGGCCCTGCGTGCCGTCCCAGTTGGGCGGAGTGAAGGCACCCAACGGATCCTGCTGGACGGGCGCAGTCTGGCCGGCCCCCGCAACAGGAAGCCATCGACCGTCCATGCCCGGCACAGAGTGGCGCTCAAACCATTCGTGGAGCTGGGTTCGCATGGCAGCCACCCGTGCCGCATGGGCACCCTGGGCCACGAGGTTGACGCGTTCCTCCGGATCGGCCGCAAGGTCATACAGCTCGTGGGGGCCGTGCGGATAGCGGTGCACGTACTTCCAGTCCATGCTGCGGATCATCCGCACGGGTCCGTACTCGTCAAAAACTACGACGGCGCGTTCCCCGGTTCTGGTGGGCCGCCCGCCGTCGTCGGGGTTCCGGGTGGTTACCCGGCCGCGAGTGTCCGCCGACGCCACCAGCAGCTCCGCGAAGGACCGTCCCGGTCCGGCCTCGAAGGGCGCCGGGTCCAGACCGACCAGTTCCAGCACGGTGGCGGCGAGATCGTAGGCGGACAACAACCCGGTCACTACGGCCCCGGGCCGGATCCGGTCCGGCAAAGCAAGGATGGCGGGGACCTTGATGGAGGAATCGTAGACATTCTGCGGGTACGTCCCATTGCCCTTTCCCCAAATTCCGTGGTGTCCGCAGTTGAAGCCGTTGTCGCTGCTGAAGATCACCAGGGTGTTCTCCTGGATCCCGAGTTCCTCGAGCCGCCTAAGGACCATGCCAATGCCGGCATCCATTGCACTGACGGCGGCGAAGTACCCCACCAACGCGGCCCGCACATCCGCTTCGCCGCCGATCGGTACACCGTCCACTCTCGGGGTCCACGGGTGCGTGGCTTCCTGCGGGCAACTTTCGAAGCCGCAGTCGCGGTAGAGCTCCTCGAACTCCGGCGGGTGCTGGCCCTTCCACGGTTTGTGGGGTGCCGTGTAGTTCAGGGCGAGGAAAAACGGCTCAGCGCCCCGGGATGCTTCATCGATGAAGCCCAAAGCGTCGTTCGTGATGACGTCCGTCAGGTAATCGGTGACCAGTTCCCGGTGGCTGGTGCCGGCGTCGGACCTGTACATCGTGGACCGGTGGTACGGGCTGCCGCCGCCTTCCAACGCATACCAGTGCGTGAAACCGGAGCGCGGAACATCGTTGGCGCCGAGGTGCCACTTCCCGGACAGCCCCAGACGATAGCCTGCGGCTGCAAGGTCATCCGTGAACAGACGCTGCCCGCCCAGGTAGTCGACGGCTCCCTGTCCTGTTTCGACGCCTGCCAGGTAGTCGTGGACTCCGTGGCGCGAGGGGATGTCCCCGGTCATCAGGCTCGCCCGTGCCGGAGAGCAGACCGGAGAAACACAGAAGAAGTTCTCCAGGCGTGTGCCACGGGCGGCGAGCGCGTCCAGGTGCGGAGTGTGGATGTCGGGGTTTCCTGCGGCCCCCAGGGCCCACGCGCCTTGGTCGTCGCTCAGGATGAAAAGGATGTTTGGCTTCTTGTTGGACACGCTTCATTGCTATGCGGCGTGCAAGCGAGGAATCAAGGAGCATTGGCATTATTCGGGGATTACTACCTGAATACTCCCTAACTGCGGGTGCAAGATAGAGAGGAATCGTTCATCCACATGTGGAGCTGCATCATGCCCAAGAGGAAAACCGGATCCCATCAGACCGGCAACGCCGCCCTTCGCGACACCGCCAAGGCCAACCTCAAATTCCAGGACTTGAGCGATGACCTCCGCCGCGACATCATCGCCGGGACCTGGGCTGTGGGCACCAAGCTTCCAACCGAGCAGCAGCTCGCTACGGAGACGGGGCTCTCCCTCACCACCGTGCGGCGTGCCTTCGAGGACCTGGTGGGCAAGGGACTGGTGGTCAGGCGGCAGGGTGCGGGCAGTTTCGTCGCGGCACCCCAGAGGACGCAGAAGCGCTCACGGTTTGTGATCGGCGTCCTTTTGCCGGACACACAACTTTATTACCCGCGCGTGCTGCAAGGAATCGAGGAGCACCTCTCGGCCCACGGCGCGAGCCTCCAACTCTCCACCTACCACTACGACTTCACCCGCGAGAACGCGAGCATCCAATTCCTCCTGGATGCAGGCGTGGATGGCCTCATCCTGGTGCCGACGCTGACCGGCCTGGACAATCCCCAGGCGAGGGCCGCCGAACTCATGGCCCTGCCGGTGCCGGTTGTACTCCTTGAGCGGAGCCTGGACGACTTGGGCCCGGGAGACCTGACAGAGCACGTCTGCTCGGATCACCAAGGCGGAGCGTACGACGCCGTGATGCACCTGCACCGTTTGGGTCACCGGAAGATTGGGCTGCTCACGCGGGCCAACGAAGCCGCACGCAGCAGCAATCCAACCCAGGCGGCTGTGATTGCGGGATACTCGGCAGCGATGGCGGCGCTGGGTCTTGCCGGAGGGCCGCTGGCAGTCGCGGCCGGCGCGGGCATGGCCTTCAGCGCGACGAAGCCCGAGTGGGAGGCCGACCAAGCCGAGCACATGTTCCAACTGTTGGCCGGCAGTGGTGCAACCGCCGCGTTGGTATTCGGTGACAGGGAAGCTGCCTTGCTGGAAGGTGCCGCCTCACGGCACGGGATCCGGGTGCCGGAGGATCTTGCCCTGGTCTCTTACGACGACGAAATGGCCGACCTCGCGCGGATCCCCCTCACCGCTGTTTCGCCGGCCAAACACCGGCTGGGGGTCATGGCAGCAGATGTGCTGCTGCGGCGGCTGACCGAAGGGGACGCGTGCCCGCTGTACCAAATCAGGCTGCGGCCACGAATAGTGGTCCGGGATTCCTGCGGATCAAAGGCGTTGTGAGGCCCGCACTGCGCTCTTTGCGTGCGAAATAGGGCGCAAAGCAGGCCCCACAACGATGGGGAACTGGGTTGTGGGGCCCGCTCGGCGCTCTTTGGGCCCGATGTAGGGCGCAAAGCAGACCCCACAACGGGAGGAATCAGCGGCGGAGTTTGAAGGTAACCGTCTGTCCGCCGAGCCCTGCCGTTTGGACGGTCAGGGTGCTCTTGCCGTCCCCGTCCGTCGCCAGTGTGCCCTCTCCTTCCAGCACAGTGGTCCACGTCCCCTCGGGCAGCGTCACCGTGAGGCTGGAAGCTTTCTGGGTCGGTTCACTGACTGCCAAGTCCAGCTCGTTCCCGTGCCTTGAGTACACGATGCACGCAGGTCCGG
This sequence comes from Paenarthrobacter sp. NPDC058040, assembly GCF_042885775.1. Classification (NCBI taxonomy): domain Bacteria; kingdom Bacillati; phylum Actinomycetota; class Actinomycetes; order Micrococcales; family Micrococcaceae; genus Paenarthrobacter; species Paenarthrobacter sp. NPDC058040. The sequence continues at coordinate 34,512 of NZ_JBHVRN010000021.1, forward strand.
ATGCGCCCAGATCGTCTGCCGTTCCGGGCTTCCAGAACGTTGCCGCAGTGGTCTTCTCCGTCTTGAACTCCACCGACTGCGCCGTGGCATCGTTGCGGATCACCCTGTACTTGTTGCCCTCAAGCAGCTTCTGCGTGGACCCCACCGACGCTCCCGGCGCAACCACATACGCGTAGTTGCCGGCGGAGGGTCCCGCACCATGGTCGATATACAGCGTGGCAAAGTTCCTCTGCTGGACGGCGGTGCTGCCGTTGATATTGACCCCGGACCAGCTGCCGGAGCGGGTTTCGCGGAGCACGTGGAGGGGTGAATCGTCCAGGAGGGCGTAGCCGCCAAATCCTTCCAGGTGAACCCAGCGCCCACCGCCCAGCACCTCAGGGCTGCCCGCCGAGGCAGCGACGGTGCCTGCCGCCGTCGTGAACGTATTGTTCCCTTGGTGGAGACTGCGGTGGTCGACGATGCTTTCCACGCGTGCGCCGCTTGCTGTCTTGATGTCCGCACCAAGGCACACGGTCACCTCATCGCTGACGAACCAGGACTTCCTCGCGGACAGGCCAGTCCGGCCCGGACCCACCAGGTGTTGCCCGACGGCGGCCACCTCGCCCAGGGCTGTGGCGCCGCTCCATTCATTCGCCGGAACTGCGGCACCCCACTCACCCTCAACCTTGTCCGGCAAGGCAGTGGTGTCCACGGTGGTTCCGGGCAGGCGGTTGTAATTGACGGTGGCCCAGAAGCCGTCGTCGTACTGGCCCAGATCGGACGTGTAGAAGTAGGTCATGCCGGAGCCCGTGTGATAGCCGCGGTTGTTCTCTCCGTTGCCGCATTCGTACCAGGCAATGCGGTTGCTGGACATGGCGATGGACAAAGCCCACCCCTTCCCGCGGTGCATGGTGCGGTCCATGGCGGGGAAGAGCCGGTGTCCCATCGTCTCGGCAACTGGCGCGATGCCGCTGGCCAGCACCTCTTTGACCAGGGCAGTCCTTGGCACGCTCGCTCCTGAAAGCATGGGACGGTAGGTGTTGCGGGTAATCCAGCCGGCGCAAAGCCCCCGCCATCGGGCAGCCGTGCCTGCATCCATGGCACGGGCCAAGAGCAGGATTGCCTCAATCGCCGAGGCCCCGAGGTCGTATCCAGTATTGGCCTCCCGGCTGATGCTCCTTCCGCGGACGGAATCCGCCATGGCACCGTTGATCATCACCGGCGCAAACGAGCCCTCCACGGCGTCGAAGAAGATGCTGCGGGAGGGGTCACTGACCTCGAATGCCGAGCCCCCAAGGAGCGAGAACAACTTGGACAGTCCGGTGAGCAGGACTACGCCATAGGAACCCGTGTAGGGAGTGGTGCTGTGCTGGATGAAGGAACCGTCGTGGAAGATGCCGTCCCCGCTGGTCACGTACTGCCACACCTGGCTGAGCCCGGCAACGGCGTGCTGCAGTTTCGCGGTGTCCTCTCCGGCCAGGGACCGGATAATGATGCCCTGGCAGAGGTCCACCCGGTTGGCACCGACCGAGGTGATCTTGCCCCGCTTGGGCGGGAACTGCAGCCAAGGGTCGGGCACAAAGTGGTCGATCGCCGCGGAGTAGGCCTGTATCTCGGCTGCGGAGAGCTCGGAATGGAGCAGCACCATGGCATCCGCGAGGGCCCGGGGCACGCCGATTTCCCAAGACCACCAGTTGCCGAACTCTTCCCGGGTGTCGTTGTAGCAGAGGGTGTTGGCGTCGGCGAGTCCGGCCTTGATGTCGGCGAGCACCGCAGCGTCTCCGAACACTGCCGAGGTGGGAGTTGCCCAGGCGGTGGCCAGCTGTGACAACCGCGTGTAGGTGGTGACCACATCCGGGTCCTTGGCGAAGGACAAGTCCGTGAACACCGAGGTTCGGCCTGGAGCCCGGTTGATTTTTGCCAGGGAGTCAGCGGCTTTGTTGTTCAGGGCTGTGACGGCTTTGGCGAAGTCCGGATCGCCCGCCTGGATCACAGTGCGGCCCGTGATCTGGTCCACCCAACGGTTTCGCAGCGCTGCGAACTCCGCGGTGCCCGGTCCGGTTTCGGCCCAGGCGTTCTGCGCGAACATCGAGCTGACGACGGCCGCGAGGGACAATGCGCCGGCGCCCTGGAGCAGGGTCCGGCGGGGAAATTGAAGTGACAAGGAATTGCTCCTAACACTCATGGCTGGACAGGTTCAGCGCCTTTCGCCGGGTCCGCCATTGGCTTGCGAAGAAGTCAACGCGACGTGGAAGGGAGGAATAAAGCAGTACAGGGTTCCGGCGAACCTGCGGCCCCCTGTCAGTGGCCATCGGTAGAGTGCTCCCATGGATGCCAAAGCGACGTTGCTCACTTACCTCCGGACCCGCCGGGCGGACCTGCTCGGCAAAGTAGAGGGCCTCAGCGAATACGATGCCCGCCGGCCGATGACTCCCACGGGAACCAACCTGCTGGGGCTGGTGAAGCATGTGGCCAGCGTGGAACTTGGGTACTTCGGGGAGACTTTTGGTCGGCCCCACGGCAAAGATCTCCCCTGGTACGAGGACAATGCCGAGCCGGATGCCGACATGTGGGTTCCGGCGAACGAAAGCAGGCAGGACATCATCGAACTGCACCACTTCTCTGCCAAGCACAGCGACGCCACCATCGAGGAACTGCCACTGGACGCCCCCGGCGTGGTGCCGTGGTGGTCCGAAGAAAAGAAGCACGTGACCCTGCACCAAATTTTGGTGCATATGTGCGTCGAGACAGCCCGGCACGCAGGCCACGCCGACATCATCCGGGAATTTATCGACGGCCAGGCGGGGCAGCGGCCGAACGATCCCAACATTCCTGTGCGGAATTCCGAGGAATTGGCCGCCCACCGCTACCGGATCGAAGAGGCGGCGCTGCGGGCAGACCGCGGGCGCTGACACCTGCGCTGGCAAAACTTTCACAGCCAAGAAGTAACCTTCACAGCCCGCGCATAAGCCCAGCAAACCTCCGGCGTAGCCTGCCTCCGTAGAAAAGAGGCATGACTCCTCCACAGACCCAACACCGTAAGGGCAGCCGGACCCGGCGCGCCGTCGTCTCCGCTGTCCTGGCGGTCACTCTCTCTGCGGGAGGGGCCGCCGCCTGGGCACTGGACCGCTTCGTCATCCCGCACGCACAGATCACCAACGTGTCGGAATACGAGGCCGCGCAGGCGGGCACCACCACGACGTCGGACACTTCGGCGAGCGCGACCGTCACGGATACCACCTACACCAACGGCGGCACCGGCGTCACCATCTCCAAGGTGACCACCGGCAGCGGCGACAGCACCGTGACCTACTACGTTGCCGACGTCGTACTCGATGACGCAACCACGCTGAAGTCGGCGTTCGCGCAGGACACGTTCGGGGAGAACATCACCGAAAACACCTCGGACATCGCCGCCGACAACAATGCGGTCTTCGCGATCAACGGCGACTACTACGGTTTCCGGGACACGGGAATCGTGATCCGGAACGGAGTGGTGTACCGCGACGAGGGGGCGCGGCAGGGCCTGGCGTTCTACAAGGACGGCACCGTGAAGGTGTACGACGAGACCACCACCACCGCGGACCAGCTCATCGCCGATGGCGTGTGGAACACGCTCTCCTTCGGCCCGTCCCTGCTGGACAACGGCGGGATCGCCTCGGGGATCGAGGACGTGGAGGTGGACACGAACTTCGGCAACCACTCCATCCAGGGTGAGCAGCCACGCACGGCAGTCGGGGTGATCGACCAAAACCACTTGGTGTTCGTGGTGGTGGATGGCCGCAGCCCCGGCTACTCCGCCGGCGTCACCATGACCGGCCTGGCCCAGATCATGAAGGACCTGGGCGCCACCACCGCGTACAACATCGACGGCGGCGGTTCCTCCACCATGTACTTCAACGGATCCCTGGTGAACAACCCGCTCGGCCAAAACAAAGAGCGCGGCACCTCGGACATCCTCTACATCGCCCAGTAGCCATGATCATCCTGATACCGGCCTACGAGCCTGACCAGCAGCTCATTTCCCTTGTCAGCAACCTCCGGGAAGCCGATCCATGGATCACCATCGTGGTGGTTGACGACGGTTCCGGTCCCACCTTCCAGGACACGTTCGACGCCGTCACCCGGCTTGGGTGCCATGTGCTCGGTTACGCAGTGAACGGCGGAAAGGGGGGCGCCCTCAAGAGCGGCTTCGCGTTCATCGCGCAACGGTTCCCCGGCCACGACGTGGTGTGTGCGGACGGCGACGGGCAACACGGAGTGGCGGACATCCTTGCTGTCGCGGACCGGGTCCGGGGCGTGACGGCTTCGATGGTCCTGGGCTGCCGTTCATTCGGCGGCGATGTTCCTGCGAGGAGCAAGTTCGGCAACACCGTGACGCGCTGGCTGTTCAAGCTGGCCACGGGGCAAAGCGTCCCGGACACGCAGACAGGACTCCGGGCCTACCGGGCGGACATGATTCCGTGGCTGCTGACCGTCCGCGGCCAACGTTACGAGTACGAACTCAACCTGCTGCTTGAAGCCAAGCAGGCGGGCTACGGGATAGACACCGTGGAGATCGCCACCGTCTACCTGGACCACAACTCGGGATCCCATTTCAGGCCCGTGGCCGACTCGGTCCGGATCTACGCGCCCTTGCTGAAGTTCCTGGGATCATCGTTCTCGGCGTTCCTCGTGGACACGGTGATGTTCCTGCTGCTGACGGCGCTGACAGATTCCCTCCTGCTGGCGGTGGTTGGAGCCAGGGCCCTCAGCGCAGCCGTGAACTTCATGGTGAACCGCAGCCTGGTCTTTGAACACGGCCGGGAAAAAACCCTCCGTTCCGCGATCACCGGCTACATGGCTTTGGTGCTGGTCCTGCTCACGGCCAACTACGCCATCATGTGGTCGCTGACATCCCTCGCTGTGCCCGAGCTGCCGGCCAAGCTCGCCACGGAGCTGACGCTGCTCGGCGTGAGCTACGCCGTCCAACAGCGCTTCCTCTTTGCGGGCAGGGTCCGGACCGCGCCAACGGCACCCACGAGCGCAAGCCGCACCGCCGCCGTCGAAAGTCATATCTCCGCCTTGGTCCCGGCACAGTTTCAGCACAGCACCACCGGGAATCGTGGAAACCAGCCCACCAACAGATTCCGGAGAATCCGATGAACACCATCATCCTCATAGCGGCGGACCTCATCGCCATCACTGTCCTCACACTGGCCCTCTACCTCCGCCGCCACCGGCGCCGTGACCTGGTGGTCTCCTACCTCGGCATGAACGTGGGAGTCCTCGCAGTAGCCACGGCCCTGTCCGGTTCCGCGGCCGGCGTTGGACTGGGGTTGGGGCTCTTCGGTGTCCTGTCGATCATCCGGCTCCGGTCCACGGAACTGGCCCAGCACGAGGTGGCTTATTACTTCTCGGCCCTTGCTTTGGGTTTGATCGCCGGCATCGGTGTCGAACCCCTGTGGCTCACCCTGTCCCTTATGGGCCTGGTGCTGCTGGTGATGTTCATCGGCGACAACCCGGCCGTCCTTCCCGCTTACCGCCACCAAACCGTGGTCCTGGACCGGGCCATCAGCGACGAGAACCAACTCACTGCACGGTTGGAGGAGGTCCTCAACGGCACCGTCCACTCGGCCACCATCCAGGAGCTGGACCTGGTCAATGACAAGACGATCGTGGATGTCCGCTACGCCGTCAGGCCCGGCCAGGCACGGCACGTTGACGCCAACGCACAGCTCGGCTTCGACAGGCCATCCGGCGCGCTGGCCCCCGCACCGCGGGAACTCCCGGGTTCAGCACTCCCGGAAACCGCTCAGCACACCCCGGCAGGTGTCGCATGAGCAGCCCGAACACAGCTCCGGTCATCCCGCACCTCAGCCAGCTTCCCGCCGTCGGGCTCGAAGAACTCACCACCGAAGCCGCGCTGCTGACCCGGGTGGACCGCAAGTACCTGGTCCCCTCGGCCACCGCACGCCTGATTTTTGCCGGCTTCACCACCGAGGCCCGGGTGCTCGAGATGGAAGGCAGCCGCACGTTCGCCTACGACTCCGTCTACTTCGACACCCCGGACCTGGACAGCTACCTGATGGCCGCGTACGGCAGGCGCCGGCGGTTCAAGGTCCGGACGCGCACGTATGTGGACAGCGCCGTGAGTTTCCTGGAAGTCAAGACCGAAGGAGCCCGCGAAGCCACCGTGAAGGAACGGATCCCCTACGAACCGGGCGATCGTGACCGGCTCACCGACGAAGGCGTGGCCTACGTCAACGAAACACTGGCCGCGGCAATCGGGGACGTGGAGTTCGGCCCCATGGAACCCGTCCTGTCCACCGCCTACCACCGCATCACGCTGTACCTTCCGGAGTCAGGCAGCCGCGCGACCATCGATGCGGATGTCACGTGGCAACGCCCGGACGGCCAACCCTGGGTGCTGGACAACGCCGTGGTGGTGGAGACGAAGTCCGGCTCCGCCCCCGGCCCGCTGGACAGGCACTTGTGGGCCCACGGCGTCCGTCCCTGCCGGATCTCCAAATTCGCCACCGGCATGGCAGCCCTCCACCCCGAACTCCCGGCCAACCGCTGGAACCAGACCCTTCGGCGCCGGCTGCCCCTGCGGCCCGCCAACTGACCCCCTCGAACCCTAGGAACACACCATGCGCTCCCTCCGTACGTACCTTTCCGTTGCCGCCGTCGCCCTTGCTGTTTCGCTGGCCGGCTGCTCGTCCGCCGCAACCTCATCCACCGGCACCACCTCCACCTCGTCCACGCAGCAGGTGGTCAGTGCGTCCACCATCTCCGAGGACACCCACTTCGACAGCGATGACCTCACATGGGACGCTGCGTCCGAGATTGCGGTCAGCTTGTCCGACGGCGGCAGTAAAGTGACGTCGTCGTCCTCCACAGGAGTCGCTGTGGACGGCAATACCGTGACCATCAGTGCGGCCGGCACCCACCGCTTGAGCGGCTCATTGACCGACGGCAGGATCGTGGTGGCCGCCGGCGATTCAGACACCGTGCGGATCATCCTCGACGGCGTGGAGTTGGCCAACTCAACAGGCTCGCCGTTCGTGGTGCAAAGCGCCGACGAGGCAATCCTGTACCTGCAGGACGGCACCAACAACACCCTGACGGACGCCTCCACCTACGCCGACCAGGGCGAGGACGCAGCCAATGCCGCCCTCTACTCCATGGCCGACCTGACCATTGCCGGCCCCGGCTCGCTCAGTGTCAACGGGAAGTACAAGGACGGCATCGTGTCCAAGGACGGCTTGGTCCTGGCTTCGGGCAACGTCACCGTGGATGCCGCCGACGACGGCATCCGGGGCAAGGACTACACGGCCCTGCTGGACGGGACCTACACCGTCACGGCCGGCGACGACGGCGTGAAATCAGACAACGACACCGACCAAGGCCGCGGCTGGCTCCTGGTCAGCGGCGGATCCTTGACGGTCAATGCCGGCGATGACGGGGTCAAGGCGTACAACACACTCACCGTTTCCGGCGGAACCGTCACCGTGGCCAAGTCCGAGGAAGGACTTGAAGCCCAACACATCGTGATCTCCGGAGGCGGCACCACGGTCACGTCCAACGACGACGGCGTGAATGCGGCGGGCGGTTCGGCCGCCACCTCCGGTGACACGGGCGGCATGGGCGGTCCCGGCGGCGGCATGGGCGGAGGATCCCAGGAAGTGGGCGACTACACCGTGGATGTTTCCGGCGGAACACTGACCATCAGCTCCGAAGGCGACGGCCTGGACTCCAACGGCAGCGCCACCATCTCCGGCGGAACCATCGTGGTCAACGGGCCCACCAACGACGGCAACGGAGCATTGGACGTGAACGGAGACCTCACCGTCACCGGCGGCACCGTCGCGGCCTCGGGCAGTGCGGGCATGGCGGTGACCCCGGGGACCACCTCAACGCAGTCCGGGGTGCAGCTGACCTTCAACTCGTCCGTTGCCGCCGGGACGGCCATCCACATCGTCGATTCATCCGGCAAGGTAGTGGCGACGTTCGTGACCACCAAGAGCGTTGCTTCGTTGGTGTACTCGTCCCCGGCGATCGTGGACGGCCAGAGCTACACGGTCTATACGGGAGGCAGCGCCGACGCCCAGGCCGGACTGACGTCGGGCTCCATCGACGGCGCCGAGTCCATGGGCACGGTCACCGCAGGCCAGTACACCCAGGCACAGGGACCGGGAGGACGCCGCTAGTCCGGGACACGAAAACAGCGCCCGACGGCGGTACGCAAGTGCCGCCGTCGGGCGCTGTTGGGTGGGGGCGCGTGAGGTGCCTGGGCGGCGCAAGCCTGCCCCGCAAACTTGATGGGAAATTGAGCAAAACGGACCTGTTCCTTGATGTAGCAGCGTGACTCTGGATTCAGGCGAAGCCCATACCGAGGGGCAGCGGCTACGAACAACCAGCAGGACACAATGACGTGGGGGAAGAAATGGAACAGGCAGAAGCTCAAACAGACGTGATGGCCGTGAAAGGCATCATCCAGGACCAGCACCCCGTGGATTTCCACGCGCTGGGTGTTGCCGGGTGCATCGACCGGCTGGCCGAACCACTCCGGCGCTCCGGCGTTGAAGTCCATTGGGAAATCCCCCACCACGGCATCGAGATCTCCTCGGCATCCGCTGGCCTCCTCTACCACGTGGCGCAGGAGACGTTCAGCAACACCCTCAACTACGCGGACGCCGGCCAGCTCACCATCCGGCTCAACGCGGTTTACCACGGCATCCAGCTCACGGTTTCCGACGACGGCAACGGCTTCGAGATCCATGCCGCCCCGAGTGGCCGCCGCCACGGCTTCGGCCTGCTGCTCATGTCCCTGGCAGTGCACGACGCCGGAGGGACAGTGGACATCGAATCCGAACTTGGACAGGGCACCAGTGTGAGGGTGACGCTGCCGCTGGATTGAGTCCTTATTGGGACCTTGTTTCGGCGCCCCTGCCATGGATCGATGGCCGGACCGGACGTATTCTGTAGCTACTTTTCAGCCAGGAATCCGGACGGAACGGCAGGAAAATGGCACGGAACAAGGGTCAACGCATCGGTTTGGGCAGGTTCCTGTTCAGGCTCTTTGGGTTCTTCTTCATCAGCTTCCTCTGTGGCGTGTTGATCTCCGGCCTGGTGGTGCCGGTGGTTGCGTTCACGAGCACCACAGTGGGTGGGTCCATCGGCTTCTACGAGAGCCTCCCCAGCCAACTCGACGTCAGTTCCCCTTCCCTGTCCAGCACCGTGGTGGCCTCCGACGGAACGCCCATCGCCACCTTCTACGCCGAGAACCGCGTCAAGGTTCCGCTGGACCAGATGTCGCCGTTCATCCGGCAGGCAATCGTTGCCATTGAGGACAACCGCTTCTACCAGCACGCCGGCGTGGACGCGCAGGGCATCATGCGGGCCCTGACGTCCAACCTCACCAAAGGCACCCGCCAAGGGGCTTCGACGCTGACCCAGCAGTACGTCACCAACGTCCTCAACGAATCCCGGCTGTCCCAGGGCAGGCCCGAGGATGTGGTGCTCAGCGGACAGAAGACCATGGGCGACAAACTCCGCGAAATCAAGCTGGCCCTGGAATTGGAGAAGCGGTTCAGCAAGGACCAGATCCTCGAGGGCTACCTCAACATCGTGTTCTTCAACCGCAACGCCTACGGGATCGAGGCTGCCTCCCGATACTTCTTCAGCACTTCAGCGAAGGACCTGAACCTTCCGCAAGCCGCCATGCTGGCCGGCCTGGTCAACGGCCCCAGTATTTACGACCCCACCGTGGACCCGAACGCCGCCATCGCACGTCGCAACCTGGTGCTGGACCGGATGCTGGAGCAGCACGTCATCAACCAGCCGGACCATGATGCCGCCGTGGCCACTCCCGTGGAACTGAAGATCACACCGTCCTTCCAGGGCTGCGCCGGGGCCGTGATCGCCACCTACTTCTGCGACTACGTCTCCCACCTCATCCTCAACAACGAGACCTACGGCGCCACCCTTGCCGACCGCGAGCGCCTGCTGTACCGCGGCGGGCTCACCATCAAGACCACCCTCGACAGCCGGCTGCAGGCTGCGGCCCAGGCCCAGGTGGATGCCTCCGCCGGAGACAACCCGGATAAATGGGGTGCCGCGATGACCACCGTTGAGCCCGGCAGCGGCAGGATCCTGGCCATGGCCCAGAACACGGTGTTCGTTCCCGAGCCCGGCAAGTTCGATACCCAACTGAACTTCAACGTCGATGCCAAGGACGAGAATGGCTACGACCTCAACGGCGCCGGTGGATTCCAGCCCGGTTCCACCATGAAGCCCTTCATTTACGCAGAGTGGCTCAACGAAGGAAAGAATCCCACCGCCGTCGTGGATGCCTCCCGAAGGGTCTACCCGGTCGGTTTCCCGTGGCGTGACAGTTGCGGCCGGGTCCTGGGCGGCTACAGCTCGGCACAAAAGGCCCAAAACCTCGGAGCCGACGATGACCTGCAGAACAACGACGCCGGCTACTACCGCCCCATGCCCATCAACTACGGCCTCTACAACTCCATCAACACAGCAACCTTTGCGACAGCCGCGCAGCTGGACTTCTGTGGCATCCAGCGAATGGTGGACACGGTTGGCCTGCACAGTGGCTTGGACAACGCGCCCGTGAACATGCACCAGATCGGCAACCTGTTGGGCTCCATCGGCGTTGCACCCTTGGTCCTCGCGAGCGCCTACGCGACCTTCGCCAACGACGGCACCTACTGCAAACCCATTGCCATCTCCGACATCACCGATTCCCAAGGCCGGCAGTACGACGCCCAGAGGACCGAGTGCCGCGACGCCGTGAAGCCAGCAGTGGCGAGGGGCGTGACGTCGGTGCTGCAGGATGTGTTGAAGATGGGCTCGGGCGTGTACATCAACCCGAAGGTGCAAAACCAGGTACCTGTGGCGGCCAAGACAGGCACGTCCAACAACAACGGGGCCACCTGGGTGGCCGGTTACACCACCCGGCTCGCCACGGCTTCGTTCTTCGGGGACACGACGGCGGGACAACAGCGCGCCGGGCAGAACGTCACCATCAACGGCAAGTTCTACAAGTCCTTGGATGGCTACATGATCGCCGGCCCGCAGTGGGCCAACTACATGATGGAAGCCACGGCCCTCTACCCCAGCGGCGCCTTCAACGCACCGGCCCCACCACCGGCTCCGGCGCCCATCACCACGGCGCCTGCGGTTCCCCGACTGACGGGGCAGTAGGCTCACGCGAGCGTCCGCTACGGCGAGTTGACGCACGACGGCGACCTGCCGCCGTCGTGCGGTGGCGTTGCGGGGCCCGCTCTACGCCTCATTCCCCGCGCTTAGCGCGCAAAGCAGGCCTCACAACATTCAGCACCCACGTTGCGGGGCCTGCTCTGCGCCTCATCCCCCGCGCATAGCACGCAAAGCAGGCCTCACAACGGGGCGTTAGCGGGCGTAGCGCTCCGTGAAGTTCCTGAGCACGCTCATGGGCTCTGTCACCGAAGCTGAGCGGGCTGTTTCGATGAGCTCATCGGCCTGGTGGGGTGGGAAGTACCCGGCGTCCTTGTAGATGCCGATACGGGTGACCAAGCCGTCCACGTCCAGCTCAGGGTGGAACTGCGTGGCGTAGAGATTGTTCTTGATGCGGAACATGTGCACAGGGCACGCGGCAGAGCTGGCCAGGAGGGTGGCGTGGCCAGGTAATTTGCTGCAGGCCTCCTTGTGCCCCACGAACGCTTCGAAGGTATGCGGCAACCCGGCGAGCAGCGGATCACGCTCGCCTTCGGCGGTCAGCTTGATCTCCGTGGGCCCCACGGGTTCGCCGAAACGACGATCAATCGTGGCGCCTTGGTGGACGCCCAGGGTTCCCACGCCGTAGCAAGCTCCGAGGAACGGAAAGTCCAGCTCCACGATGCGGTCCAGGAGGCTCGAGAGTTCCGCCTCCACCCGACGTTGGGCTGCGCTCTTTTCCTCCACAGGATCGCTGGACGTGTAAGGACTTCCGCCAACGATCACGCCGGAATAATCGGCCAGGTCAATGGCAGGCATGGGTCCTGCCTCCAGCCTGACACGGACAAGATCCGGCTCATCCAGCCCGCAGTAGCGCAGGTAGGCCTGGTATTCGTCGTCGGCGGCAGCATCTTCGGCCCGGGTCGCCAGCAGGAGGAACGGCTTCACAGGCCCAGTTTGCGGGAGAGTGCCCGGACATTCCAAGTAAAAGGTGGTTCTGACAGACACTCCCTCCGACGCCGGATATTGCGTAGCGTTAGTATTTGTTCGCGCTAACGCCCCGAAGCGTGATTCATCCCAAAGGAGCCCTTTTTGAACCAGGACCCTGTCGCGGTCGAAACCCAGCAAGCCACCTCGCCGGAAGAGGTGACACCCCGCACAGCCCCACGCAGCCAGCGCCCTGCGAAGATCCCGTGGGGCGGTCTGCTGGTGCTCGCCGCTGCCGGATTCACCGCCGTGACAACCGAACTTCTCCCCTCGGGCCTGCTGCCCCAGATCAGCCGGGACCTCGGCGTCGACGAATCTGCCGTGGGCTCCCTGACCGCTGCCTACGCGGCGATCATCGTTTTCACTGCACTGCCCTTGTCCCGGCTCCTGGGTGGACGCGTACCCCGGAAGACCCTCCTGATCGGGACGGTGCTGGCCTTCGCGCTCAGCAACGTCCTGCTGGCACTAAGCCCCACCTTGCCTGTGGCCATCGTGGCGCGGTTGCTGGGCGGAATCGCCCACGGCATGCTCTGGTCCAGCATGGCACCCTACGTGGCCCGCATCGTCCCTGCGCATTCCGTGGGCAAGTCCATGGCCGTCGTGTTCAGTGGCACCAGCATTGCCTTGGCCGTCGGCGCCCCGATCGGCACACTGATGGGGACGCTTATGACCTGGCGGGCATCGTTTGTGGTCCTGGCCGGAGTGGGCGTGCTGCTCGCGCTCCTCGCCCTGTGGCTGCTCCCCGGCGCCCACGATCCCGGAAACCACAAGGCACCCTCCATCCGTGCAGCTTTGAAGTTGCCCGGGGTCATCGCCGTAGCCACGGCCTGGCCTTTGTTGTTGCTGGCTCATTTCACGTTGTTCACCTACATTGCCCCATTCCTGCTTGCCTCCGGATTGCCAGAAACCCTCACGGGTGTGTCCCTGTCCGTGGTAGGAGTTTCCGGTTTGCTGGGCATCTGGATTGCGGGCCTGACTGCCGATTCCCACCCGCGGCGTTCGGTGATTGCCGCCGTCGGACTTCTGCTCCTGGCGTTCGCGCTGTTGCCGGTGCTGGGCACCACGACGGTGGGCATGTTCGCACTCATGGTCCTGTGGGGCGTGTCCTTTGGGGCCATGGGCATTTACAACCAGGCCGCGATCCTCCGGGCCGGCGGCGAGCACAAGGACGCTGCCAACGGACTCACTGTGGTGACCATCCAAGTGGGCATCGCCGTGGGTGCCGTGTACGGGGCGCTGGCGCTCACCGTGCTCGGCGCCCAGTTGGTGCCGCTGGCTGCTGCCCTTGCCACGGCGGTGGCCCTGGCCATCATCGTCGCCAGCCGCCGTGGTGGATACCCGGCAGGGGGTCGCGAGAAGCGCCGTTAACATCGCCGAAACATGCCAGTCACGCGATCTTCACGCACGCCCGATTTCTGTAACTTTCCTGCAACTTAGCCCTTCTGAGTCGGAAACATAGCTCACCGAGTATTGATCGAGGGGATGCGAGGGCCGACTACAGGCCCGTCACGGACAGGCTTGATCAGAAGGGAAACGCAGGTGGAGATCTCTGCGCAAAACGTCTGGCTGATGTTGTCATCGGCAATGGTGCTTTTCATGACCCCGGGCCTCGGCCTGTTCTACGGGGGCATGACCCGTGCCAAGGCGGCCCTGAACATGATCATGATGAGCTTCATCTCGGCCGGCATCGTCGGCGTGGTGTGGGTCCTCTGGGGCTACTCGATGACCACGGGCGACGGCATCCTCGGCCTGTTCGGCAACCCATTCGCGCACGTCGGCCTGCAGGATCTGGTGGGCACCCCCGACCTCATCAAGGCCGGCTTCGCCGCGACGTTCGCCATCATCACCGTGGCCCTCATCAGCGGAGCCATCGCCGACCGCGCCAAGTTCGGCGCCTGGGCAGTCTTCGTGCCGATCTGGGTCACCGTGGTGTACTGCCCACTCGCCTACATGATCTGGGGTGGCGGCCTGATGAGCGCGGGCGGCGCCCTGACGGACATCTTCGGCCAGGTGATCGACTTCGCCGGCGGTGCAGTGGTTGAGGTCAGTTCCGGAACCGCAGCTTTTGTCCTCGCATTGATCGTGGGAAAGCGTCACGGATTCGCCAAGGACCCCAACCACCGCCCGCACAACGTCCCGTTCATCATGATCGGCGCGGCTATCCTGTGGTTCGGCTGGTTCGGTTTCAACGGCGGCGCAGCAACCACCGCGGCGCAGGCCGGCCTCATCTGGATCAACACCCTGGTTACGCCCGCGGCGGCCATGCTCAGCTGGTTGGTTACCGAGAAAATCCGCCACGGCCACCCCACCTCCCTGGGTGCCGCGTCCGGCGTCGTTGCCGGATTGGTGGCCATCACGCCCTCCTGCGCGAACATCAGCCCGCTCGCCGCACTCTGCCTTGGCTTGGTGGCCGGCGCCGCTTGCGCAGTGTTCGTTGACCTCAAGTACAAGTTCGGATTCGACGACTCCCTCGACGTCGTGGGAGTGCACTTCGGCGCCGGCGTCATCGGCACCCTGTCCCTCGGCTTCATCGCCCTCCCCCAGGACGGCGTTGGCGGCGGCCTCCTCTACGGCGGCGGACCCCAGCAGCTGATCGCACAGATCGTCGCAGTGGTGGTCACGATCCTGCTTTCCGGTTTGGGCACACTGGTGATCGGCCGGGCAATCCACAAGACCATCGGCTTCCGCGTCACCCACGAACACGAGGTCACCGGCGTCGACCTCACCCAGCACGCGGAGTCCGCCTACGAATTCGGCCTCACCGCGCACGGACACTTCCGCCAGCAGCAGGCGCACTTGTCCTCGCTCATCAAGCGGAAGCCCGAGGCTGCCCCCGCCGCCGGGCCTGCGAAGGAAGACAGCTTCGCTTAGCCTCCCCACAAAACAGCCGACGACGGCGGTACTCAAGTGCCGCCGTCGTCCGCTGTTTTGCGGTCCCCACCCAAGTAGGTCGCAGCTGAGCGCGTTTAGAGAGGTCTAAACGCGCTCTGCTGCTACTTAGTTGGGCCGTCGCCGTTCCAGAGGCGCTGCCACCAATTGCGTTTCGACGGCGGTTCGGGCTCGGTTTCAGGCGGGGCGGCCGCAGCCCGCCGTTCCCGCCAACGGGTGATCTCAGCGTCCACGTCCCGGCGCTTGGTGATGACCGGCGGGCCGCCCTGCAACTGGCGGCGTGCCTCGATTACCCGCTTGTTGAAATCCTCGAGCGTCTCGCGGACCTGTTTCTCCATGATGTACTGGTCCAGCTTTGAGTCCAGCTCGGCGTCCTCGATGCGCAGGAGGATAGCCGGTGGTCCCAAGCCACTAATCTGTTCGCGCTGGATCAGCCCTTTGACCCACCAGTCGGGATCGTAGCCCTTGCCGAGGCCGGGAATGGGTTTGCCTGCGTATTCGAGGTTGTCGAACTTGCCCTGGGCCATGGCTTCGCGGACGAGGTAGTCGGCGCGGGCGGCCTCGTTGACCTTTCGGCGCTTCTCACGGAGTGCATCATCGGCGTCGAGCTCGGCGCGTTCCTGGGCGCTGCTGGCGGTACTGCGGCCGGCCCGAAGTTCGGCGGCGCGTTCCAAACGACGCCTGCTGCCCTCGTTGTCCACGGCTCCACCGCCTCTCACGAATCGTCCTTTTGCCGGAATCGTGGCCTTCTTTCCAGTATTCCCCAAGGCGCTGCCACCAAACACCCGTGCCGCCACCACCTGCTTTGGGCAGAGGAAGGCCCCGACACGCCGGGGTGGACGGCGTGTCGGGGCCTTCCTTTGTTGAAAGTGGGTGGTGGCGGTACGCCGGCTTAGCGAACGGCCATGCTTGGATCCAGTTGCTCAATCCCCTCGGGGGTCACCAGGACCACCCGGGCCGTGCAGATGTCGTAGAACAGCCCGGTCGCCTGGACCTCGCCGCGGGTCATCGCAGGTCCTGTCACGGGGTGCTCCCCAAGCTTCCCAAGCTGGACGGCGACGTTGACCATGCTGAGCTGGTCCAGGCGGCTGAAACCGGCAGCCGCCGCAGCCAAGGCCACGGGATGGTTGTCCAATAACGCCCGGTAGCTGGGCCGGGCGTGCTCCAGCCACGTATCGAAGCCGGAACCCAAGGCCGGAGCAGTTCCCTCGGCATCGGCCAGGACAGCCTTCATCGCCCCGCAATTGGAGTGCCCGCACACCACGATCGAGTCAACCGAGAGCGCTTTTACCGCAAAAGTCAGCGTCGAATCGATCGAGGCATCATGGTCATCACTGCACACCACATTGCCGATGTTCCGCAGTGTCAAAAGGTCCCCAGGTCCGCTGCTGGTGATCAGGTTCGGGTTCACCCTGGAATCAACGCACGCCACAAAGAGGGTGTCCGGGTTCTGTCCGTCCGTGAGGTCCTGGACCAGGGGCCGGACCTTGTCCGCGTGGCGGCGATGGTACTTGTCGATGCCCAGGAGGATGGACCGCAGCGGCGGGTGACCGTCGCCGTCGTCGTCCGCTTCCTCGAAAGCCGAATGCCATGAGGCCCGGGGCGGCAGCGGGAACTCCCGGAGATCCTGCCGCTGAGGCGCGTTGTTGGCAGCGTCGGTGAAGGCGGTGGTTCCGTGTTCCTCGATGGTGACGGTTGCCCCCGTGGTCCGGTGCTGGGTTTGCCAGGCAACAAGGGCTTCGCGGAACGCGTGATCCAGGTAGTCGGCGTTGAGCTCCACCACTACGTCCTGGCTTTCGGGGACTGCGTGAAGCACCCGGTTGAGCCGCGGCAAGGCGAAGAAACTGCAAGACCCCGCCACCGTGACCCGCCATGGCGTCCCGGCCAGACCCGGCGAATGCACCTGAATTTGAGCGCGCAGTACCCGCCACAGCACGCACACGGCGGCCAGCGCAAGGCCGATGATCACGCCCTCGAGCAGGTCCAGCACCACCACGCAGACCAACGTCACGCCA
Source organism: Paenarthrobacter sp. NPDC058040 (assembly GCF_042885775.1). Lineage (NCBI taxonomy): Bacteria > Bacillati > Actinomycetota > Actinomycetes > Micrococcales > Micrococcaceae > Paenarthrobacter > Paenarthrobacter sp. NPDC058040. The sequence goes on from NZ_JBHVRN010000021.1 coordinate 51,578, forward strand.
TAGACCAGGAAGTCCCCGGTGCGCAGACTGGTCTTGATATCCGCAATCTTCACCAGCTTCGCACCGATCACCAGGAGCAAGCCGGCCAGCACGGACAGCGGAATCAACTGGATGAGCCCGGCGAACAAAGCGGAGAACACCAGCACCCACACACCATGCAGGATCGCGGACGATCGGCTCTTGGCGCCGGCCTCCACGTTGGTGGCGCTGCGGACGATTACGCCGGTCACCGGCAGGCCCCCGAGCATCCCGGACACCACATTGGCCGAACCCTGGCCCACCAGTTCGCGGTTGAGGTTGGTCCGCGTACCCGTGTGCATCTTGTCTACGGCAACGGCGGAGAGCAACGACTCGATGCTCGCAATCAGGGCCACGGTGATCACGGCCATGACGGCACCACGCCAGTTGCCTTCGGGAAGGCTCGGCAACGCAATGGCATCGAAAATCGATCCGCTGAAGCTGATGCGCTCAACACCGGGAGCAACCGCCACGGACGCAGCCGTCACAGCCACGACGGCGGCCAGCGGGCCGGGAATCTTACGCACGGCTGAGGGAAGGTACTTCCAGCCAAGCAGGATGGCGACCACCGAGATTCCAAGCAGGGCGGAATGCAGCTCGACATTCGTGATGGCAGCAGGCAGCCCGGCAAGGTTCTCGACGGCAGAACCAGCCGCCTGCCCACCCAGCAACACGTGAACCTGCTGCAGGATGATCGTGATGCCGATGCCGGCAAGCATGGCCTTGACCACCACCGGCGACACTGCCAGCGCGGCCCTCCCCACGCGGCTCAGGCCAAGCAACAACTGCACGACGCCGGCAGCAGCGGTAATCGCGCACGTCACCTGCCAGCCGAACTCGGCAACCAGACCGGCGACGACGACGGTCAGGCCGGCCGCGGGGCCGCTCACCTGGAGGACGGATCCCCCAAGGGTGCCGGCCACGATGCCGCCGACTGCGGCAGCGATGAGGCCGGCCATGATGGGAGCCCCCGACGCGGCGGCGATGCCCAGGGAAAGCGGGAGGGCTACGAGGAAGACGACCAACGATGCGGGGAGGTCCGCCCCGAGGTTGCTGAGGAAGCTGGGCGTGGTTGGCTTGTGGCTTGGCTTGGTGCTGGGCGGGCTGTGGGCGTCGTTCGCTGTCTTGGATGCCTGGGGCACGGGATTCTCCTTGGCTCGGAAAGGTGGACTCCCCCAGCGTAGAAAAGTTGTCATACTCAGTGACAAGTGCATGTGACACGTTTGACAAAAGTTGTGAATAGGCCGCTTCACATGGCGATAAAGGGGAACTTTCCCGGGGGTGCGGATCGTTAGTGGTGTCCACGAATTCACTGCGAACAAAAGCTAAGGCTACTTAGGGTAGGTTGGAGCCAAACGGATCGACAGTTTGGAGGCAGTCCATGGGCGATATCCAGCCCGTCCGCATCAGCTCGGAGCCGGCCCAGCTTCAAGCTCTCCATCCCGTCCTCGAAGCGGTGGGCGAACTGGTTGGCGACGTTCCTGCGCTCCTCGAAATCGCCAAGGACATTGGCCAGACAGCACCCCACCCCGGCCAAGGCAGTACGGTCAAACTCTGGGAACTCCTCGCATCCGTCGCCGCCGTGGATGTGGCAGCGGCACGGATCCTGGAACCCCACGTCGATGCCACACACATCCTTGCCCAGGCCGGACACTCCGAGCCTGAGGGAGCATGGGGAGTTTTCGCGGCAGAAGGCCCCGGAACGAGGTTGGAGGCCACCCGTGACGACGCCGGAAACTACGTGCTCCATGGCTCCAAACCATGGTGCTCGCTCGCGGGACTCCTGGACGGCGCGGTCATCACGGCGCACCTTCCGGCGGAGCAAGGGCGGGCAGCGTTCGCCGTCAACCTGCAACAGCACGGCGTCACGTGCGAGGCACCGGAATGGACCAGCCGAGGCCTCCGGGAAATCCCCAGCGGGACCGTCCACTTCAACCACGTCCCCGCGACGATCCTGCAAGGCCCCGGTTGGTACCACCAACGGCCCGGTTTCGCGTGGGGCGGCATCGGAGTAGCGGCCTGCTGGCTGGGTGGCGCCATCTCGTTGGCCCGGCATTTCACAGATTCGCTGGCCAAGGCTGCGGACAACGGCCGGGAAACCGACCAGATTGCGCTGGCCCACCTCGGCGAAATCGATCGGCTCATCGCGTCGGCCACCGCGCTCCTTGCCCGGACCGCGGAACGGATCGACGCCGACCCATCCAGCGAAAGCCCAAGTGCGTGGAGCGAAGCCCAGCGGACCCGCGGAACGGTAGCGGCCGCCGTCGAACGTATCCAGGCCCTGGTGACCCAGAACCTGGGGCCCGGACCTCTGGCCTTCGACGAAGGCTACGCAAAGCGGATGGCGGATTTGGCCCTCTACGTCCGGCAGCATCACGCGATGCGCGACGATGCCCAGCTCGGTTCCCTGGCACTGAAGGGAGACCGCGAATGGTGACCTTCTCCCACACGGACACCGGCACGTCCGAGGCTGCGTGGGCGACCAGCGGCCTGCGCACGCTCCCCGAACTCCCGCTCGGCGCCGACGAGCTCGCTGCCATGACGTTCGTGGTGCTGGCCGCACATCCCGACGACGAATCGCTCGGCGCCGGCGGCCTCCTGGCCAAACTGCACGCTGCGGGCGCATCGATACACGTGCTGTTGTGCACGGCCGGCGAGGCGTCGCACCCGGATTCACCCACGACGACGGCGGAACGGCTTGCCGCTGTCCGGCTCGCAGAGTTCGGGACGGCCGTGTCCGGGCTGGCTCCTGCTGCGACGTGGCGGTTTTTGGAACTGGCCGACGGTCAGTTGGCTGCACAGCGGGAGCGAATCGCCGAGGGTGTGCGGGAGGCGATCGAGGAATCCGGGGCTTCGGCTGGGCGCGTGGTAATTGTTGCGCCGTACCGTGCCGATGGGCACACGGACCACGACGCCTTGGGATCCGTAGCGGCCGACGTTGCCGCCGAGGATGGCCATGGCCTGCTGGAATACCCCATCTGGTACTGGCTGTGGGCTGGCCCGGACGACGCCGCCTGGACTTCATGGACCCGCGTATCCCTGACGCCGGCCGAAGGGGAAGCCAAGGCCCAGGCGATGTTGGCGCACGCTTCGCAAGTGGAGCCACTCTCCGCGCAGCCGGGAGACGAAACCCTTCTCTCGGAGACGTTCCTTGAACACTTTTCGCGGTCTTGGGAGACGTTCGCCTGGCATCCACCGCTTGCCGGGCCCAACAAGGCCGGCGACGCCGAAAAGATCTTCGACGCGGTGCATGCGCGCGAGGATGACCCCTGGAATTACGCCACCAGTTGGTACGAGCGCCGGAAGCGGGCCTTGACCCTTGCTGCGCTTCCGGAGGAAAACTACGGCTCCTGCTTGGAAATCGGCTGTTCCATCGGGACCCTCAGCGTAGAGCTGGCCGGCCGTTGCGAGCGCTTCCTCGCCGTCGATGCCAGCAGCAAAGCCCTGGCCCACGCCGTGGAACGCCTTGCCGGCTCGCCGCACGCCCGAACCCAGCAGATGACCGTCCCGGTGGAATGGCCGGAGGGCAGCTTCGACCTGGTGGTGGTCTCGGAGATGGGCTATTACGTGGCCCCGGAAGAACTGGCCGGGCTCCTGCAACATGTCAAAGCCACCACCAACCCCGGGGGAACACTGCTCCTGTGCCACTGGCGGCATCCGATCTCGGGCTGGCAACTGGATGGCGAGACGGTCCACGCGATGGCCCGAGAGCAACTCGACTGGCCGAGCCGGGGCTTGTATCGCGAGAAGGACTTCCTGCTTGAAGTTCTCGTCGCACCGGATGGCCCAGCATGACGGACCGGTGTGGCCAGCAAACCATGGGCCGGCAGCAGGGCGTGGGCCATGATCGCTGCGTCCCCGGGAACATGCCCGGCCCAGCCGCAATCCGTCACGTGGCCGTGGTTGTTCCAGCGCACAATGAAGAGCAGCACTTGGGACGCGCGGTCGCTTCGCTTCGACATGCCGTCGACGTGCTTCAGCGCCATCTGCCCGGAGTGGCCGCTAGTGTCACGGTGATGCTGGACAGCTGCACTGACGGCTCGGCCCGGATCGCGGCTGCATTCACGGCGGCGGATCCGAGGTTCTCCGTGGTCGAGGTCCGGCTGCGCAGCACGGGGGCAAGCCGGGCAATTGGCATCGCAACAGCCCTCGAACAAGCACCTTTGGAACGCGAAACCGTATGGCTTGCCAATACGGACGCCGACTCGACAGTCCCGGCAAGCTGGCTCCTCCGGCAGATGGAGCTTGCCAACAAGGGTGCCGACGCCATCCTGGGAACCGTCGAGCCCGACCCCGGAGATGTGGACCCGAACATCCTGCGCCGGTGGCGCGAATTGCATCCCTTTCACGAAGACCACCCGCACATCTACGGCGCCAACTTCGGAGTCCGGGCCTCGGCGTACCTCCAGGCCGGGGGCTTCCCCGCCGTTCGCGCCCATGAGGACCGTCTCCTGGCCGAGCGGCTGAGGCGGCTCGGACACAACGTCCTGGCCACGGACTCGATCCGCGTGATCACCTCGGGCCGGACACACGCCCGGGCGCCACAAGGATTCGCCGCGTACCTCCGTTCGCTGGCCCACGACGTCCCTGTGGTGGCCGAGCCGGCCTGACGGCATGGCCCTCGGAGCCCCGGCCTGCGTGCCGCCACGACCTACTTTGGGCAAGCCAAGGCCCCGACACGCCGAAGCTCACGGAGTGTCGGGGCCTGTTCGCCCCAAAGTGGGTGGCAGCGGCACGCGGTCAGCGCAGGGCCATGCTCGGATCCAGCTGTTCAATCCCCTCCGGCGTCACCAGGACCACCCGCGCCGTGCAGATGTCGAAGAACAAGCCTGTTGCCTGCACGTCCCCCGAAACCAAAGCCGGCCCGGTGGCATGGTGCTCTTCCAGCTTGGCCAACTGGAGGGCGACGTTGACCATGCTGAGCTGGTCCAGCCGGCTGAACCCTGCTGCGGCAGCCGCCAGGCCCACCGGGTGATCGGCCTGCAGCGCTTGGTAGCTGGGCCGGGCGTGCTCCAGCCAGGTATCGAAACCCGAACCCAAAGCCGGCGCCGAACCCTCGGCATCTGCCAGCACGGCCTTCATCGCGCCGCAATTGGAGTGCCCGCAAACCACGATCGAATCCACGGACAAGGCCTTCACCGCGAACGTCAGGGTCGAATCGATGGACGCATCGCGGTCATCGCTGCACACCACGTTGCCGATATTCCGCAGCGTCAGCAGGTCACCGGGACCGCTGCTGGTGATGAGGTTCGGATTGACCCGCGAGTCCACGCAGGCAACAAACAACGTGTCGGGATTCTGGCCATCCGTCAGATCCTGCACCAAGGGCCGGACCTTGTCGGCGTGGCGACGGTGGTACTTGTCGATGCCCAGGAGGATCGAACGCAAGGGCGGCTGACCGTCGTCGTCCGTTTGCCCGGCGGCTTCCAACGACTGCCAGGACGTGCGCGGCGGTAGCGGGAATTCCCGCGGATCCTGCCGCTGCGGAGCACTGTGGGCAGCATCCGCGAAAGCCGTGGTTCCATGCTCCTCGAAGGTCACTGCGGCGCCGGCGTTCTCCCGCTGCGCCCGCCACGCCACCAAGGCTTCACGGAAGGCATGGTCCAGGTAGTCGGCGTTCAGGTCCACCACCACGTCCTGGCCCTCGGGAACGGCGTGCAGGACACGGTTCAGATGGGGCAACGCGAAGAAGCTGCAGGAACCGGCAATGGTCACACGCCAAGTGGTCCCCGGCGAAGCAGGCGAATGGGCATGGATCTGGGCCCGCAGCACACGCCACAGCACAGCCAGCGCGGCAACGGCCAATCCGATGATCACGCCTTCAAGCAGGTTCAACACCACCACGCACAGCAACGTCACGCCATAAACCAGGAGATCTCCGGTCCGGAGGCTGGTCTTGATATCGGCCACCTTGACCAGCTTGGCACCGATCACCAACAACAGACCCGCCAACACGGACAACGGGATCAGCTGGATAAGTCCGGCGAACAAGGCGGAGAACACCAGCACCCATGCGCCATGCAGGACGGCGGAAGCGCGCGTTTTGGCGCCGGCCTCCACGTTCGTGGCACTGCGCACGATCACCCCCGTCACAGGTAAACCGCCCAGCAGGCCGGAGACCACGTTGGCCGAGCCTTGCCCCACCAGCTCCCGGTTGAGGTTGGTGGGTGTCCCGCCGTGCATCTTGTCTACCGCCACTGCGGACAGCAAGGATTCGATGCTGGCAATCAAAGCGACCGTCACGACGGCCATGGCCACGGAGCCCCAATTGCCCTCGGGCAGCTTTGGCAACGCGATCGCGTCGAAGATGGAACCACTGAAGCTGATGCGCTCCACGCCCGGGGCAGCAGCAACGGACACAGCCGTAACCAGCACAACGGCCACCAACTGGGCCGGCACCTTGCGCACCGCGGCCGGGACAAATTTCCACAGCATCAGGATTCCCACCACCGCGATGCCCAGCAGGGCCGAATCCAACTTCATTCCGGCAACGGCGGAAGGAAGGGTCAAGAGGTTCTCCACCGCAGAGCCGGCCGCCTTGCCGCCCAGCAGAACGTGGAGCTGCTGCAGGATGATGGTGATCCCGATGCCGGCGAGCATTGCCTTGACCACCACCGGCGACACGGCCAGCGCGGCGCGGCCCAGGCGGCTGAGGCCCATCAGCAACTGCACGACGCCGGCAGCGGCGGTGATGGCGCATGTCACCTGCCAGCCGAACTCCTGGACCAAACCGGCGACGACGACCGTCAGGCCAGCGGCGGGGCCACTCACCTGAAGGACGGATCCCCCGAGGCTGCCGGCGATGATGCCGCCCACGGCCGCGGCGATGAGGCCCGCCATGATCGGCGCGCCGGATGCGGCCGCGATGCCAAGGGACAGCGGAAGGGCTACGAGGAAGACCACCAGCGAGGCAGGAAGGTCGGCGCCGAAATTGCCCAGGAAGCCCGGCCTGCCCGGCTTGGGCGGCACGGAGGAAGGCTTGTTGCCGGGCGGGCTGAGGGTGTCGCCGGGCATGGCGATAGACCCCGATAAGTGAGACATGAATATTCCTTTTGGCTCGGAAAGATTATTTCCGCAGCCTAAAAAGACACTCAAACATCGTCAACAATATGCGATGGAAAAAACTAAAGTTGCCATTCTCGAGAAATATCTGATATTCAGCCAAGTCATACCAAGGAAAATTATCCCGGCCTTTGTGTATCCAATATAGGGCAAAAACGTACGTTTATTAAAAAATACCCTTCAAAAGGGTACGTTATTTCCCATGGGCCAAATCCGGGAATTGGAGAATTACCTACGGGCGAGCATCGACTCCACCGCCGAGATCGCAGACGTCGTGATCGTTTCCCTGTCGCCTGAGCCATCCACTGTAAGCAGGATCCCGCGCTGCGAATATGCCGTGATGACGGGCTGCGTCTCGTCCCGGTACAGTTCCAGACGGCGCTGGATGACTGCCTCAGTGTCATCGCTGCGCCCTTGTTCGCGGGCGCGCCGCAGCATCCGCTCCACAAGTTCGCCGTCAGACACCGTGAGGGCCAGAACAACCTCCAGCGCCTGCTGCCGCGCGGCCAGCAACTCATCCAGGGCCCCAATCTGCACCACGGTCCTCGGGTAGCCGTCCAGCAAGAAGCCCGCACCGGCGTCGTTGTTTTCCAGGCGCCCGCGAAGCATGGCGGTGGTGACGTGGTCCGGGACGAACTCGCCGCGGTCCATGTACCGGCCGGCCTCGGCACCGAGTTCCGTTCCGTCGCGGACGTGCGCCCGGAAGAGGTCGCCGGTGGAGATCGCCGGGACGCCGAAATGCCGCGCAATGTGCTCAGCCTGCGTACCTTTGCCTGAGCCGGGAGGGCCCATGATGATCAGTCGCGCCATGACTCACGTCCGTTTCGAGAGGCGGCCGGGACTTAAACGATAACGCCGGCGACGGCGGGTGGCTCCCGCCGTCGTCGGCTTTTCTTTGGCGCGGGTAGGGTCCTCAGGCGTTGGCCGGCTCCACGGTGGCCCTCACGTAGGAAAGCGTCGCCCCCTTGCGGCCTGCATCGCAACCGGGGTAGGTTTTTTGAAACGTCACAAAGAAAGCGTTTTCCCAGACTCTTGAGGTGAATTTTCCATGACTCAGCACGCCCCTGTCACGTGGATCGATGGCGATCCCCCGGCCATCCTCAGCGGTGGCGCCACGTGGGGGATGCCCTTCCCCCGGGGCACGGCCCAGGATGTCTCGACGGTATCGGTGGAAGACCATGAGGGAGCCCGCGTCCCTGCCCAGGCCTGGCCCCTCGCGACGTGGCCGGACGGAACGCTGAAGTGGGCCGGGCTCGCCATCGCGGCAACGGACCAGCCTGCGTCCGCGTACACCGTCCGGTTCGGCTCCGGCGATTCCAACGCAACGCAAACGCACGACGGCGGTCCGGCAGCCGCCGTCGTACGCCCACCCCAGGTGACCGTCACCGAAACAGTGGACACGGTCAACGTCGGCACCGGAACCCTGGAAATGGTGATTCCCCGGAGTGGGCCGTCCTTGTTCCGGTGCCTGTCCCGCAATGGTTCGGTGGTTGCGTCGGACGCGCGGCTGGTGAGCCTCCTGCAGGGTGGCGTGATTGAGGGCTCCGGCGCCACTGTCCGCGACGGATTTACGGGGTACGTCCGCTCAGTGACCGTCGAACAGGGTGGCCCCATCCGCGCGGTGGTGCGCCTGGATGGCGTGCACACTGCTGATTCCGGCTCGCGGGAATGGTTGCCGTTTACTGTGCGCTTCACGTTCCATGCGGGTGCCCGGAACGTGCGGATGATGCACTCGTTCGTGTGGGATGGCGATGCCGGGCAGGACTTCCTGGCCGGGCTCGGTGTTCGGTTTACGGTCCCCCTGGCCAGCGGGCTGCACGACCGGCACGTACGCATTGCCGGTGCCGACGGCGGGTTCCTGGTGGAAGCTGTTCGAGGGCTGACCGGACTGCGGCGGGACCCGGGCGAAGCTGTGCGGAACGCCCAGCTCGCCGGGCGGCCAACGCCGCCCCTGCCGGAGTGGAATCCGGAAGTGTCGGAAAGGCTGCACCTCATTCCCTTGTGGAACGACTACACGCTCACGCAGTTGTCCGCCGACGGTTTCGAGCTCCGGAAACGCACTGCGTCCGGGCACGGCTGGGTGGGCATTTCCGGAGGCACGCGCGCAGCCGGTTTCTGCTCCCTGAGCGATCTGCGCGGCGGTTTCGGGGTTGGAGTGCGGGATTTTTGGCAGTCACACCCCGGGCAGCTGGACATCCGGGACGCCGCCAGGGAGCAGGCCACAATGACGGCTTGGCTCTACTCCCCCGAAGCGCAGCCCATGGACCTGCGTTTCTACCACGATGGCCTGGGGCAGGACACCTTCGAGGAGCAGCTTGAGGGCTTGGAGATCACCTACGAGGACTACGAGCCGGGCTTCGGAAATCCTGCGGGAATCGCACGGACCCATGAGTTGACGCTCTTCGCCTATGACTCCACGCCCAGCACCGAAAGCCTCGCCGCCGACGCTGCCGCGGCATCCGTTCCGCCGGTCCTCCAGCCTTCCCCGGAGTACCTCCACGCGGCCGGCGTCTTCGGGGACTGGGCCCCCGTGGACCGCAGCACCCCCGCCCGCGCCGAACTCGAAGACAAGCTGGACTTCCTGTTCGACTTCTACGTGGGCCAACAGGAACAACGCCGCTGGTACGGGTTCTGGAACTACGGCGATGTCATGCACACCTACGATTCCGACAGGCACGTTTGGCGCTACGACGTAGGCGGTTATGCCTGGGACAATTCGGAGCTCTCCCCCGATCTGTGGCTTTGGTACATGTACCTCCGCTCGGGCCGGGCGGACGTGTTCCGCTTCGCCGAGGCCCTGACCCGCCACACGGGCGAGGTGGACGTGTACCACTCCGGCCCATGGCGCGGGCTCGGCTCCCGGCACAACGTGCAGCACTGGGGCTGCAGCGCCAAGCAATTGCGCATCAGCAACCCCGCGTATCGGCGCTTCTACTACTACCTCACGGCCGACGAACGGACCGGAGACCTTCTCACCGAACTCGTGGACAGCGACCAGAATTTCCTCGGCCTGGACCCCGTCCGCAAAGTCAGGCCCGACGCCGATACTTACCGCCCGGACCGCGGCGCCTTGGGGGTGGGGCTGGGAACGGACTGGGGCTCACTTGCGGCCACCTGGCTCACCGACTGGGAACGCACCAGCAACCCCCGCTCCCGCGACCGGCTCCTGGGCACCATGGCCGACATTGGCTCGCTCAAGTACGGCTTCCTGACCGGCGAGGCACTCTACGACCTGGATGCGGGAAGGTTCGACGTCGGACGCGAAGCCATCAGCGTTTCCCACCTCAGCGCCGTGTTCGGTTTGGTGGAAATCTGCAGCGAACTGATCAGCCTGGTTCCTGCTCCGGCTTTCGAGAAGGCCTGGATGCAGTACTGCCGGTTGTTCCTGGCTTCGCCTTCCACCCAGGCCTCGGAGGTTGGTCAACCTTTGGCCGGAATCTACCTGACGCAGGCCCACAGCCGGATCACCGCCTACGCCGCGGCCCGGATGGGTTCCCCGGAGTTGGCTGCGGCGGCGTGGGACAGCTTCAGCATCGGGGGCGAGAACCTGAACCATGCAGAGGCGTTCACGCTGCGGAAGATCCAGCCACCCTTCGTGCTGTTACCGGTGGATGAGGCTCCCACGGTTTCCACGAACGACGCCGCACAGTTCGGCTTGGCGGCCATCCAAAGCCTGGCCCTCATCGGCGAGCACCTGCCGGCCGTGACCGAAGCGCCCGTGGAGGCCCCGGCGTCGTAAGTCCCGCCCACCCCACACCCGACCCTCTCTCACGAAACCACCCCTTCCCGGCAGCGCTCTCTCATCGGCTGCGAGAGGGTCGGCCTGAAGGGGCCGTTACGTGAGAGACGGTGCGGGGAAGGGGTGGTTACGGTGCGGCTTCTTCGCGCCCCTAGGAGCTGGAGCGCGGGTGCATGATCCGCATCTGGTCCCAGGTTCGCTCGGATGCGGCGATGTTTTGGTTGGACCGCTCCTTGTCCAGGGAGGCAAGTTCGACGGCGATGGCCTGGACTGCGGACACGGCACCGGTCAGTGAAGGGAAGAACCCGGCTCCTTCGGTAGGCACAACAATCCTGTGTGCCGCGTTGACCGCAACGGGCGATCCCGCGCTGTCCGTGATCGAAACTACCGGCGCCCCGATGGAATGCGCGATTTCCACGGCCCGCATGGTGCTGTCGTAGACCCGCCAGAGACTGATGGCGATCACAAGGTCGTCTGCACCAAGCCGTGCAATAGCGTTGGTCAGGGCAGCGACGTCGGCGTCAAGGAGCCGGACGTTGTAACCGGCAATGATGGCGTTGTGCTCCAGCGCTTTTCCGGGGATGGCGTAGCTGCCGGCGGCAACAATGAACGTTTGGCGTGCGCCGGCAATGGCCTTTGCGATCTCGTGGACCGTATCCGCGTTGAGCGTGCGCTCGAAGTGGGCCAGGTTGGCCCGATCCGTGGAGACTGCCGCTGCAGCAGGGCTGCTGATGTGCCCGTTGTGTTCCGCGGCGACCTCCACTGCGCTCAGTGAAGCCAGGAAACGCGACCGCAGTTCGAATTGGAAGTCCGACCATCCTTTGAAGCCCAGTGTCTGCGCGGTTCGGGTCACCGTTGAAGCGTTCGATGCAGCCGCCACGGCGATGTCACTGACCGAACCGTAGGAGGCGAGCCGCGGTTGGGAGCGGAGGATGCCCACCACCTGCATCTGCCGGGCCGCAAGCTTACGGCCCTGGACGCGGCTGTCCAGCCACTCGGTCAACGTCGACGAGTCGAAATCTTCTTCCACCTATTGACCTACCTCACACTTTCGCCGTACCTTCAATACATCACATCTGCACAGACTTGTGCATATTCCCCAAAATGTACAACTTGGCCCACTTGGCAGGAATCACCATGTCTCTCACAGCACGCTTGGATCGCCTGGCTCTCAGTCGACCACACTACAAGCTTCTTCTCATTGGAGGTCTTGGCTACTCGTTCGATGGCATGGACGGCGCCGTGGTCGCCTTCCTGCTGCCCCGCATCCAGGAATTGTGGGGCCTCAGCAATGCCAGCCTGGGGCTGGTTGGCTCCGCCGCTCCCTTCGGCTTCTTCTTCGGCGCCATCCTCTCGGGCTGGTTGGGCGACAGGTTTGGCCGGAAGAAGGTCATGCTCTGGGCTTTGGCCTTCTACTGCCTGATGTCCGTCATCGCAGCCATGGCCCCGAACTTCGAGGTCTTCCTGATTGCACGGATCTTTGCAGGACTGGGGGCCGGCGCCGAAAGCGTGATCATTGCACCGTTCCTGTCCGAATTCATTCCGCCGAAGCGCCGTGGTTGGTTCATCGGCACTCTGGCGGGATTCTTCTCCTTCGGCTTTGTTGGTGCTGCCCTGATCGGCCGGTTCATCGTGCCGATGGGTGAGGACGGCTGGCGGTGGGCCCAGGTTGTCACGGCCGTTCCGATCCTGCTGCTGCTCTGGTGGCGCCGAAGCCTGCCGGAATCGCCGCGTTACCTGATGAGCCGAGGACGCGTTGCCGAAGCAACCGACGTAGTGGAGCGTTTCGAGCAAAGCGTGCGTAACGCGACGGGCAAGGAACTGCCGCCCGTGCCGGCTGTCCGTGAAGAAATTACCAAGCATGAACAGAAGATCAGCATCTGGAACGCCTTGAAGTTCATGTGGTCCAGGGCCATGCGCCGAAGGACCGCGGTGATCTGGCTGATCTGGTTCGTGATCACCTTCTCCTACTACGGCTTTTTCTCCTGGATTCCCACGTTGCTGGTGGGCCGCGGCATCACCATCACCAAGAGCTTTGAATACTCGATCATCATTTACCTGGCCCAGATTCCCGGCTATTTCTCCGCGGCATGGCTCTGCGACAGGATCGACCGCAAGAACACCATCGCCCTCTACTTGGCCGGGTCCGCCGTCAGCGCCTTCTGGTTGAGCCAATCCAACGATTCCGGCATGATCCTCGCCGCGGCAGCAACGCTGTCCTTCTTCCTGAACGGAACCTACGCCGGCGTGTACGCCTACACCCCCGAGCTCTTCCCCACCTGGATGCGGGCAACCGGCGTCGGCCTGGCAAGCGCCGTGGGCCGCATCGGCAGCATCCTCGCACCGTCCATCATTGGCATCTTCTCCGTGGCCCTGGGCTTTGGTGGCGTCTTCACCATGACCACCATCGTCCTCACGATCGGGGTCCTGGGTGTAGTCATCTTCGGCGCATCCACAGCGGGCAAGTCGCTCGAGGACATCAATGCAGGGGCCGGGGCCGAGAACCCGCCAGTAGGAACCATCAAGAAATGAGCGGAGTACCCGTGGCAACAGATGCCGTTTTACAACAAACGTTCGATGAGGTCCGGAAGGCCCCGGGCGCAGTCCTCTTTACGGTCCTGCAATGGATCCCCCAGCGGTCCGGACTGCGCCGGCTCTACACCAGCCACCCCGAGGCCTACCCCGTGGGCGCAGAGAAGACCGTTGAGATATTCCCAGGCTGGCTCGGCACGGTCATCGAAGACAAGAAGCCCTTCCTGGCGCCGGACCTTGCCTCGCTCCGGGAGGTGTTCACGGACTCGAAACTGATCCAGGAACTCGGCTGCGGGGCCTGCATCAACATCCCAGTCATCAACCATCAAGGCAACGTCGTCGGCGTCCTTGCCCTGTTGGACGCCGAAGGAAAGTACACGCACCAGAGTGTGGAAACCGCCGTCGGGGTTGTTGAGGCCAATCGGCCACAGCTCCTGGAAGCCTTCGCCGCCCACCCCAGCGACCTCCCAGCAACCCCCGAAGTCCCAGCAAAGGACACCGTCTAAATGAGCACCGCCCCAGAAACCGCCTCACTCGTCATCCGCAACGCAAGCGTCCTGGATGTGGAGGCAGGCACCTACTCAGTTGCCGACGTCGTAAGCATTAACGGAAAGATCGCCAGCGTGGGGCCGGACGCCGCGGCGCCCGACAACGCGCAGGTCATCGACGGCGCCGGAAAGTACGTCATCCCCGGACTCATCGATGCGCACGTCCATGTGGTTGCCTCCAGCGCCGACTTCCGCTCGCTCAACTGGACTCCGCCGTCGTATGTCTACGCGCAGACCGCCCGCATCATGGGCGAGATGCTGCGGCGGGGATTCACCACCGTCCGGGACCTCTCCGGAGCGGACTTCGGCCTGGCAATGGCCCAGGAAGAGGGCCTGCTTGAGGGACCGAAACTGCATTTCTGCGGCCATGCCCTAAGCCAGACCGGTGGCCATGGTGACATGAGGCTTCCCGGTGAGGACCACGACCCCAACGGACGCGGATGCTGCGGCATTGGCCGGGTAGCCGATGGCGTGGATGCCGTGCGCGCTGCCGCGAGGGACGAGATCCGCAAGGGTGCGCACCACATCAAGATCATGGCTTCCGGCGGCGTTTCCTCCCCCACCGACCGCATCGATTCCACCCAGTACTCCATGGAAGAAATGCGGGCAGCCGTGGAGGAAGCCGAGGCAGCAAACCGCTACGTCGCAGCACACGCCTACACCGCGCGGGCCATCAACCGCGCCCTGGAAGCCGGCGTCCGCTCGATCGAACACGGCAACCTGCTGGACGAAGAAAGCCTGCGGCTCTTCCTGGAGAAGGACGCTTTCCTGGTTCCGACTCTTGTTACGTACTGGGCCCTGAAGGAGGAGGGCCGGGACTTTGGCCTTACCGAGGAGATGTGGGCCAAGGTGGATTCGGTCCTCAACAGTGGCCTTGAAGCGATTGGCCGTGCACACGAAGCCGGAGTGAAGATGGCGTTTGGCTCGGACCTGCTCGGCGGGATGCACCGCCACCAAAACGAGCAATTCCGTCTCCTGGGCAAGGTCCAGCCTGCGATCGACGCCATCCGCGCGGCAACCACGACGGCGGCCCTGCTGCTGGAGCGGGAGGGGCAGATCGGTGTTGTTTCGGTAGGGGCCGACGCCGACCTGCTGGTGCTCGACGCCGATCCCGTGGCCGATATCGCCGTCCTCGCCGATATCCACGAGCACCTGGAGTATCTGATCCAGGGCGGCAAGGTGGTCCCGGCCTGACCGCCTGAGCTCTCGGGCCGCCTGACGGCCCGGGGCGCTTGCCGTCGTCGTGATAAATCGCGTTACTGTCCACGAACCTCTGGCTCCGCCGCGAAAAGCTCGATATTGTAAGTATGCTGATAAATTTTCGAGTGAATCAGAGGAGGACATTGTGACCACCAAGGTGAACAAGACCATCCTGGTGAACGTTCCGGTCAGCACGGCGTACCGGCAATGGACGCAGTTCGAGGAATTCCCCCGTTTCATGGGCGGCGTTGAGCGCGTGACCCGGCTGAGCGACGACCGCCTGGAATGGGTGGCCGAAATCGCCGGCGTACACCGGCACTGGGAAGCGAAGATCGTCCAGCAGGATCAGGACCGGGCGGTGGCTTGGGCCGCCGTCGAGGGCGCAAAGAACGCCGGATGGGTGGACTTCAAGGAAGCCGGACCCGGACAGACATCCCTGCACCTGACCTTGGAATACGAACCCCATGGCGTCCTGGAATTCCTGGGCGACAAATTGCATGTAGTGGAACGGCAGGCGGAATCGGACTTGAAGAAGTTCAAGGAGTACATCGAGAAACAGGGTCCCGACGCCACGGCGGGTGCGGGCACGACGGCGGCAAGCGCCACGGCGGGTGCGGGCACGACGGCGAGTGAGGACACGCTCGATCCGACCACCCACCCGTTCGACCAGACCAACGGCCTGGCGGACGAGTTTGAGGGCGACTCGGACGGGACGGCCGCAAGCGACACCCACAGCGAAGCCGAGCGCAGCGACGAGGACGAATCCGGCGCCGGAGTCACCGACGGCGATACCACCGACGGCGCCACCGGCCCCGAAGGCAAACGGGGCCCGGGCGCCGTGCCGCCACTGGGCGGCTCGCTGGGCCAGCACTGACCCCTGCCGAGAAAAACGCCGCCCCGGACTCTGCGTCCGGGGCGGCATTCTTGTGCGCGCTTACTGTGTGCCGGTGTAGACGACGGCGGGTGCTGCCGGAGCCTGCATGCCCTCGCCGATGAAGAAGCTCGGGTGCGGCGGCTGGTTGTAGGCCACGTTCTCCCGGGCCACGGCCGTCCGGTACATGGTGTCGTGCATAAGAGTCCGCAGGCGGACCTCGGTGGGAGCGGTGGTGGTGTAGATCCGCAGTTCGGTACTGTCCGTGGACGGCCAGGCGATCTCTTCACGCCAGTCACCCAGGATGTCGGCCTGGATGGACGGGTTGCCCTTGGTGGTGTTGTTGCTGCGGGCACCGTCGGCGGTCAGCAGGCGGTCGCTGGTTTCGGTCACCCAATTCCACTTGGAGATGGTGGGAACGCCGCGGGACACAGTGGCGTCGTAGTCGTGGTCAACGATCTCGCGGAGCAGGTCGCCATCCCACCAGGCCAGGAAATTCGCGGCCGGGATATTCTCCGCGATCAGCTCGCCCTTGGCGGACATCAGCTGGCCCACGGGTGAATCCCAAGCCGCGGATCCTCCCACGGCCCACCCTTCAGCGCCCTCGTACCGGGGATCGATATCGCCCGCAGCTCCGCGGCCCGTGTCCTTGATGGCCGGGATGCTCCACAGCACTTCACCCGTTGCGGCGTCCCGGAATGTGGCGCCACGGTTGCCGCTGGCGCTCATGCTCTCGTGGACAGCGAAGGTTTCCAGGCCGGGCCTTGAGGGATCGAGGTCGCCGGTGTGGATTGCGTCGCCGTGGCCGAGCTTGGTGTTGTACAGCGGCTTTCCATTGTCGTCGATGGTCATGGAGCCGAACACGAACTCGTCCTTGCCGTCCTGGTCCACGTCAGCCACGGACAGGTTGTGGTTGCCCTGGCCTTTGTACTCGTCGCCGGCGGTGTTGGAATCAAACGTCCAACGCTTCACGAGCTTTCCGTTGACCAGGTCATAGGTCACCAGCACCGTGCGCGTGTAGTAGCCGCGACTGAACATCATGGACGGGTGTTCGCCGTCGAGGTACGCCACGGCGGCGAGGAACCGGTCCACGCGGTTGCCGTAGTTGTCGCCCCAACTGGCCACGGATCCGCGCTCAGGCTCGTAAGCCACGGTATCCATGATGGTTCCAGTCTCTCCCTTGAAGACCGTGAGGAACTCCGGCCCACTCAGCACGTACCCCGCACTGTTACGGTAGTCCGCGTTGGCGTCGCCGATCACGGTGCCTTGCGCGTCCCTGGTGCCGTCCGCCGTCTTGAACGAGACCTCGGCCTTGCCGTCGCCGTCGAAGTCGTACGCGAGGACCTGCGTGTAGTGGGCGCCGGCGCGGATGTTCCGGCCGAGGTCGATGCGCCAGAGCTTGGTGCCGTCCAGCTTGTAGGCGTCCACGTAGACGTTGCCCGTGTAGCCGGACTGCGAGTTGTCCTTGGCGTTCGACGGCGACCACGTCTGAATCACCTCATACTTGCCGTCGCCGTCGAGGTCCGCGACGGTGGCGTCGTTGGCCGAGTAGGTGTACGGCTTCCCGTCCGGGGTGACGCCGTCCGCCGGCTTGTCCAACTTGATGGCCAGGTAGTTTTGCGCGAGCGGAGTGACGGCCTCGGTCAGCTTGTCCTGGCCTTGACCGTTGCCGACCGCCTTGATCACATAGCTGGAGGTTGCGGTGCCTTCCGGGTCCACGAAAAAGGTTGAGTTCCGGACGGGCTCGGGTGTGATGTTGACGCCGTCGCGCAGTACCTGGAAACCGATGCTGTCCTTGTCCAGGCCAAGCATGCGCCAGCTGACGGTTACGCCTTGGTCAGTCAGCACCGCCACCGGTGCGCGGTCCAGGTTCTCGACTTGCCGCTTGGCGGAACTTACGACGGCGGGTGCGTTGCCTTGCGTTGTTTGGGTGGTGGCTGCTTGCGCCAGAGGAATTCCCGTGAAGGCCAGGGCTGCTGCGGCGAGAGTGGCCGTCAGGGGAATCAGTGTTTTGCGGGAGGAACATTTCAAGGGGTAGGCCAAAGAACATCTCCTTTGATGCTGGGCAGCGGAGGGTCCGCAACCCGTTTATTGGAACGTTTCACAAATGCATCCAGAATTCCCTCGCGAGTGACGGGATCCGGAGCGAACCCAACTAGGTCGCAATAGATGCCGTTTTGAACACTCATAGCGCGACATCTGCTGTTACTTAGTTGCGGTGAAAACGCTTTCCGGGGTCTATGTTTACAGCGCTCGACATCCCGGTCAAGAGTTTGACTGGAAATTACTGGGAGTTTTCGATTCTTGATGTTCGCTTTTGTGCCCCCCCCCCCCCCCCCATTTCCGACGCTCTCTCACCAAAAGCCCCCTTCCCGGCGTCGCTCTCTCACCGACCGCCCCCTT
>NZ_JBHVRN010000022.1:0-67362 GCF_042885775.1 Paenarthrobacter sp. NPDC058040
CACTCCGCGGTCTCTTCCGGATCACGATCAGGCAACTGGGCAGTCAACCCACTAAGGATGTGTGAGGTCTCTTCTCCTGCAGCCACGTCCAACCTCTCTTCATTGAATGTCTGGGCGCTTGCTCTGTGGGGGCGCTCAAAGGAATTTCGTATTGTGAGAATAAAATTCTGCAATTCGAGATTACGCACGCCTGCTGGGCAGCGTCAATACGGATTGCGGGACCGCTACAGTCAACTCCTGTCTGCTGCGCCAATCAACAGAATGTGACCCGTCATACAGTTCAACCCTTGACGTGACGTGACGTGAGTCATAGAGTTCTTTCACTATTCAATAACTTGTTTTCATAATGTGGAAACAGTACGAAGTGGAGATCCACGATGCAGACGACTTCATCAGTCGGCGTCACTGGGACTCCGGAAGAAGATGAGCATCAGGGTGGCCATCACCTGCTCTCCGTAGGAAATACGGAACTTTGTGCCATCGCTTCCGAAGCCTCAGGCCGTACCATCAGCCCCAGCCTCTACAACATCGACCTCGCACCCACCAAGGCCAAAGGCCGTAAGTGGACCAGCTACAGCATCTTTACCCTCTGGGCCAACGACGTCCACAGCCTGGGTAACTATGCGTTTGCCATCGGCCTGTTCTCCCTTGGCCTTGGTGGCTGGCAGATCCTGGTGGCCCTTGGAATCGGCGCAGTGCTCCTCTTTGCCCTGCTGAACTTCTCCGGGTTCATGGGCCAGAAGACAGGCGTTCCGTTCCCCGTCATGAGCCGCATCAGTTTCGGCATCCGTGGCGCGCAAATCGCCAGCCTGGTCCGTGGCGCCGTCGCCGTCGCCTGGTTCGGCATCCAGACCTACCTGGCCTCCGTGGTTCTGCGCGTCCTGCTCGTTGCCGTTGCGCCGGGCCTGAAGGACCTGGACAGCAACTCCATCCTGGGCCTTTCCACCTTGGGCTGGTTCTCCTTCGTGGCCCTGTGGATCGTGCAGTTGGTCATCGTGAGCTTCGGCATGGAAATGATCCGCAAGTACGAGGCCTTTGCCGGCCCCATCATCCTGGTCACCATGGCTGCCATTGCGGTGTGGGTCTTTGTCGAGGCCGGCGGAGCCATCCAGTGGTCCGGCATCAAGGGCCTCGAAGGCACCGAGATGTGGCTGACCATCTTCGCCGGTGGTGCCCTCTGGGTCTCCATTTACGGCACCTTCGTCCTGAACTTCTGCGACTTCACGCGTTCGTCCACGTCCAAGAAGTCGATCGTCAAGGGCAACTTCTGGGGCATTCCCATCAACATGCTGGTCTTTGGCGCCATCGTCGTGATCATGGCCGGCGGGCAGTACAAGATCAACGGAACGGTCATCGAGAGCCCCTCCGATATTGTCCAGAGCATCCCCAACACGCTCCTGTTGGTCCTCGCTTGCCTCGCCCTCCTGATCCTGACCATCGCCGTGAACCTCATGGCCAACTTTGTTGCTCCGGTCTATGCCCTGACCAACCTCTTCCCGCGGCACCTCAACTTCCGTCGGGCAGCCTGGGTCAGCGGCACCATCGGCTTGGTCATCCTGCCGTGGAACCTCTACAACAACCCGATTGTCATCGTGTACTTCCTCGGTGGCCTCGGCGCGCTGCTCGGTCCGCTGTTCGGCGTCGTGATGGCTGACTACTGGCTGGTCCGCCGCGGCAAGGTCAACGTCCTGGAGCTCTACAGCGAGGACCCGAAGGGTGCCTACTTCTACAAGCGCGGCGTCAACCCCAGGGCCATCATTGCGATGATCCCCGCGGCCGCCCTGGCCCTGGCCATTGCCTTCATTCCCGGCCTTGCGGCCGCAGCGCCGTTCGCCTGGTTCATCGGAGCCGGCGTCGCCGCCCTCACGTACTTCGCCGTTGCTGACAAGAAGCAGCCGCACGAAGACGTCTCCGGCGAGCCGATCGCCGTCGCAAGCACCCACTAAGAGCATCACCGAGGCGCCGCCCGTCCTTCCGGTCACCAGATCGCAGGGCGGGCGTTGCCGTTGAGAGGAAAAACCATGCGCATCCTTGTCGCAAACGTGAACACCACCCAGTCGATGACCGATTCCATCGCAGCCCAGGCGCGGGCCGCGGCTGCGCCCGGCACGGAAATCATCGGCATCACCCCGCGCTTCGGAGCTGATTCCTGCGAGGGCAACTTCGAAAGCTACCTGGCCGCCATCGCCGTCATGGATGCCGTGGTCAATTACCCGGAGCCGTTCGACGCCGTCATCCAGGCCGGCTACGGCGAACACGGCCGTGAGGGACTCCAGGAACTCCTCGACGTCCCGGTGGTGGACATCACCGAGGCCGCCGCCAGCACCGCGATGTTCCTCGGCCACAAGTACTCCGTGGTCACCACCCTGGACCGCGCCGTCCCGCTGATCGAAGACCGCCTCAAGCTCGCAGGCCTCGATGCCCGCTGCGCTTCCGTCCGCGCAAGCGGCATGGCCGTGCTGGAACTCGAGGAATATCCGGACCGCGCTGTGGAAGCAATCGTCGGCCAGGCCGAAGAAGCAGTGAGCAAGGACCACGCGGAAGTAATCGTCCTGGGTTGCGGCGGCATGGCTGGCCTCGACGACCAGATCCGTCAGCGCACCGGTGTCCCCGTGGTGGACGGTGTTGCCTCTGCTGTCACCATCGCCGAGTCCCTGGTCCGCCTTGGCCTGTCCACGTCCAAGGTCCGTACCTACGCCACGCCGCGGCCCAAGACTGTCATAGGCTGGCCGATAACTCCCGCGGCCCAGACCGCTGCACGCTAGGCAACTCCCCGAAAGGCAACCCACATGACTGACCCACGCCTGCCCGCCGACCCCAGGGTCGCCGTCGTTACCGGAGCCGGTTCCGGCATCGGCAGGGCGGTTGCCCGGCTCATGCTCGCCGAGGGGTATCGCGTCGCCCTGGCCGGGCGCCGGGAGGCGCAGCTCCTGGCGACGGCGGATGGTCACCCCGAGGCGCTTGCGGTGCCGTGCGACGTGACAGCGCCCGACGACGTCGCCCGCCTTTTCGAGCAGGTCCGCCAACGCTGGGGCCGGGTTGATGTGCTGTTCAACAACGCGGGGATCTTTGGGCCGTCCGGTGACGTGGGGGACCTTGACGTGGATGAGTGGGAGGCAACGCTTCGCGTCAATGTCACTGGATCCATGCTGTGTGCTGCGGAAGCTGTCCGGACCATGAAGGCACAGTCGCCGCAGGGTGGCCGCATCATCAACAATGGCTCCATTTCGGCGCATTCGCCCAGGCCGCGGTCCGTGGCATATACGGTGACCAAGCATGCGATGACCGGTCTTACCAAGAGCATCGAGCTGGATGGCCGCGACTTCGGGATCACCTGCGGGCAGATCGATATCGGCAACACCCGCACGGAGATCATGGATACCATCGGCGTCGGTTCGGGCGCGCTGCAGGCCGACGGCTCGCGGAAGGTGGAGCCGATGTTCCCCGTGGACGACGCCGCCCGTGCCGTGCTCCTCATGGCGAACATGCCGGCGTCGGCAAGCATCGGGTCCCTGGTGGTGACTGCGGCGGGCATGCCGTTCGTAGGCCGCGGCTAGGAGTTCCGCGGCGCGGCGCCAAGCCCCGTGCCGCCACCACCAACATTGAGCTGCGAAGGCCCCCGAACCGCCGTATTTTCCGGCGTTTCGGGGGCCTTCCCATGTCAAAGGAGGTGGTGGCGGCACGCAGGCGATGGCATACCAAACCAACTATGACTTCCATAATATGGAAAAGCTTTTTCCCCTTGCGGAATGATGTGAGCAGGATTACATTGAAAAACATCCCCCGAAATGTGGGGCTGTTCCCAAACTGATTGGTTCAGATCAATGAAGATCCCAGACTCTGCGGCGCTGAAGGCGAGTTCGGCCCCGCGGAAGAAGAAGCCCCTGTACAGGTCGCTCTTCTTCCAAATTCTGATCGCCGTCGTCGCAGGTGTACTCATCGGCCACTTTTGGCCGAACATCGGGTCCACCCTCCGGCCGTTGGGCGATGGATTCATTCAACTCATCAAGATGATCATCGCCCCGCTGATTTTCCTCGTGATCGTCACGGGCATCTCAGCGGTCGGCGACGTCAAGGCGGTCGGACGGGTCGGGGTCAAAGCGCTCCTCTACTTCACCGGCGCTACACTCTTCGCACTGGTCTTCGGGCTCATCGTGGGCAACATCGTCCAGCCCGGTGCCGGCCTGAACATCGATCCCTCCACCCTTTCCCAGGATGCCCTCAACGCCAAGACCGGCAACGCTCCGCCCAAGGACGCCGCGGCCTTCCTCCTGGACGTCATCCCCACCAGCGTGATCGGTGCTTTCGCCAACAACAGCCTGCTCCAGGTCCTGTTCTTCTCGGTCTTCTTCGGCGCAGCCATTGTGGTGATCGGCCGTGAGCGTTGCATGCCGGTCATCAGCCTCATGGAGACCGTGCTGGAACTGATCTTCAAGATCATGTCCTGGATCATGAAGGTGGCCCCGATCGGTGCTTTCGGTGCCATGGCCTTCATCATCGGCCAGTACGGACTGGGCACCCTCAGCACCTACGCACTCCTGATCGCTGCCTGTTACGGCGCGGCCATCATCTTCATCGGCCTGCTCTTCCTCGTGGCGTGGGGCTTCGCCCGCGTTCCGCTCTGGAGCTTCCTCAAGTACACCCGCGAGGAATTCCTGCTGGCCCTCGGCACCGCCTCCACGGAGGCCGTCATGCCCCGCATCATGACCAAGCTGACCAACGCCGGCTGCTCCCGGGCAACCACCGGCCTGGTGGTCCCCACTGGCTACTCCTTCAACCTTGACGGCGCAGCGATCTACCTGTCCATCTCACTGCTCTTCCTGGCGCAGGCTTTCGGCCACAACCTGGACCTCGGCCAGCAGTTGGCTGCCCTCGGCGTGCTGCTCCTGACCTCCAAGGGCATGGCAGGCGTTCCGGGCTCGTCGTTCCTGGCCCTCTCGGCAACCGCCGCTGCACTTGGCATCTTCCCGGTTGCCGGCGTCGCCCTCCTCCTGGGTGCCGACCGCCTCATGGACTCCATGCGCGTCGTCGTGAACCTGCTCGGAAACTGCGTAGCCACCTTCGTTGTAGCCAAGTGGGAAGGCCAGTTCGACCGGAACGTCATGGTCCGCGCCTTCAAGGGCGAGATCACCAACGAGGACTCCGCCATCATGCTCGGCAAGGAAGACGTTTACCAGGAACAGGAACTCCAACGCATCACCGGGGGCCAGGAGCCCTCGCCGAAGTTCCGCGGCGGTCCAACCAAGGACAACATCCCGCAGTTCGAGATGAGCAAGAAGGGCCAGCCGGAAACGCCGGTCTGCCCGGACTGACCATCCTGAGACCGCAGCCGGTGTCCCCACGCGGGGACACCGGCCGCCGTCGTTAAAGGTGCTTACAGGGGCAGTAGCGCCGAAAGGTCCGCCCGCAGTCCGGAGGCTGCCACGCGCCCGGCGGCGACGGCGTCTCCCCACGAAATCCGCCCGGTCACCAACTCAAGCCAGGTGGCGCCGTCGGTCTCTATGACGTTCGGGGGAGTACCGCGCGTGTGCCGCGGGCCCTCCACGCACTGGGTGACGCCGAACGGAGGCACCCGGACCTCCACCGAATTGCCCGGCGCGCGGGCGGTGACCTCCTCGAGCGAGTAGCGCACCGCCGTCGCAATCAAAGAGCGCGACGGCGGTGCCGCGGCTTCGGTGCTTTCGGCGCCTACGGGCCCGACGGCGGTTTGCCAGGCTTCCAACGCGGCGCGGCCCTCCTGGATATCGATGCGGCGTCGTGCAACTGCCATGGTGAAAACTACTCCTCTGTAATACGTCTTAGCCGAGCATGGCGGACACCGCGTGCCCCAGCCGGATCTTCCCTACCTGGCGGCCACCGCCAAGAACTGGTTCCACCACACGCTCCAGCACGTTGGATACCGCTGGGATGTCCACGGCGCCGCTGACGGCCAGGAGGGTGAGGCCGATGAGGGAGGTGGCGCGGAGGTTGCCGTCCAGCACCTTGACCGCAACCGTGGCACCTGTGGGCGTGGCAAGGACCAGCACGCCTTCCGCGCCGATCTTGGCCAGGACATCCAGCTCTTCCATGACGATCGTGTTGGCCTCGCCCTTGCCCTGGACGGCCCACGGATAGTCGAGCATCGACGTGGCGATGGTGGCGGCGCGGGCATTGGAGGCAGGGTCGCCGGGGGCTTTCGCCAGCCGGGAATACGCCCGGGCCAGGCCGGTCAGCGAGATCGCGGCAACGGGTGCACCACAACCATCTATACCCAGATGGGAAATGGTCTCGCCGCTGTACTCCTCAATCACGGAGCGCACCCGCTGCTGCAGGGGATGGTTCGGCTCAAGGTAGCTGCGGAGGTCCCAGCTGTTCTCCACGCAGGCCCAGAGGAACGCCGCGTGCTTGCCGGAGCAATTGAACGCGAGCTTCGATTCTCCGCGCTCGGAGCGCACCAGCCAGTTGCGGGCGGTTTCGTCCTGGGGCCAGGCAGTGGGGCACTGGAGTTGGTCCACGCGGAGCCCGGCGGCTTTGAGCATGCCTTCCACCACGTCCATATGATCCAGGGAGCCGGTGTGGCTGCCGCAGGCGACGGCCACCTGGGCGCCGCGCAGCGGAACGCCGGCTTGCATGGCAGCGAGGGCCTGGAAGGGCTTCAGCGTTGAGCGGGCCATGATGGGTGCCTCGATGTCGCCGAGGCTCGTGACCACGTTGCCGTCACCCGAAAGGACCACCGCTGCGCCGATGTGCCGTGACTCAATGAAGCCGCTGCGTTCGATCACTGCAAGTTCGACGGCGGACTCAACAGTAAACGTTTCATGGGAACTCAGTGGCATGAGCCAAGTCTAGGCGGCGACGGGCGTGTCATTCGGTTCCGCCCGCTGACACACCTTAGGACTCGCGCGGCTTCACAAAGTACCCTTGAGGACTGTGAAGGTACTCGTCATTGGCCCAGGCGGCCGCGAACACGCCATTGTCCGCTCTCTGCTTGAAGATCCCAACGTTTCCGAGGTCCACGCGGCACCGGGCAACGCAGGCATCAGCAAACTCGTTCCCACCCACGCGATTGACGGGAACAACCCGGAAGCCGTGTCCGCCCTCGCCACCAAGCTCGAGGCGGACCTGGTGGTGGTTGGTCCGGAAGCTCCCCTCGCAGCAGGTGTCTCGGACGCCGTGCGCGCAGCGGGCATCCCTGTGTTCGGCCCCAGCAAGGAAGCCGCACAGCTTGAGGCTTCCAAGGCCTTCGCCAAGCAGATAATGGCTGAGGCCGGGGTACCCACTGCCATGGCCCGCGTAGCCGAGAACGCCGAGGAGGCAGCTGACGCGCTGGACACCTTCGGCGCTCCCTACGTTGTCAAGGACGACGGCCTCGCGGCAGGCAAGGGCGTTGTTGTCACCAAGGACCGTGCCGAGGCCCTGGCCCACGCGCAGGCCTGCTTCGACGCCGGTGGAACCGTGGTGATCGAGGAATTCCTGGATGGCCCCGAGGTCTCCCTGTTCGTGCTCTGCGACGGCCGTACCACCGTTCCGCTGTCTCCGGCCCAGGACTTCAAGCGCATCTTCGACAACGACGAAGGCCCCAACACCGGCGGCATGGGCGCATACACCCCGCTTGAGTGGGCTCCCGAAGGACTGGTCCAGGAAGTCATCGACCGCGTCGCGCAGCCCACGGTTGATGAGATGGCCCGCCGTGGCACCCCATTCATCGGCGTGCTCTACTGTGGTCTCGCCCTGACCTCCCGCGGAACGCGCGTCATCGAGTTCAACGCGCGCTTCGGCGACCCGGAAACGCAGGCTGTCCTGGCCCGCCTCAAGACCCCGCTCGGTGCGCTGCTCCTGGCAGCTGCCAAGGGCGAACTGGACACGGCAGAGGAGCTGCGCTGGTCCAAGGACACGGCAGTCGCCGTCGTCGTCGCCGCCGAAAACTACCCGGACACGCCCCGCACCGGCGACCGCATCCGTGGCCTCAAGAAGGTTGACGAACTGGACGGCGTCCACGTGATCCACGCCGGCACCAAGCTGGACGACGAGGGCAAGGTTGTTTCTGCCGGCGGCCGCGTGCTTGCGGTTGTCGCGCTCGGTTCCGATCTGGTTGAGGCCCGCGAAAAGGCGTACGACGGCGTGGAGCTGGTTCAGCTCGAAGGCTCGCAGTTCCGTACGGATATTGGAGGCAAGGCCGCGCGCGGCGAAATCCGGGTGCCGTACGCGGCTACCGGCACCATCCCGAAAGTACAGGCCTGAGCATGACTGAATCCCTTCCCACCGGCGGCTTCGAGACCGAAACGCTGCAGCTACCGGGCTGGACGCACGTCTATTCCGGCAAGGTGCGCGACCTCTACATCCCGGCCGACGAGTCCATCACGGAGAAGTTCGGCCAGGACTGCGTGCTGGTGGTTGCCAGCGACCGCATCAGCGCCTACGACCATGTGCTCAGCAGCGAAATCCCGGACAAGGGCCGGATCCTCACGCAGCTGAGCCTCTGGTGGTTCGAGCAACTCGACGTTGAGCACCACGTCCTTGCCTCCACTGTTGAAGGTGGTGTTCCGGCTGAGGTTGAGGGCCGGGCCATGATCTGCAAGAAGCTGGACATGTTCCCGGTGGAATGCATCGCCCGCGGCTACCTCACCGGTTCCGGCCTGGCTGAGTACAAGGTTTCCCGTACTGTGTGCGAGATCCCGTTGCCGGAGGGACTCGTGGATGGCTCACGCCTGGAGACCGCCCTGTTTACCCCGTCCGCAAAGGCCGAGGTGGGCGAGCACGACGAGAACATTACCTACGACGACGTCGTGGCGCTGGTGGGCGACGACATCGCTGCCCGGCTTAGCGAACTGACGCTGAAGATCTACACCCGCGCCGAGGAGATCGCCCGCGAACGCGGCATCATCCTGGCCGATACCAAGGTGGAGTTCGGCATCGACGCAGGCACCGGCATCATCACGCTTGGCGACGAAGTCCTGACTCCGGATTCCTCCCGGTTCTGGGACGCGTCCACGTATGCCCCAGGCAAGTCGCAGCCGTCGTATGACAAGCAGTACGTCCGCGACTGGCTGACCTCCGCTGAGTCGGGCTGGGACAAGGCCTCGGACACTCCGCCGCCGGCCCTGCCCTTGGATGTTGTTGAGCGCACCCGCGCCCGCTACGTCGAAGCGTACGAGAAGCTCACGGGCCGCACCTTCGCATAACCCCGCCCAACTGGGTCGCAGTAGAGCGCGTTTTGAGCCGTCAAAACGCGCTCTACTGCTACTTAGATGGGGCTAGCTGGCTTCGGAATGTTCCGGGTGCGTTGCTGCGGCCCGGCGTTCGGCCAGACGGATTTCCAGCACGGCGTCCATGGCCTGCTGCACCCGATCCGAGGCCCCGGCCGCACTGAAGTCGTGCTGTGCTTCCTCCAGGTAATGAAGTGCCTCCGACGTTTCGCCAGCAGCTTTCAACGACTTGCCCAGCAGCAACGACACTTCACCGGCCGTGTGGCGTGCAAGGACCTTGCGGTCCTGGTAGATCTCGCGGAGCTTCTCGACGGCGGCAGGAATGTCCCCGGTCAAGTACAGCCAGCGGGCGCGAATGAACGCGACCTCGAGCTGATCGGTCTTGTTGCCGCCGACGATCGACAGTGCCAGCTCCGCACGCTCAATGGCGGACAGGGTTTCCGGCTCCACAATGCCTGAGGACAAGCGAACCGCGGCCGAGGCTTTGTTGAAGCGGGCCCAGAGTTCGATGTCGTTGGCGGGGGAGAGGAGCTTCGCGGCGCGTTCGTGGTGCTTGATGCCCTCTGCGTAGTCGTGGCGCATGAAGGCAACGTTGCCCACAACCCACGCCACCTCGCCGGCCAGCTGCGACACGGAGTGCTCGTCCATGTGCTCGATCATGGCCAGACAGTACTCCCAGGCCTCATCCAGCTTGCCGCTCTCAGCCAGCGCACCGATCAGCGCGCGGTGCGCGCCGATGATCAGCGTGGAGCCCTTGGGCAGCTGCTCGCACAGCTTCACGGCCTGCTTTGCATGCTCGACGGCGGTGGCCAGCTGACCTTGTCCGTGGCACACCGCGGCAAGCATCTGCCAGGCACGCACTCCGAGGCCGGCGGATTCGGTGGCCATGGGGTGTTCCAACAGGTGTTCCACGATCTGCTGGCATTCCTTCAGCAGGCCCTGCTTCATCACGCACTCGGCCTGCATGTAGGTCATGTTCCACCAAGCGCTGTTGTTCTTGGCTTCCAAGGCGATCTGTGCGGCGGTGGCTGCGTGTGTCGCGGCGAGGGGATAGTCACGGAGGTCCCAGGCCTGCCGGGCATACAGGCCGGCCAGCACATATTCGGCGTCGCTGACCGAAACGGGCTGGCTCCAGGCTTCCAGGGCCTTCGGTGCCAGTTCGAGTCGACGTGCGAGCTCTTCGATGACCTCGGCCGTGGGTTCGCGCCGGCCCGTTTCGAGCAGCGAAATGTAGCTCGGAGAGTACAAGTTCTTGCCCAGTTCGGCCTGCGTCAACCCGCGTTCCAGCCGTTCGGCACGCAGCTTCTCGCCGAATCCGTTTCCCACGGGCCCTCCTCCAGGCGTCTTTTGACCCAAACCTTGACAGTCTCTGTGGAAAACATTTTACAATGTATGTCAACAGGGACCGTGCAATTTCCGTAACGAATCCGACTCGCATTGGGGAACACTATGTTCAAGAAAATCGCCGCTTCGGTGGCATTGGCAGGCGCTCTCGCGTTCACGGTTGCGGCTCCCGCAGTCGTCTCTGCGGCTCCGGCCGTAGATTCCAACACTTCGGTCAGCGCCATTGGCAACTGGCCTGATCCTATGCGCGTATCCGCGCCCACCAAGTCGGCGGACACGACGTACACCACGTCCTCCATCGGCAACTGGCCGGATCCGATGTAAGCAACACCCAACGAAGAAACCCCGGAGCATCACGAGCTGCTCCGGGGTTTCTTTTTGCCTCCTTGGAGGTCGTCTGATTTGTCGGCGAATGACTGTAACTGATTCTTCCCCTACTCTCCGAATTTCGTTGATGTCGCTCTGCTGGGGATCCAAACGGCGGCGATGACTGCTCCACCGAGCAGCACGGCGACGCCAACTATGAAAGTGCTGTGCATCGCGCCAACGAATGCTGTCTGGGCATGGGACAGGATGTCCTCGATGGTTTGCCGTTGGTCAGGATGGAGCCGCTGCAATTCTTCGAGCACGTAGGTAGTTGCGCCCAACGAGTCTCGTGCTTGGCCGCTCAGCCCCGCCGGCAGAGCAGAAAGGGCAGCATCCACCTGGTTTCTGTAGTTCGTGGCGAGTTGGGATCCAAAGATGGCTACACCCAGGGCTGCGCCGACTTGGCGGAGGGTATTGTTGATGGCGCCCCCAACGGCCGCTTTGTGCAGGTCGACGGCAGACATGACGAGCGTCGTCGTTGCTCCCATGACCGTGCCCATCCCCAGCCCCGCGAGCAGGAGACCCGATTCCATCAAGAGAATTGAGGACCGGGCATCAACAAGGAGGAAGACGGCGAGGGCGCAGGCCAAGACCAGCAGGCCAATGCTGATGGCCCATTTGAAGCCCAGCAAGCGAACGATTACGGCGTTGCCAACAGCCGTGCAGACGGAACCGACGGCCACTGGAAGCAGCAGGATTCCAAGTTCCAGCGGTGTCTTGTTCAGAACCAACTGGACGAAGAAGACAAGGAGGAATGTACTTCCGGTCAGTGCTAGGAAGGCGAGCGAGATTGCGACTGTTCCTCCGGCAAAGGCGGGACGTTGGAAAAGGGTCACATCCAATGCTGGTGCCGGCGTGCGTCGTTCCACCGTAACGAGGACTCCGACCAGGACCAGCCCGATGACGACGGAGCCGCCTGAGGAAAACTCAAGCCAGTCTCCACTCGAGCCGGCGGCTATGACTCCGTACACGAGGAAGGTAGTCGCTGCAGCTGCCAGGACCAGACCCGGAAAGTCCACGGCATTACTCTTCGAACCTTTTGATTCTGGTGCGAACCGGAAAAGCATCACGAGGCACGCCAACGCGATCGGAATGTTGATAAGGAAAACCGACCCCCACCAAAACGTGGTAAGTAATACGCCGCCAAGACTGGGGCCAAAAGCCACGGAGACGCCTCCTAAGGCCGCCCAGATTCCCAAAGCTTTGCCTTGCTCGTTCTCGGGGAGGCTTTCTTTGATAATGGCGAGTGTTGTTGGAGGAATCGTGGATCCGCCCAGGCCCATCACCGCTCGCCAGAAGATGAGCTGCTCTGGTGTCCCCGCCCAAGCCGAAAGAGCGGAGGCCGCGGCGAACGCGACCAAGCCAAGGGCAAGAAGTTTGCGTCGCCCAAAGCGGTCCGCAAGCACGCCGGCCGTAAACATCATGGCGGCGTAGACCAGAATGTACGAGTCAATGGACCACTGCAACTGAGCGTTGGAAGCTGACAGGTCCCGTTGGATTTCACTCAAGGCAACGTTCAGGATCGTGTTGTCCATCATGACCATTAGGAAACACGCTCCGAGGATCAAGAGCAGGACTCTTGGACGCCGCAAAGTGTCCTTCGGTTTGGCTACCAGTTCGGGCATTCTCACTCCTCATGTAAGATCTCTTAGTCGTATAAGAGATCTTACATAGGCGGATGCGCCCCGAGGTTAAGCGAACACTTTTGGAACACCGATTGCCGGAAGCGTTGTTACGTCCCGGGCCTTTGTGGGACTAGGCGAGCAGTGTCCTTGTGACTCTTCCCAGGAGTGCCTTCAGATGTTCCACCTCAGGGGCGGAAAGGGAATCGGCGAGGTGGCGCTCGACGTCCTGTATTGCAGCATCCGCGGACTGTAAAAGTCGGTTCCCGTCTTCGGTCAACGTAATTGTGAGGACGCGTGAATGAATCTCGGCGGGCTGCCTCATGACCAAGCCGCGGGTTTCCAGTTTCGTGACCACTACGCCCATTGTCTGCGGGGTGATATTTACGAGCCGCGCTAGTCCGGCACTCGACGTGCCGGGATTACAGCCAAGCATGAGCAGAGTTGCGTACTGAGTCGGCGAGAGATCGAATTCCTCCAGGGCACCATTGACGGTGTCGAGGATGGCGCCGTTTGCGCGGTTTATCAAGACCGTCAAGCGGTTATTGATTTCCCGCTGACTCCTGGCCTTATCGGTGTCGCTTGGGGACGCCATGGGCACTTCCTTTGGATAAGCCGTCAGCTTTTGGGCGGGCCCACCAGCTGAGATCTCAGCCCGAGTAGGCGGCCCTCAGGTCGGGCCTCATCCAGCCTATGGCATGCCATCAATTGGGCCGTTGCATAAACAAAAATGGCGCCGATTTCTCGACGCCATTTCCGTTTATGGTCGGGATGACAGGATTTGAACCTGCGACCTCTTCGTCCCGAACGAAGCGCGCTACCAAGCTGCGCTACATCCCGATCCGCTGCGAAAGCAACTGTTCAAGGATAGCTGAATCGGTGCCGGATGCGAAATCGGGGGAGTGGTGTCCCTCGTCACAGCAGCACCGCCAGCCCCACGGAGGACGGCTACACCAACGAGTCCCGCCAGGCCCCGTGCAGGCGGGCGAAACGTCCGCCGCCGGAGATCAGTTCGGCCGGTGTCCCGTCCTCGACAATGAGCCCATCGTGCACCACCAGCACACGGTCGGCGGTCTCTACGGTGGAGAGCCGGTGCGCGATGATGATGGCCGTGCGTCCGGAACCGGGGCCTGCGACGCCATCCAGCAGATTGGCCAGCCCCTGTTGCACCATTCGCTCCGAAGGGATGTCCAAGGATGACGTGGCTTCGTCCAGGATCAGTACAGCCGGCGCTGCCAGGAACGCGCGGGCAAAGCCAATGAGCTGCCGCTGTCCGGAGGAGACGCGTCCGCCCCGCTTGTTCACGTCGGTGTCGTACCCCTCGGGAAGTCCCATGATGAACTCGTGGGCACCCACCGCCGCAGCTGCCGATTCGATCTCGGCGCGTGAAGCTTCAGGCCGTCCCAGTGCAATGTTGTCCGCCACGGAACCGCTGAACAGGAACGCTTCCTGGGTCACCATGACAACCGCGCGCCGGAGGTCCGTGGTGGAAAGGTCACGCAGATCCACGCCGTCCAAGGTGATGGCTCCCGAGGTCACGTCGTAGAAGCGGGCCACGAGCTTGGCCAGCGTGGATTTACCGGCACCCGTTTGTCCTACCAAGGCCACTGTTTGACCGGCCGGAATGTGCAGATCCATGCGCGGAACCACAATGCTGGCATCGTTGTAGCCAAACTCCACGCCGTTGAAGTCGATCTCGCCGTGCGGCTGTTTCAGGGCCACGGCATTCTTCGGCGGACGGACCGTGGGAACTTCCTCCAGCAGGCCGGATACCTTCTCCAGCGCTGCCTGTGCGCTTTGGAACGAGTTGTAGAACATGGCCATCTGGTCCACTGGCTGGAAGAACCGCTTGGTGGACAGAATCAGCGCCAGCAGAACGCCCACGGCCAACTCGCCACTAAGGACGCGGAACCCGCCGAGCAGCAGAACCACGGCCACGCAGACATTGCCGATCAACACCAGGCCCGGCTGCAGCACGCCGTTCAGGAAGATGGAGCGCACTGTATTTTTGCGGTACGCCTCAGCCACTTCACCGTATTGCTCTGCGTTTTCGCGCTCCTTACGGAAGGCCTTGACGGCGCGGATCCCCGTCATTGTCTCCACGAAGTGCACAATGAGTCGGGCTGAAACAACCCTGGATTCGCGGAAAGCAATCTGCGAATGCTTCTGGTACCAGCGGGCAAGGAAGAACATCGGCACGCCGGCCGCGAGCATGATCAGGCCACTGCGCCAGTCCAAAGCGAACACAGTGAACGCGGTGAAGAGCATGAACAGGATGCCTGAAGCCAAGGAGCTGACGCCGGAGTCGAGGAGTTCGCGGAGGGCTTCCAAGTCCGAGGTTTGGCGGGCGATGATGCGTCCCGACGTGTATTTCTCGTGGAATTCAAGGCTGAGGCGCTGTGTGTGTCGGAACACCCGGACCCGCAGATCCAGCAACATGGCCTGGCTCAGCTTGGCTGTTGAGGTCACGTACAGGGCGGTCATCCCCGCAGTGGCGATGGCCGCTGCGATGTACAGGACGCCTACCAGCACCAGTGGCCCGTTGTCTCCGGACTGCAAAGACGGCAGCGCGTGGTCAATGCCAAAAGCGATCAGTGCGGGCCCGGCCACCCTGGTGAGCTGCGAAATGACAACCATCACGATCGTCAGCCAGAAACGCAACCGCACCGGACGGATCAGCGAGGCAAGCAAGGCGAGCGACCGGCGTCGTACGGCTTTGCTGTCCGCCTTCGAAAGGAGGGTGTTGTCCTCGTTGGCGGTTCCGAATGTCGTGGCGCTCAACGGGTGGCCTCCTCTGCGTCTTCGAGATCCTGCAGTTCGCTGTCAAGGTCCTTCGGACCGGTGTCCAGGCTCGCGATGACGTACCGGTAGTGGTCATTCCCGGCCAGCAGTTCGGTATGGGTTCCGACGGCGGTAATGGTGCCGTTTTCGAGCAGGGCCACGCGGTCCGCCAAGGCAACCGTGGAAGGACGGTGCGCGACGATGAGGGTGGTGGTCTCCCGCAGTACCTCGCGGAGTCGGGCTTCCACACGTTCCTCCGTGTTCACGTCCAGGGCAGACAGGGGATCGTCCAGGACCAAGACTTTTGGCTTGGCGGCGATGGCGCGGGCCAAGGCGATCCTTTGCCGCTGACCGCCGGAGAGGCTTAGCCCTTCCTCGCCGATCAGCGTGTCCACGCCCTCGGGGAGGGAATACGCGAACTGTGCCTGGGCAACATCGAGGGCCTCGTCGAGCGCAACGTCGGAGGGCTCGGGAGCGCCGAGCAGCACGTTGTCCCGCACGGAACTGGAGAACAGCGTGGTGTCCTCGAACGCCACGGCAACAATCCGCCGGAGCTCCTCGAGGTCGAAGTCGCGCACGTCAACGCCGTCGATGGTCACTGATCCGTCAGTGGCGTCGTAGAGCCGGGGAACCAGTTGGAGCATGGCGCTCTTGCCGCTGCCGGTGATGCCAACAAGGGCCATGGTTTCGCCCGGGCGGATGTCCAGGTTTACGTCGTGCAGCAGGGTGCCGCCGTCGTCGAACCCGAAACCTGCGTGCTCGAAGCGCAAGGCTCCCTTCACGGCCGACGGCACCGCGGGCTGTTCCGGCGAGGTAATAGTGTTCTGCGTGTCCATGACCTCGAAGTGGCGGTCCAATGCGGTCTTGGCGGTCAACGCCATGGCCAGGAGCATGCCCGAGAATTCCACCGGCGTGGCCACAACCGCGGCCGTCGCGAAGAAGGCCACCAGCGAGCCGATGCTCAGCTGGCCGGACGCGGCGAGCATGATGCCCACCACCAGCCCAACACCCAGCGCGAGCTCCGGCAGGAGCGTTACCACCAGCGTGAAGCCGGCCTGCTGCTTGGCCTTGGCAATCTCGGTTTGGCGCAGTTCTTCGGCCTGCCCATTGAAATTCTCCAACGCTTCCCGGCTGCGTCCGAAGGCCTTCAGGACGCGGATTCCGTGGACGGACTCTTCAACCGTGGTTGCAAGGTCGCCCGCTTGGTCCTGGCTCAGCCTCGTGACCAGGCTGAAGCGGCGACGGAACCGGAACGAGTTGACCATGATTGGCACGGCGGCCGCAAGGAAGATCAGAGCCAGCTGCCAGCTCATGGTGAACATGACGCCCACGCCGATGATCACCGTCAGCGTGGTGACTACCAGCATGATCGCGCCGAACGCCATCCAGCGGCGCAGGAAACTGAGGTCGGTCATCGCGCGCGAGAGCAACTGGCCTGAACCCCACCGATCGTGGAAGGACACTGTGAGCTGCTGCAGGTGCCCGTAGAGGGACACGCGCATCTTCGTCTCCACCGTGGTGGCCGGGTTGATCACGAACTGGCGGCGCAGAGCCACCAGTCCGGCTTCTCCCACACCAAGCGCCAGAATCACGACGGCGGCAATCCAGACCGCGCCCGGGTCACCGCCGGGTTGGAGCGAGTTGTTGACCAGAACCCTCAGCACCTGGGGGATGGCCAAAGCCACGATGCTTGCCAGCAGGGCGCACAGGAGGCCCATGAACAGGCGGGGGAGGATGGGCCGAACGTGGGGGTAGAGGCGGCCGACGGAGGTGAAAAATGACGTTTGTTTGGACATGCCCGCTTCTCAACAGCTGGATCTTCAGATGGTGCGGAGGTAGTTTCCCGTAGCAACCACCCTATGCCATGCCGTGA
This sequence comes from Paenarthrobacter sp. NPDC058040, assembly GCF_042885775.1. NCBI lineage: Bacteria > Bacillati > Actinomycetota > Actinomycetes > Micrococcales > Micrococcaceae > Paenarthrobacter > Paenarthrobacter sp. NPDC058040. The sequence goes on from NZ_JBHVRN010000022.1 coordinate 17,172, forward strand.
TTCGTTTCACAGGACTACGCAACGTCGGTGAAATGTTTGACCCAGTTATTGGGGATCGTAATGCTGGGCGTCGTTCAGTTGCGGGACGTGAGCGTCAGCAAGACTGCTTCCGGGCGGCAGGCGATGCGGACCGGGGCAAAACGTGAGGTGCCGATGCCGCCCGAGACGTTCACCGGCGTCGTGAATCCGTCGCTTTCCCAGTCATGCAGGCCCTTCGCGCGCCAGGTTGGGAGGTCGCAGTTGGAGACCAAGGCGCCGTAGCCGGGAATGCAGATCTGGCCGCCGTGGGTGTGGCCGGCGAGGATCAGGTCAGCTTCGGCTTCTGTGAAATGGTCGAGCACACGCTGATAGGGAGCGTGGATGACTGCCACCTTCAAGTGCGGGCGAGCGTCCTGGTTCCTTGTACCCCTGGGCCAGCCGGCGTAGCGTTCCCGCTTTAGGTGCGGATCGTCCACACCGGAGAAATCAAAGCGTAATCCGTTCAGCACCACTGACTGTGCGCGGTTGGTCAGTTCGATCCAGCCGCCCATTCCAAACGCTGAGCGGAGCTTGGGCCAATCGAGTTTGATGGGGTCGGTCTTGAGTTTGGACGGGCCCCGGAAGTAGCCGGCTGGGTTCTTGATCCGCGGCGCGTAGTAGTCGTTCGAGCCTGGGACGAAGACGCCCGGGAATTCCATGAGCGGACGGAGCGCCTCGACCAGAGGATCGATGGCCTTGACGTGGCTCAAATTGTCACCGGTGTTGACCACCAGATCGGGCTTTAGCTCTGCCAAGGATCGCAGCCAGTCCGCTTTCTTGTCCTGGCCGGGAACGAAATGGATATCGCTCAAGTGAAGAATACGGAACGGCTTGAAGCCTTCCGGAAGGATCGGCAACGTTTCGTGCCGGACCTCAAACTGTTCCTTCTCCCACCAGCCATAAGCGGCAGCTGCTGCTCCCGCCGTTGCGCCGACTGCTGTGGTTACGGCGAAACCGCGCCCGATGGTGCGGACGCGGTTTGCCAAGGAATCACGGAACGTCACTCTTAGTCCTTGCCGGGGCCGTTGTTGCCATTCCCGTTGTTGCCGTTATTGCCACTGTTCCCAGTTCCCGTGGACGGAGCGGTGGAAGGCGTGGTGTTGGATGGCGTGGAGCGCTGGGTAGGAGCCGGCGTGCTTCCGAGAAGGTTGGACGGCGGCTGCTGGAACGGGTTGGTGCCATAGGCCGGAGCCACGGACAGCATGTAGTTGGTGAACTGCGGACCGGCGATCATGTAACCGTCGATGGAAGGGTAGAACTTGCCGTTGACGGTGATGTTCCGGCCGTAGCGCGACTGGTTACCCAGCGGGTCTCCGAACCACGAAGCAGTGGCAAGGCCGGTGGTGTAGCCGACAACCCAGGTGGAGCCGTTGGTGTCGTTGGTACCGGTCTTGGCGGCAACCGGGAAGTTGGCCTTGGTGGACAGCGACGGACGGATCAGCGAACCGGAACCAGCGTTGAGCACTTCCTGCATGGCGTATGCAACGCCCCGAGCCACCTCGGGCTTCACGGCGTCCTTGCAGTTGGAGGACTGCGCCGGCAGATCTGCACCGGACTGATCCTTCACCGAGGTGATGGCGATCGGTTCACAGTACTTGCCGTCGGCAGCAAACGTGGCGAAGGCACTGGCCATTGTCAGCGGCGCTGTCTGTGTTGAACCAATAAGGTTGGCCAGGGTGGTCATGGTGACCTTGGGGTTGGGATCAGTGATCTTGCCGCTGTCGTCACGGGCAGGAAGGCCTCCGTGGATTCCCGTGGCATCGACAATCTTCTGGATGCCGCAGAGGTCCACCTGGGAGGCAGAAGCAAACGTTGCCGTATTGATGGAGTTCATGAGGCCGTACAAGACCGTCATGTTGCGGTAGTAACCCTCGTCGGAGTTCTGAAGGTCGAAGGTGCCGTTCGTGGCGTCATACCAGCCGACCGTGGGCGTATCGCAGGTGTTCTTCCACGGGAAGTTCTGTGGGTATCTGCGGACGGACGCATTGATGTTGGTATTCATCGACTTGCCCTCGTTCAGCCACTCAGCGAACGTGAAGGGCTTCATGGTTGAACCCGGCTGGAACCCGCCGATGCCGTTGAGGTCGTTGCCCTTGGCATCCATGACGTCCACGTTGAAGTTCTGCGTTTGATCGAACTTGCCCTCTTGCGGGAGCCACACAGTGTTCTGGGCCATGCTGACAATCTGGCCGCTGCCCGGCTGGACGGAGACGATCGAGGCGCCCCACTTATCCGGGTTGGCGCCAGCGGTGCCATCAACCTGCTGCTGGGCGACGGCCTGTGCCGTGGGGTCGAGGGTGGTGCGGATGGTGAGGCCACCACGCTGAACGCGCTTGATGCGCTCTTCCTGGGTGTCACCGTAGGCCGGGTTGTTGAAGAGCAAGTGCAGCACGTAGTCGCAGAAGTACGGCGCCATGGTGGCGTAGGCACAACCCTGACGGGCCGGCGTGACCTTGGTGGTGACCGGCGTTGCTACGGCTTCGTCGTGCTCGGCCTGGGTGATCTTTTTCTGGGCGAGCATGGCGTTGAGCACCAGGTCGCGCCGCACCTTCGAGTTGTCCGGGTTGCTGATCGGGTCGAAGGCGGAGGGGCTGTTCACGAGGCCGGCCAGCAGGGCAGCCTGTGGCAGCGTCAGGTCCTTGGCCGTGGTGCTGAAGAAGAATTTGGACGCGGCTTCAATGCCGTAGGCATCCCGGTTGAAGAACACAATGTTGAGGTAACCCTCAAGGATCTGCTCCTTGGAGAACTTCTTCTCCAAGGCGATCGCAAGCTTCATTTCCCGAAGCTTGTCACCCACGCCTTTGTTAACACCGTTCAGGAGAACGTCTTCACTCTTGCCCGAAGACACCAGCGACTCGTTAATAACGTTGTTGACGTACTGCTGGGTGATGGTGGAAGCACCCTGCTTGTTGCCGCGCGCTGTGCTCACAAGCGCACGCATGATGCCCGTGGTGTCGATGCCGCCGTGCTCATAAAAACGGCTGTCCTCAATAGCGACGACAGCGTCCTTGATGAATGGGCTCATTTGGTCCAGCGGAACTTTGGTACGGTTCTCCGCGTAGATGGACGCGATAGGCGATCCATCCTTCGCCAGAATCGTGGTGTTCTGGCTGGGCGGGTCCACTTGGAGCTCCGCCGGCAGAGTGTCAAAGAACTGGATGGAACCACTTGCGGCACTGCCCGAGACGGCGGCGGCTGGGACCAGGAGGCCCGCCACCAGGACGCCACAGATCGCACTCACGCCAAGGAAACCTAGAATCTTTCCGAGGGTGGTGGCAGTGTCGAATATGGGGTTCTTGCGAGTCACCATGTTTTCCACTTTACCGGCAAGGGCTAGGCTTTCTGTCATGACCAAATGGGAGTACGCCACGATTCCGCTCATCATCCATGCCACAAAGCAGATCCTGGACCAGTGGGGCGAGGACGGCTGGGAGCTTGTACAGGTCGTCGGTGGCCCCGATGGCAAAGGCCTTGTCGCATACCTTAAAAGGGAGAAGCAGTAACCATGACCACCCCCGCAGAAACCACGTCTGCCGCGGAATCCGGCGCTCCGACGTCCGCCGTTGAACAGCGCCTGGCAGAGCTCGGACTGACCCTCCCCGAGGTCGCCGCTCCGGTTGCCGCCTACGTCCCGGCCGTCGTGTCCGGCAACTACGTTTACACCTCCGGACAACTGCCCTTTATTAACGGCAAACTCGAAGCTACGGGCAAGGTCTCCACCGGCGAACTCGGCCACTCAGACGAGCCCACCGTGGACCCCGAGGAAGCCAAGCGCTACGCCGCCGTATGCGCCATCAACGCACTCGCCGCAGTCAAGAGCGTCATTGGTGACCTCGACCGCGTCACCCGGATCGTTAAAGTTGTCGGATTCGTCTCCTCGGATCCGACGTTCACTGGCCAGCCCGGCGTCATCAATGGCGCGTCCGAGCTCCTGGGCCAGGTTTTCGGTGACGCCGGCAAGCACGCACGTTCCGCCGTCGGCGTTTCCGTCCTGCCGCTCGACTCGCCTGTCGAGGTCGAGCTCATCGCTGAATTCAGCTAAGGAACCGGTTCACCCAATTGCCGCAACTTGCTCGTCGCCTGTTTGTCTTGCCTCCGGAACTCGAAGGCGCTGCACGAAACTGGCTTGAACTCGGCGAACGGACCCCGAGGGCCCCTCGCTACGCATCATCTGTTGTCCTTTTGCGCGACTCGCCCACCGGCTTGGAGACCTGGCTGGGTTACCGGCCCGGCTCCTCGCCGTTGGGCGTCCTCGCGTTCCCCGGCGGGTCACTGGACCTGTCCGACGACGACCCGGTGGGTTGGATCGGTCCCTCGCCCCAGCATTGGGCTGAGCAGATGGGAACGGACGACGTCGGACTCGCCCGCCGCCACGTGGTGGGCGCCATTCGGGAACTCTTCGAAGAAACCGGCGTCCTGCTTGCAGGCCCGGACGCTTCGTCCACGGTCGAGGCCAACTCAACCGTCGAGTGGATGAAGGCACGTGAGGCCGTCGCAGCGCAGGAGAAATCCTTCACCGAGGTCCTGGCCAAGCGAGGGCTCTCGCTTCGAACGGATCTGTTGAAGCCGCTGGTCAACTGGCTTAGCCCGGACTTTGCGCACTTCCGCTTCAACACGCGCTACTTTGCCGCCACCGTTCCGATCAACCAGCAGCCCAGCATCCTTGGCAGCAAGGGAGTGTGGGGTCGCTGGGTGAACGCCGCGGAAGCCATTTCCCTCCGGGAAACCAGCGCACTGGGCGACGAAGTGGCGCAGGCGAACACTGTTGGACTCACGTTGGGCCAACTGCTGGTTCCGGGTTCGGAAATCATGCTTGAGAAGATGGCCCACGCCAACGGCTGCATCGCCTACTTGAGCTACAAGCGCAAGGCCCATGTGTACCAGCCGCAGTTGGTGGATCAGGCCGGGGAGCTCATGCTCGAGGTCGAGGCCGCGCGGACGATAGCTGGCGAACCCCAGCGCGAACGCTAACCACCCCTCCAACCCGACGCTCTCTCAGAACACGCCGGCTTGAGCTGAACGCTCTCTCAGGACACGCCGGCTTGAGCTGAACGCTCTCTCACCGGCCGTTCACCAAACCAAAAGAAAAGCCGCCCCGGTTCCAACAAACCGGGGCGGCTTTCATGTTTGTGCTTAGCGGGAGCGCTGGCGCAGACGCTGCATGTCGAGGATCACGACGGCGCGTGCTTCGAGGCGCAGCCAGCCGCGCTGGACGAATTCGGCCAGCGCCTTGTTGACGGTCTCGCGGGAAGCGCCAACCAGCTGGGCCAGTTCTTCCTGCGTGAGTTCGTGGGCAACCAGCACGCCGTCGGTGGCTGGACGGCCGAAGCGGTCTGCAAGGTCCAGAAGGGCCTTCGCAACACGGCCGGGAACGTCCGAGAAGACGAGGTCGGACAACGAATCGTTGGTCCGGCGCAGGCGGCGGGCCAGAGCCTGCAGCAACTGGGCAGAAACCTCGGGGCGGGTGCGGAGGAGGGCGTTGAGGCTCTCGTTCTTCAGGCCTGCGAGGCGCGTCTCCGAAACAGCGGTGGCCGTTGCCGTACGGGGGCTCGGGTCAAAGAGTGCCATCTCGCCGAAGAGTTCGCCCGGGCCAAGGATGGCCAGCAGGGACTCGCGACCGTCCGGGGAGGTGCGGCCAAGCTTTACCTTGCCGGAAACAATGAAGTAGAGCTGGTCACCCTGATCGCCTTCGCGGAACACCGATGCCCCACGTGAAAGGTCCACCTCGGTGAGTTCGTCCGTCAGCAGGCGGAATGCGTCGTCGTCAAGGGTGGCGAAGAGGGGTGCGCGGCGCAGTACCTCGATGTCCATGAAGTCTCCTGAGAATAAGTTTCGGTCGTGGCGCTTCAGCCATTGTTTCAGAATTTTTAGAGTTCTGTGACGTACTTGGCACGTGAAACGCTGAAAACACGCGGATTTCGTCTCCTCTTGCCCGAGTTGACGGGCCAAGGAAGGCCATGAACGGCGCCGTATCGTGACCGGACTAACGGAATCCTGTCAGGGTGCCCCTCTAGAATTGGCGCTACCCCGGCTATGAGGAGCATTGGTGTTTGGCTTGACCATTTTGGATCTGGCATTGATTTTGATGCTGTTGTCCTACCTGATCTATGGCCTGCGCAATGGCTTCCTGGTGACCCTTGGCGGAATTGCCGGATTCATTGCTGGCGCCATTGCGGCGTTCATCGCGGTCCCGCTCGTCAGCGGCTGGGTGAGCGACAGCGGCTGGAGGCTGACCGCCACGGTGGGCGCCGCCGTCGTACTTATCGCTTTGGGCCACGGGCTCGGAACCATGATCGGGCGGCGCATCCGGCACGTGGTGCGGCTCAAGCCGCTGCACGCCGTCGATCGCCTGATTGGTGGCGTGGTCAGCGTGGTTGTTGCCGCGCTGGTGATGTCCATGCTCGCGTTCAGCATCAGTTCCTTGGGTGTCCCGTTCGTTTCCCAGCAACTGGCGCAGTCCCGGGTGATTCGCTACATCGATTCGCTGACGCCCACACCTGTCAAGAGCACCATGGCGCAGCTGCGGTCCACGGTGATCGGCGACGGCATTCCCAAGCTGATCGAAGGCTTCGGATCGCCGACTCCGGTTCAGGTTCCCAATGCTTCGACGGATACGCCCGCCCTTAACCAAGCAGCACGTTCCGTGCTGAAGATCGCGGGCACCGCTTTCGAATGCGGGCAGAACCAGACTGGGTCAGGTTTCGTCGTCTCGCCGGGACGCGTGGTCACCAATGCGCACGTCGTGGCCGGCGTTGACCAGCCGGTGGTGGAAGTGCCCGACGGCGGTGCGTTGCCGGGGCGGGTGGTCTACTTCGACCCCCAGCGGGATATCGCAGTGCTGGCAGTGGACGGGCTTTCTGCCTCGCCTCTTCCATTGAGTTCGGACCTGCCCGATGGCAGCCCGGCGGCTTTTGCCGGCTACCCCCACGGCGGCCCGTTCCAATCCAAGCCAGCGACGGTCGAGGGAATCTCCACCATCCTGGTTCCCGATATCTACGGGAGCAACCCATCACCAGAGCAGGTGTACAAGCTGGCCGGCGACGTGCAGCCAGGCAACTCCGGTGGGCCGCTGCTCACTACGGACGGCCAGGTTGCAGGTTTGATCTTCGCCAAGACCACCACCAACGCTGCGCTTGGCTTCGCGCTGACCATGGAGGACGTGCAGCCGGTTGCTGCCCAAGCGCCGGGCCTCAGCAACCCCGTGGGCTCCGGCCAATGCACCCGCAAGTAACCCTCGTTACCTTTTTCGTAGCCCGTTTCCTGGTGCAGGATGTGGGTGTGCTGGCCTGCTGGTCCCGGCATGATTTCAACCCTCTGTCGATCGATGATCTTGAGAGTGTTGTCACCGGGATTGGCAGGTGCCGGGGAGACCGCTAATAGGGGCAGGACAGTTCGGGAACGTCGTGCGTAACGTGGATGCCGGGCCCTGACACCGCGGACAGGCCAGCACAGGCAGCTGACTACGACCGGAGGTGCCAAGGGTGATCGAGAATCATGAAACCGCTGACGTGTTCGTCGGGCTGGATGTTGGCAAAGGCGTCCATCACGCCGTTGCCTTGGACCAGGCCGGCAAGAAACTGCTGGATAAGGCCCTGCCCAACGACGAAGCAAAGATCCGGGAAATCCTTGCCGGGTTGGAGGGCAAGGGACGGGTCCTGTTGGTGGTGGACCAGCCCGCGACGATCGGGGCGCTGCCGGTAGCGGTTGCCCAGGCTGCCGGTGTCCTGATCGGGTATCTGCCGGGGCTGGCGATGCGCCGGATCGCGGACCTGCATCCCGGAGAAGCGAAGACCGACGCCCGGGACGCGTTCATTATCGCTGAGGCGGCCCGGACCATGCCTCATGCCCTGCGCTCGGTCCGGTTGGCCGATGAACAACTCGCGGAATTGAGCATGCTCTGCGGTTTCGATGATGATCTGGCCAAGCAGGCCACGGCTACTTCGAACCGGATCCGCGGGTTGTTGAACCAGATCCACCCTGCCCTGGAACGGGTGTTGGGACCCTACATGGCCCATCCTGCAGTGCTGGACCTGCTGCGGATCTGGCCGACCCCTGAAGCGCTCCGTCACGCCGGTCGGCGCCGGATCGGAAACAGGCTGACCAAACTCGCCCCACGGCTGGGCGAACGCCTGGCTGATGAGATCATCGATGCCTTGGACCAGCAATCAGTTGTTGTCGTGGGCACGAACGCTGCGACCATCGTCTTGCCGCAGCTCGCGGCGATGCTCTCCGGGCTTCATGAATCCCGGATGACCGTCTACGCCCAGGTTGAAGCCCTTGTGGAGGCCCACCCTCTTCACCAGGTCCTGATGTCTCTGCCGGCCGTGGGCATCAGGACCGCTGCACGTATCCTCACCGAAGTCGCCGGGAAAGATTTCCCTACCGGCGCGCACCTGGCCTCATACGCCGGTCTGGCACCGGTGACCTGGCGCTCGGGGTCCTCCATCCGGGGCGACCACGCTTCCAGAAAAGGCAACAAAGTCCTCAAACGCACCCTGTTCCTATCCGCCTTCGCCGCCCTCCACGACCCACCCTCCCGGGCCTACTACGAACGCAAACGCGCCGAAGGCAAACGCCACAACCAAGCCATCATCGCCCTCGCACGACGACGCTGCGACACCCTCTACGCCATGCTCCGCGACAGCACCCTCTACCAACCAAAACACCTATCAACAGCTTGACGAAAAACATAGGGGCACTCTCACCAAACAGCCCGTTCGGGCTAACCATCTCTCACATAGTGGGTGTTTTGCGGCCACGCTCTCTCACCTAATGGGCGTAATTCCCGGACGCTCTCTCACCCCTATAGATTGAGAGCCATGACTCAAGCCACTGAAGCCGGTCGCGGCACCATCCTCGTTATCAACGGTCCCAACCTGAACCTCCTGGGCACACGCGAGCCGGAGAAGTACGGGACGTCTACGCTGGCCGATGTTGAACAGCTTGCGCTGTCCGCAGCCGAGGCGCATGGCTTCACGGTGGATTGCGTCCAGTCGAACCACGAGGGTGACCTCCTGGACGCAATCCACGCAGCGCGAGGCAGCGCCGTTGGAATTGTCATCAACGCGGGGGCCTTCACGCACACGTCCGTAGCACTTCGTGACGCGCTGGCGGCTGTAGAGCTGCCAGCCGTCGAGGTTCACATCACCAACGTGCACCAGCGGGAAGAGTTCCGTCACCACTCGTACCTCTCCGGCGTGTGCAAGGCGATCATCGTTGGCGCGGGCGTGTTGGGGTACAAGCTGGCCATCGATTACCTGGCGGAGACGGTCTGACCTGAACCGGTGAGAGAGCGTCGGGCTCACAGGGGTGTTTTGGTGAGAGAGCGTCGGGCTCACAGGGGTGTTTTGGTGAGAGAGCGTCCGGCTGAAGCGGGTGTTTGGTAACGAGGGTTAGAGGGCTGTGAAGCGGAGCAGGATGGCGTGCTCCGGGTGCAGCACGGGCATCGGCAACCCGACTTCGCCAAGGAACCGTCCGGAAGCCTCTGCGCCCGAAGCCAGCCACGGCACGGGCTGGGCCTCAATGACCGTGTGCCCGTAATCGGCGTCAGCGGGAGTCGGGAAGAGAAGCTCCACCCGATAGGAACGCAGTGGGTCGAGCCCCGGGAACGCCACGCGCCCCACCTGCTCGGCGAACGACGTCCGGGTCTTGACCACAGCGAAAAGGGCCGCAACTCCGCCAGCCGGTGTGCCGCCGTCGTGCTCTGAGCCGACCACGCCGTGAACCATCAGCGACTCGTCGGGGGTATCGGCACGGACCATCCCTCCACTGTGGATGAGGCCCCGGTGCTCCTTGTACAGGGCGATGAACCGCTTGAGTTCCTCCCGCTCGGCCCCGGTGACGGAACGGACGTCCCACTCCATCCCGAAATGGCCGAACAAGGCAGTGATGGCGCGGAAAGACAGGTCATGGGTGCGGGCCGTGGTGTGGGACGTCGAGGGACCGATGTGCCCGCCCACCAGTTCCGGCGGAACCACCATCCCGGTCCACCGCTGGATGGTCTGGCGTTCCAGGGCATCGTTGCAGTCCGAAGCCCACACGCGGTCCGTCCGTTCCAGGATCCCGAGGTCCACGCGGGCGCCGCCGGAGGAGCAGCTTTCAATTTCCACGCCGGGGTGTGCCTTGCGGAGGGCCTCGAACAAGCGGTAGGCGGCCAACGTCTGCGCGTGCACCGACGCCCGGCCGTCATGCCCGTGCTCCAGGAGATCGCGGTTCTGGTCCCATTTGAGGTAACTGATGTTGTTGTCCCGGAGCAATGCATCGATCCGGTCGAAAACGTACTGCCATGCTTCCGGATTCACCAGATCGATCACGTGCTGGTGCCGCCACTCGACCGGCAACCGGCCACCTTCCTTGTGCGTGGAACGGGACGGCCCAACAATCCACTCCGGGTGCGCCCGCGCCACGTCCGAGTTGATACTGATCATTTCCGGCTCCACCCAGAGCCCGAATTGCATCCCGTGCGCGGTAACGGCGTCAATCAACGGTGTGAGTCCTTCGGGCCACACGGACTCATCCACAAACCAGTCGCCCAGCCCGGCGTGGTCGTCGCGCCGCCCACGGAACCAGCCGTCGTCGAGCACGAACCGCTCAACGCCGAGGTCCGCTGCGGACTCAGCCAGCTCGATGAGCGTTTCCAGGTTGTGGTCGAAGTACACGGCTTCCCAGGTGTTGAGGACAACAGGGCGGGGAGCCGAAACGTGGTGCGGACGCGCACGGAACCAGCTGTAGAAAGCCTCGGTGATGCCGTCCAGGCCACGATCCGAGTAGGCTGCGAACAGCGTGGGAGTCGTGTAGCTTTCCCCGGGCGCCAGAACCACCTCCGCCGGTCCCAGCAATTCCGAACCGCCGATCATGGTGCGGCCGTCGCCCACCCGCTCCGCGAATTGCTCATGGTTCCCGCTCCAAGCAAGATGCGTCGCCCACACCTTGCCGTGACGGTTCCCGAAGCCGGCGGTCCCGGCGGCGAAGAGCAGCGAGGAATCGTGACCGGTACGTCCGTGCCGTCCGGTCCGGACCCACGTGCCCTGCTGGATCGCCCGCCGCTGCGGGTGCCGCTCACGGCACCAGCGGCCGGTCAGGTCCAGAAGTTCGACGGCGTCGGGCGCCACCGGGAGCACCGTCGCCAACTCGTCCACTTGGAAAGGCGACGTGCCGTCGTTGGTGAGAGCATGGCGCAGTTCCAGCAGCCCGCCCGGGTGCAAGGTGAGATGCGTGCTGACCGACAGGCCGGCGTCGGTATCGGACTGGACGATTTCCGCTGAAGTGCCGTCCGCTGTCGCGCTCACCACGCGAAGGCGAACTGAGAAATCAAAGCCGGGCACACCGTCGGTGATCCGGTGCCCGCGAAGCCCCGGCCGGCCCTGCCACGAAGAGGAAACCTGGGGGAGGAGCCCGGCCGGGACGTTGGTGTCGGCCGACGACGGCGGGATGGGCTCGTTGAGGATGGCCAGGTCCGGGAGGGTGTCGCCAAGATCGGCTCCCCAGTGGGAAATCTCGGCTTCCCCTCGGTGGGTGCTGATGACCAGGCTGGTGCCGGCCGAGCGGAGGTGGAGCGGGTTCATTCGTGACGTCTCATTTCCAACGTTGTGGGGCCCGCTCTACGCGCTTTGCGAGCGAAATAACGCGCAGAGCGGGCCTGGCAAGGGTTACTTGAAGAGGTCGTTGACCTGGTTGTTGGCCTCGGTCAGGGAAGAGGCGGGCTTCTTGCCGGAGAGCACAGCGTCCATGGCCGGCTTCATGATGCCGTCAACCTTGGCGGCCTTGTCCGCGATCGGGAAGAGGAACGTGGTGCCGTCCTTCACGTGCGTGGTGAAGGCGGAGACGTCCGTGCCCTTGGCTTTGAATGCCTCGGCGGCCTTGTCGGAGGAGCTGCTGATGGCCGGGAAGACCACGGCCTTGCTGGCGACGACGTCCTGGCAGGCGGTGGAGCCCAGGTACTCAACCCATTTCACGCTCGCTGCGGGATTCTTGGTGCCGGCCCAGATCGAGTCGGCCAAGCCGTTGAACATGGAAGCCCGCTTGCCGTCAGGGCCCTTGGGAGTCGGGGCGATGGCCGTCTCGATGCCCTTGTAGGTCTTGTACTGGCCGATCAGCCAGTCGCCGTTGGTGTTGATGGCAGCTTTTCCTGCGCCGAAACTGTCCGGCATGCTGGCGCCCACGGTGGTTTCCAGTTTGGGCATGTAGCCCTTGTTGATGAGTCCGGCCCACCACGCGATGGTTTCCTGGAACCGGGGATCGTCGTAGTTGAACTTGCTGCCCCACGGGTTCTTGTCAGTAGCCGTCCATCCGGTGGTTGCGGTCAGGAAGCTCCACTCAGTCTGGCCCTGCCCGGAACCACTGCCTGTGAGTCCGAGTCCGTAGGTGGCTACGTTGTTCTTGTCGAAGCCTGCCTCGTCACCTCGTTTGCCATTCTTGTCCACTGTCAGGTGGGCGATCGCCTTCTCGTAGCTGCCGCCGTCCTTCGGGTTCCAGTCGAGGTTGGCCATTTGCTCGGCGGAGATGCCGGCGGCGTCCGTCATGGCCTTGTTGTAGAACAGGCCAACGGTGTCCCAGTCCTTCGGAAGTCCGTAGCGCTTGCCATCCTGGCCCACCCACAGCTCCGGGAGGCCCTTGGTGTACTGATCGAGCTTGATGCCGTCCTTCTCCACAGCCTCGTCGAGGGACAACAGCTGCTTCTTTGCTGCATACTCGGGATATTTGGACAAGTGGTTGGTGAAGACATCCGGGGCTGTTCCGGCCACGAAGCCGTTGGTCAGCGTGGTCCAGTAGTCGTCCCAACCGCGCTGGGTGATCTTCACTTTGATGTCCGGGTTGGCCTTGGTGAAGTCGTCGGCACACTGCTGGTAGGCCGGGAGCTGGTTGGCGTCCCAGAGCCAGTAGTTGATTTCGCCTTTGGCCTCGGAGGACCCGGTACTGGATCCACCGCACGCGGACAGGGAGAGGGCTATGGCCGCGGCAGCAGCGGCGACGCCGAGGGTTTTCTTCATGACGGACCTTTCAGTGTTCATACGGGGGAGTTACTTGATTCCGGAGAATCCGATGGAGTTCACAACCTTCTTGCCGAAGGCGATGAAGAGAATGAAGATCGGCAGCGCAGCCACCAGGGTTCCAGCCATGAGGCCGGACCAGTCGAGCGCGCCTTGGGGTGACTGGGATTTGAAGACACTCAGGCCGACAGTCAGTACACGGACGCTCTCGTCCTGGCCCACCAGCAGCGGCCAGAAGTACTCGTTCCACTGCCCGATGAAGGTGAGCAGCGCGAGCGTGGCGATGGGGGCTGCGGCGTTGGGAAGCACAATCTGGAAGAAGATCCTGAGGTGCTTGGCGCCGTCGAGCATTGCCGCTTCCTCCACCTCGCGGGACATGCCGAGGAAGAACTGGCGGAGGAAGAAGATCGCGAACGGGGTCATGAACAGGAACGGAAGAGTCATGCCGGCCATGGTGTTGAGGAGGCCGAGGTTCTTGATCATGAGGAAGTTGGGCAGTGCTGTGAAGATCGGCGGGACCATCATGGTGGTGAGGAAAAGGCCGAACACCTTGTTCCGTCCGGGCCAGCGCAGCCGGGCGAAGGCATAGGCAGCCATGGCGCTGAAGAACACCTGCCCGGCAGTGGTGATGGTGGCGAAGATGATGGAGTTGCGCAGGTAGAGCCAGAAGTTGATGGCGGCACCGGAACCACCGTCAGCTATGGCCTCCTCGGTGGTCTGCAGGCCGAGTACCCGTCTGAAGGCGCCCCAGCTGAAGTCGGCCGGCAGGAGGTTACCGGCATTTGCGGCGAGGGCATTGTTACTGGAGAGTGCGGTGCGCAGCATCCAGAGGAACGGTGCGATGGTGACGGCAAGCGCGACGGCGACCAGCACCCAGGCGCCCAGGCGGCGCCAGTTGACGGGCTTCTTGCGGGACGTTTTGCGGGGCAGGGCTGTAGTAGTCATGGTGGGATTCCTTAGCTCCGGGTCCTGGTTAGTCCAGGTCCGATTCGCTGCCCTTGAGGAACTTCATTTGCAGGAAGGCGACCAGGGCGAGAATGACGAACAGGATCACGGAGAGTGCTGAGGCGTAGCCAAAGTCGGATTCACCGAAGGCTTTTTGGTAGATGTACATCTGGATCACGCGCGATGCGTTGACCGGTCCGCCGTTGGTGGTGACGGCAACGGTGTCGAAAACCTGGAAGGAACCGATCACCGTGACAACCAGGACCAGGACCAGCACCGGGCGAAGCAGCGGCATGGTGACGCTCCAGAACGTCCTGGTGGGGGACGCGCCGTCGAGGTTTGCCACTTCGTAGAGATTGTTCGGGATGGCTTGGAGGCCTGCGAAGATCAGGAGTGCCGTGTAGCCCATGTGCCGCCACACATTGACGAAAGCGATGGTGGGGATGGCCCATTGTTCGCTGCCGAAGAAGGCCACGCGGGGGAGGCCAATCCAGCTCATGATTTCGTTCACGATGCCTAGTTGGTAGTCGAGCATCCAGAACCAGACCAGGGCGACGATCACGTTGGCCACCAGGAACGGCAGCAGGAGGGCGCCACGGATGAAGGTGGACTTGGCCACCCTGTGCATCAGCAGGGCCAAGCCTAGGGCGATCACTGTTTGGAAGCCGATGTTCAGTGCGACGTACTGGAGCGTGACCCCCATGGCATTCCAGAAGAGTTCGTCTCCGAAGATTGCGGTGTAGTTCTTGATACCAATCCATGTGGGTTCGCCGAGGATGCTGTACTCGGTGAAGCTCAGGTAAATGCCGCGGATGGTGGGGATCAGGAAGAACGCCACGAAGCCGACGACGGCCGGGAGGATGAAGAGGATGGCGATCCTCAGGTCTCCCAGGCGGCTGGCCAGGCTGCGTTTGGCGGGTGCGTTCTTGGGCCCTTGGCTTCGCCGTGAGCGCTCTGATGCGCTGCCCGGCTGCTTGGTGAGCGTGGTCATCGTCGACTCTTTTCTTGCTGTGATGTGGATTACAACAGAATCTGAATCTACACGAGTAGATTTTGGGTTGGCAAGAGTTACTGGAGGAAAATGTTCGTTTCTGTGAGAAATATTGACTCGTGTAGATTTCGGTGCCAGACTCGTACGCAATCCCGTGAGGGCCATCACAAGAAGCTGCCGCAAGCAGCTGCAAGAAAGGCAAACAATGACGTTTTCGATCGGTGTCCTCGGCGCAGGCCAGTTCGGCAGCCAGTTCGCTCATCTCTTCAAGCTCCACCCGGGCGTGAGCGAGGTCTATGCCGTGGACGAACTGCCAGAGCGCGCGGCGGCGGCGCAGGAACGCTGGGGTCTGGACGGCGTGATGGCCTCCTTTGAGGAACTGCTGGAGTCCGACGTCGATGCTGTCGCCATCTTCACGCAACGGTGGACCCATGGTCCTTTGGTGGAGCGTGCCTTGCGCGCCGGGAAGCACGTCTACTCCGCCGTGCCCATGGCCATCTCCGAGGACGAAATCGCCCGCGTTATCGAGGCGGTCCGCGAGACCAAGCTCGTGTACATGATGGGCGAAACCAGCTACTACAACCCCGCCACCGTGTTCGCAAGGAAGCAGCAGGAAGCCGGCAAGTTCGGCCGCATCTTCTATACCGAGGGCGACTACGTCCACGACATGGACCTCGGGTTCTACGACGCCTACCAGTACAGCGGCGGAGAGCGCTGGAAGGAAACCGCCAGCTACCCGCCCATGCTGTACCCGACTCACGCCATCGGCGGTGTTCTCGGTGCCGTACCCTGCCACGCAGTCAGCGTCAGCTGTATCGGCGTCAAGGACCAGCGGAACGATGGCGTCTTCGACAAGGACGTCAGCATGTTCGGCAACGACTTCTCCAATGCGACGGCCCTCTTCGAAATGAACGACGGCGGCGCGATGCGCACCAATGAGATGCGGCGCGTCGGATACCCGTCCCACATCCGCGAATCCCGGTTCCGTTTCTTCGGCACCGAGGCCAGCTTCGAGCAGCTCGCCACCACCACCGTGTGGCAGGACAAATCCACAGTTACCGATGTCTCCGAGCAAGTGGAAACCAAGCCCACCATGTCGGCGGATGATCCCTCGCTGGCTGACGTCGCACCTGAGCTCCGGGATGCCTTCATCTCCGGGTTGGCTCCGGTCCACGATCACGCCCGCCTGCCGCAGGAGTTCCTTGGCGCGCCCAATGGCCATGAAGGCAGCCACCAGTTCCTGGTGGATGATTTCGTCACCGCGGTGAACAAGAATTCGCTCCCGCCGGTTAATGCCTGGGTCGCTGCCCGCTACACCCTCCCCGGGATCGTGGCCCACGAATCTGCCCTCCGTGGTGGCGAACGCCTGCCCATCCGCGACTTCGGCGATGCCCCTGCGATGTAGCTAGCATTTACCCCATGACCACATCAGCTGTACAAACCCCGCGCGGACCGGTGACCCGAAAAGACGTGGCCCGGTACGCCGGGGTGAGTACCGCCGTCGTGAGTTATGTGGTGAACGGAGGGCCCAAGAACGTGGCCCCGGCGACGGAAGCGAAGGTGCGCGACGCGATCCGTGTCCTCGGATACCGGCCCAACGCCGCGGCCCGGGCCCTGAAGCTGGGTTCCAGTGAAACGGTCGGCGTCATTGTCCCGGACAACACCAACCCCTTCTTCACGCAGTTGGCCCATGCCGTGGAGGACGCTGCTGCAGAACTTGGATTCGGCACGGTTCTTGCCAACTCTGACGGAAGCCTCAGCAAGGAACGCCAAAACATCCGGAACCTTGCCGCGCGGCAGGTGGACGGCGTCTTCCTGGCGAGCTGCGTCTTCGATCCCGATCTTGGAGAGTTGGAAGCATCGGAAATCCCGTCCGTGCTGCTCAACAACGCAGGTTCGCCTCCCGGCTTCACCAGCGTCGGCGTGGATTTGGAAGCAGGCGGACGTGCGGCCGTTGAACACCTGATCGGTCACGGTCACCGTTCGATTGGCCTGGCCATCGGCACCAACACGGGCAACCAGTTGGACGGCCGCGAAGTGGGGTGGCTCGGGGCCCTGCGCGATGCCGGATTGCCCGACGGGCCCATGCTGCACAGCCCGTTCAGCCGTCCGGGCGGTTACGAGGTGGGCAAACGGTTCCTCTCCATGGAAAACCGGCCGACGGCTATCTTCGCTTCCAATGACATGCAGGCCATCGGCATCCTTCGGGCGCTCCACGAAGCAGGTGTGAAGGTACCGGAGGACATGGCCCTGGTGTCCTTCGACGGCTCCATCGATTCCGAATACAGCTGGCCGGCCCTGACCACCGTTGCGCAGCCGGTCGACGCCATGGCCGAGGCTGCCGTGCGGGCCTTGGTTGGGGAGGGCCGCGGCGGCAACCGCGAGCACCGCATCCTGCCGACCGAGCTGATCATCCGCCAATCCTGCGGCTGCCCCTGACGCTCTCTCACGTAACTGCCCCTTGGACCCGACGCTCTCTCACCGCCCTCACAGCCGGTGAGAGAGCGTCGGCGGGAAGGGGTGTTTACGTGAGAGAGCGTCCGGGGGTGGGGTTAGGAGTCCATGCTCGACGACGTTATCTGCTACTTACTTGGGTAGCCCGGCGATCCTGAGCTTGGCCACGTTCTCTTCCAGGACCGTGCGCGCATCGTCGCCGAGCAAGGAGTCCGTGATGAGCTCGTCGGCCTCGTCCAGGGCAGCGATCGAGGCGATGCCCACCACGCCCCACTTGCTGTGATCCGCCAGGACCACCGTGCTGCGGGCCGAGGACATGAACGCCCGGTTGGTTTCGGCTTCCAGCAGGTTGGGCGTAGTGAAACCTGCCTGGGCATCCATGCCGTGGACCCCAAGGAACAAGGCGTCCAAATGCAGTTGCTTGAGCGAAGAGGTGGCAATCGGCCCCACCAAGGCATCGGAGGGTGTGCGCTCGCCGCCGATGAGGATGACCGTGGAACCAAAGCGCCCAGGCCCCGAGGACGAACCGTGGTGGAACAGGTCAGCGATCCGCACCGAGTTGGTCACCACCGTGATCCGCGGTCCGTGGACGAGTTCCTGCGCCAGCGCCCAAGTGGTGGTGCCGGCACTGAGGCCAATCGCCATCCCTTCCTGCACCAACGAGGCCGCCTCCACGGCGATTGCGTGCTTCTCTGCCGTCAGCTGCGTGGACTTGAGCTCGAAGCCAGGTTCGTGGGTGCTGGCATCGCCGGGAAGCTTGGCCCCGCCGTGGATGCGCTCAACACGGCCGATTTCCTCCAGCGCTTCAATGTCCCGCCGCACGGTCATGGGGGAGACGCCCAGCAATTGGGCGAGGTCCGAGACGCGCACCACGCGTTCGCGCTGGACGGCATCGATGATGGCGGAGTGGCGTGCAGCCTGAAGCATCAGGACCTTTCTGGAGAGCCTCGTCAGGGTTTGAGTCTGGCTACAGTCTAGGCCGCGCTGCCGTTCACGGACGGTACATACGACGACGGCGCCGCCCACCTCGGGTGGTGGGCGGCGCCGTCGGGCTCCAATAACGGCCGGGACGCTACTTCCGCAGCGATTCCGCGATCTGGGTCATGATCGAGGGATCGGCCAGGGTTGTGGCGTCTCCGGTGTCGCGGCCTTCTGCGATGTCCTTGAGCAGGCGGCGGACGATCTTGCCCGAGCGGGTCTTGGGCAGTTCCGGAACGATCAGCAGCTGCTTGGGCTTGGCGATCGGACCGATTTCCTTGCCTACGTGGTTGCGCAGTTCCAGGACGGTTTCGTCGCCGTTGTTCGCGGCGTCACCGCGGAGGATGACGAACGCGACGACGGCCTGGCCGGTGGTCTCGTCCGCGGCCCCGACCACGGCTGCTTCAGCGACGGACGGGTGCGAGACCAGCGCGGACTCGATCTCCGTGGTGGAGAGGCGGTGACCGGAGACGTTCATGACGTCGTCCACGCGGCCCAGGAGCCAGACGTCGCCGTCCTCGTCCTTCTTGGCACCATCGCCGGCGAAGTACATGGCCTCGAACCGGGACCAGTAGGTGTCCTTGAACCGTTCCGGGTCGCCCCAGATGCCGCGCAGCATGGACGGCCAGGGTTCGCGGACCACGAGGTAGCCGCCCTCGCCGTTGGCCACGGACGCGCCGTTCTCGTCCACCACGTCCACGGCGATACCGGGCAGCGGAACCTGCGCCGAGCCCGGCTTGGTAGCCGTGACGCCGGGCAACGGTGCGATCATCTGCGCGCCGGTTTCGGTCTGCCACCACGTGTCCACGATCGGGGCAGGGTTCTTCTTGGTGCCGCCGTTGCCGCCGATGACCTCGCGGTACCACATCCATGCTTCGGGGTTGATGGGTTCGCCCACGGATCCGAGGACGCGGATGGAGGAGAGATCGTACTTGCCGGGGATGTCCCGGCCCCACTTCATGAACGTCCGGATCGCGGTGGGCGCGGTGTAGAGGATGGAGACCTTGTACTTCTCCACGATCTCCCACCAGCGGCCCTGGTGCGGGGAGTCCGGCGTGCCCTCGTACATGACCTGCGTGGCGCCGTTAATGAGCGGGGCGTAGGTGACGTAGGAGTGGCCGGTGACCCATCCGACGTCGGCGGTGCACCAGTAAACATCCGTCTCGGGGTGGAGGTCGAACACGGCCTTGTGCGTGTACGCCGCCTGGGTCAGGTACCCGCCGGTGGTGTGCAGGATGCCCTTGGGCTTGCCCGTGGTCCCGGAGGTGTACAGGATGAACAGCGGGTGCTCGGAGTCATGCCCGACGGCGGTGTGTTCAGTCCCAGCGGCGCCCACCGTGTCGTCCCACCAGAGGTCGCGGCCCTGTACCCAGTTCACGTCCTGGCCGTTGCGCTTGACCACCACAACGTTTTCCACGGTGTGGCCTTCCTTGGAGAGGGCTTCGTCCACAGCGGGCTTGAGCGGGGAGGGCTTGCCGCGGCGGTACGTACCGTCAGCGGTGACCACGAGCTTGGCTTCGGCATCCTCGATGCGGGAGCGCAGCGCGTCGGCGGAGAACCCACCGAACACCACCGAATGCACGGCACCGATCCGGGCACAGGCCAAAAGCGTGATCACGGCCTCGGGGATCATCGGCAGGTACACGGCCACGCGGTCACCCTTGGCCACGCCGAGGGACTCAAACGCGTTCGCGGCCTTCTTCACCTCTTCGGTCAGTTCGGCATAGGTATAGGTACGGGTATCGCCGGGTTCGCCCTCGAAGTAGATCGCCACCCGGTCGCCGAGTCCGTTCTCCACGTGACGGTCCAGTGCGTTGTACGCGGCGTTGACCTCGCCACCAACAAACCACTTGGCGAACGGCGGGTTGGACCAATCCAACGCGTCCGTGAAGTCCTTGTCCCAGCTCAGCAGCTCACGGGCCTGCCTGGCCCAGAAAGCCGGCCGGTCAGCTTCGGCCTTGGCGTACTCATCAGCGCCTACCACCGCGTCGGCCGCGAATTCAGCCGACGGCGCAAACTTGCGGTTCTCATGAAGGAGGTTTTCAAGGGCCTCGACATGTGGTGCCTGTCCGCTCGACGTTGCAGCGGTGGCCGTGGATCCGTTGGTGTCCTGGGACATGGTGAACCTCATCATTCATCGATCTTTGCCGCGCAGGCACCGCCGAGAGGTCCGCGCCTGAGCCGGGTTCCGGCGTCGTGCTTGGGCCTCGCGAACCGTGCCGCAGTGTGTCCGCCCTCAACACTATCGCTTTGGGAGGTCCTACGTGTGCGTGGTCACAAACCCGCCAGCGAGCGGTACGGTTTTGGCGCCGAATGGTGCCTCGGGCGCCGAGGAACCGCTTACATGACGACGACGGCGGTACCCGCTTCCGTCGTCGGGCGTCACAGTTTCCGATGCCTGACTGTAAGGCACCTTGGAGTTAGCTGAGGGCGAAGCCGCAGGGCCTGTTTCAGCTAGAAGACTGTCTGTGGGGTGGCATAGGCTGAATAAGTCTTGGGGACGCCCAGAGGCGTGTCAGGTTGTGCCGCGGCAAGCTGCGGATGACCGGTCCGGACTGTCCAAGGCGACGCCGCACGAAGGAGATAGAGATGAACCAGCTGAGACCAGGCCCTAACCAACCACAGGCAGCGGGACCGGACACCAAGGCTGGAACCGCCACCCCATCAGGCAACCAGAATGCCTCGGGTGCGCCGGCCACGTTTGACGCCGTTGTTGGCCCGTTCACCGTCCGCGACCTCACCGTGTTCGGCTCCGTGCTGTTGATGTTTGTGGCGTCGCTGCTGCCGATGTTTGGTGGGCGCTACAACCTCTGGAACCTGGGCAACCTGTTTTTCCTGCTGTTGGGAATCATCCTGCCGCTGATCGTCGCGGCACTGTTCGTGGCTCGCCGCCTGCAGCCGGGAACCATCGTTCGCGTGGGTTCCCTGTCGATTGACCAGTTCGCCTCCGTAACGGCTGCGTTCTCCCTTCCCTTGTTCTTCCTGACCATCGCTGATTCCTTCAATGGCGGCGTACTGCTCGGGCTGATCGGTTCCCTCGGTCTCCTCGCCGCGACCGTCCTTGGCCCCCACCTGCCGTTCCTGTCCGCCGACTTCAAGGGACGCGCCGAAACCCCGGCGCACCTCGTGGCCCGCCAGGCCGCCGTGCCCACGCGCAAGCCGTCCGCTCCCAAAGAACCGAAGGCGCCCAAGGAAGGTAAGTCTTCCCCCGGATTCTCCATCCCGGGTTTCCGTAATTCATCCGCGGCTCCGAACCAGGGCGGAACCTCCGGAGTGGTTCACCCGGCCGCTCCAGGTGTTGCCGGGACTTCAGTGGGTGCCCCGCAAGCGACGCCTTCCGCACGGCCGCAGGCTTCTGCATCACCGGCCGCCCAGTCGCCAGGCGCGCCGGCACCTTCTGCATCGGCTGCAGCACCCGCGCCGGCCGCAGCGGGCACCGGTGCTGCGGCATACCAGGCCTCGCCGGCTACGCAGTCCCCGTCCGTCGTCCAAGCTTCGCCAGCCGCTCCGCAAAATGCGTCAGGTCAGGACGAAAAGTCTGTGTCAGCCCAGGAACCTGCCACCACCCAGCAGGCCAAGCAGCCGGCAGCCGCGGATCAGGCCGCCGCAACCAGCCAGCCAGCCGCGCCAAGCCAGCCCGAGACAGCAGCGCAGCCAGCCGCGAATCAGCAGGCCCAGCCGGCGGCAGCCCAAGAGGCCCCGCAGCAGCCCTCCAGCGAGCGTTCGTGGGCGGCCACCATGGCCACCCCGATCGTCTCCGGTGATACCCGGACAGTCAGCGACTCCATCGGCGCCACGGTGGATCCAGCGAGCCGCCCCGAGGAGTCCAATGATGCTCCGCACTACGAAGCCTTCTGGTTTGCCGTAGGCCAGCCCCGGACCGCCTTCGATGAACGGACAGGTGCCCCCGCGTTCGTGATCGAGCCCGGCGGGTGGGTCTTGGCCCTCGAAGACCGTGGACATGAGTTCCTGGTGCAGGACACCGACGGCAAGGTTGGGGTCCTGCGGGAACTCAGCAACATCGAACGCGGCTAGGCGGACGCCGTGGCCATCGCCAACGCCGGTTCACCGCTCGCAGTCAAGCGTCGGGCCCGCAAGATCAACAGGGTCCTTGCGGAGAAGTACCCGTATGCCCACGCCGAGCTGGATTTCCGCAATCCTTTCGAGCTGGTGGTGGCCACGGTGTTGTCCGCCCAGACCACCGATGTCCTGGTCAACCAGGTCACCAAGATTCTCTTTGCCCGGTACCCGGACGCCCGTGCATTGTCTGAGGCGGACCCCACTGAGCTGGAAGCAATCCTCCAGCCCACGGGCTTCTTCCGAGCGAAGGCCCGTAACGTCCTGGCCCTCTCCACGAGGCTGGTGGATGAGTTCGACGGCGAGGTGCCGGGCAGGCTTGAGGACCTGGTGACCTTGCCCGGCGTCGGGCGCAAAACGGCCAATGTGGTCCTTGGGAACGCCTTCGGGGTTCCCGGCATTACGGTGGACACCCACTTCGGCAGGCTGGCACGCCGCTTTGGCTGGACGGAATCGGACGATCCCGTCAAGATCGAGTTCGACGTCGCCGAGCTGTTCGAGCCACGGGATTGGACCATGCTGTCCCACCGGGTGGTCTTCCATGGCCGCAGGATCTGCCATGCCAAGAAACCAGCGTGCGGGGCCTGCCCGGTCGCGAGCCTCTGCCCCAGCTATGGTGATGGCGAAACGGACCCGGTCAAGGCCGCCAAGCTCCTCAAGTACGAGCTCGCCCCCGGAAGCGAGGCGCTGCTTGAGCGATTGTTGGCCGAGACACACCGCGCGGCGGAGATCCGCATGGAATCACAAAGGAGGCCCGTTGACGGCGTTTGAGGACCTGTCCGCGCTGGTGGCCCGCTATGAAGCGGGTGATGGGGGGACTTCCGAGCACTGGACCAAGCTGCCGGTCAGCGAGGAGACCAACAGGGTCGCAGCCGTGTTGATGCTCTTCGGCAAGCTGGACAACACTCCCGCCGAGTCCGAGCGCCCCATTGCACCGGCAGACCTGGACGTCCTCCTTCTTGAACGGGCCCACACCTTGGATGACCACCCGGGCCAGGTCGCTTTTCCCGGCGGCAGCGTTGACCCCGAGGACGAATCAGTGGTGGCTGCGGCCTTGCGCGAAGCCGTCGAAGAGACCGGCCTGGATGTCGAAGGCGTACGGGTGCTGGGCGTGATCCGGGAACTGGGGCTTATCCGCAGCAACTTCCGCGTAACGCCGGTAGTGGCCTGGTGGGATGCTCCGTCGCCGGTCCGGGTGGTGGACTACGCCGAATCCGCCCAGGTTTTCCGTGTGCCGGTGCGGGACCTGCTGGATCCAGTCAACCGGGTCACCGCCACCATCAGCCGCTTCGGACGAACGTATACCAGCCCCGGCTTCACCGTAAACGGACTCCTGGTCTGGGGCTTCACGGGAATGGTGCTCAGCGGGCTATTCGACGAACTCGGCTGGACGGTCCCGTGGGACGAAGGCAAGCTGCACGACGTCGACCTTTAATCCGCCCAGCCGGGCACCAAAGGCGCGCGTTCAGGCTGCCCTGCGGGCCGCCGTCGAACGGTCGACAATCAGGCCTGTCGCCGCGTTCTCGCGGACAGCGTTGATGCCATCCACCACACCCTTGAGGTGCTTGAACGTGGGTGATTCGGCTACTACCGTGCCATCGGCCGCCGTGAGGCGGAACCGGTAAGCGTCGTCGCTGTCTTTAAGAATTTCAAACCTGCCAGCCATCGTTGCTGCCCCCTTGTCAATGCGTCATTGCATGCGTCGCGTGTGCACGTGTGCCGTGCGCCACACAGAGACCGTATCCAGAAGGAGGAACGAATTAAAGTTACTTCCGGGTACCCGTCACGGAACGGTCATTCTCCATCACAAAGCGCTATGTGACTGGCCGGGAGGCGGGTGGAAGGCTAGTGTGCCGGAAGATTTTCCATCCGGGAACGCGTGGCGCGGCTCGGGGATGGGCGAGTTCCGGAGTGCTTCCCGAACGGTCGTTTCGGCCTGGTCCAAGCGCCGCTGCTCCATGAGTCCCAGCTCCTGAAGGTCCGAAGCCGCCAGCCCGGGCCGCCCGGCCAAACCCGCCAACCAGGCCAGGCTGGTCACACTGTCGTGCTGCTCGCCGAGCGCCCGTTGGAGGGTCATCGCGGCCTGGATGATGGCGGCAAGAGCGCCGCCCGCGGCGCCGGCGATGGCTTCCACCGCATAGCGGAGACCCTTGATGTCCTTCCGGGCCTGATGGAGTTCTTCGTTCCGCCCCGTTCCGGCGGCCGCTGCCCTTCCGAGACTTCCCTGCGCCGTCACCCAAGCTTCCTGGAGCAGGACGACGGCGGCGCCAAGGTTGGGAGCACGGCGTTCGTCCTGCGGAATGGGCTCGGGAAAGATGGCACGCGCAGCGGCGTCCAAGGTTTCCCTGGCCCGTGGCTCCGCGGCCACACGCCGGGCAATGTTGTTGCTGCTGTCCACGAGCCCGGAAACGGCATTTCGGAGGGCGTCCCCGGATTCCCAGGTAACAGGCGCGTCCAGCCACAACGTCATCCGTTGGGACAACACGTAGTGGTCGCGGGCTTCCCCGAGGGATTGTGCCAGCCACCGGATGTCCCTCCGAGTGCCCGCCGGAACCGGCGGAAGGTGGCGCCCGTAGCAGGACAGTACGGAACGCAGCCGACGCAGGGCGAGGCGCGCTTCATGGACGGCTTCCTGGTCCGCCGAGGCAACCAGAGGCAGGCAACCCTCCAGCTCCGCGAGTTGGAAGGCCACATACGTATCCAGGGAATCCCGGATTTCCGAGCCCATGGGGACAGTTTCCCGCCGCCGCCACGGACGGGCAAGCGGGTGGCTACTTCGCCTTGTCGTAGGAATCGACGACGGCGATGCTCACCGGAAACTCGACGGGTATGCGCCCGAACATGAGGTCTTTCGCGGCGTTCGCGGACTCCTCGATGGCCGCGACACAGGCATCCACGGCCTCATCCGGTGCATGGACCATGACTTCGTCGTGCAGGAAGAAGACGAGTTCCCCGGAGGGTGACCCTTCCGCACGCAAAGTGCGCAGCCGCCGTCGTAATTCCGCGAGCCAGCACGCGGCCCACTCTGCTGCGGATCCCTGGACCACGAAGTTCCGGGTGAAGCGGCCCCGGGAGCGGGCCAGGTTGTCTGCGCGGCGCTGCTCCTCCGCCGTCGTCGATTGCTGGCTGCGCAACCAGCCTTGAGACGGCGCTGGACTGCTGCGTCCCAGCCTCGTGGTGACCGTGCGTCCGGCTTCGCCCTCGCGGGCCGCCTGTTCAACGAATCCCACTGCCCGGGGATAGGTGCGCGCCAACTGCGGCATGAGCCGCCCGGATTCACCCGTGGTGGCGCCGTAAATCGCGCCAAGCAGAGCCACCTTGGCCTTCTGCCGGTCACCACCGAAGCCCTGGGCGGCAATACCGGCGTACAGGTCCTTGTCCCGGGCGGCCTCAGCCATTTTGGTGTCCTGGGCCAAGGCCACCAGGACCCTCGGCTCAAGCTGTGATGCGTCAGCCACAATCAGCTTGTGACCCGGGTCCGCGTGGACCGCTGCGCGGATGTTCTTCGGGATCTGCAGGGCACCGCCACCGCGCGACGCCCATCGTCCGGACACCACGCCGCCCACCACATATTCGGGGTGGAAGCGGCCATGGCGAACCCACGCATCCAACCATGCCCAGCCATTGGCGGTGTGCAGCCGGGAAAGCTTCTTGTAGGCGAGCAGGGGAATGATGGCTGGATGGGTCGACTGCTGGAGTTCCCACTGCCGCGTGCTCTTCACCTCGATGCCGTTCCGGTGCAGGGCGCGCATGAGGTCCTGGGGCGAATCCGGATTCAGTGTGGGGGACTTCAGGATCTGCCGCAATTCGGTGCACAGCAGCTCGAGCGCGGGTGGCCGGTGGCCCAACGGTGGCCGCGGGCCAAGGACATCCCGCAGGATCTGTTCGTGGAGCTCTTCCCGCCAGGGGACGCCGGCGAACTGCATTTCCACCGCAATGATGGCGCAGGCCGATTCGGCCGCCAGCAGGAGCTGCAAGCGCTGCTTCTGCTCCCCGGGCACATCGGCCACGGCGGCTTGTTGCGCTGCGAACTCGTTCCTTAGCTCCGCCAACCCGGCGCCGACGGGCGTGATGTCATCGAAGAGCGCGTCCTGCTCTGCGGGCGGTGACGGGGGCAGCAGTGTCCGGGGAGGCACGGTGTCATCGTCCTGGACGAGTTTTTCCGCGCTCTTGGCATAATCCGTGTGGACCGTGACCGCGGAATTGGCCAGGATGGCGCCACAAAGGGCCAGGTCATGGCAGCGTTCCAACTCCACACCCTCGGCCAGCAACCCGGGATACCAGTCCTGGGCCCGGTTCCAGACCCAGCGGGGCCGCTGGACTTCGAGTTCGCGCACGACGCCGGGCAACTCACCACGGCTGACAAGGCGGGCGTCAGCCGTGGGCTTTCCGGAGGGGGAGATTCTTTGTATGGCTGCGCCGTCCTGGTGGGAGGCGAGCAGCAAATACATGGTTTCCATTCTGCCGTGTCCTGCGGCCTGACTGTTCCTCCACACCCTTGGCCTTTCAGCGTTTGTCCACATGGAGGTCCTTGTTGCTTACTTCCTCCGCCGCTGGTCACCAGAGTGGCTTCATGGGCAAGCATCCGGGAAAGAGACAGCGACACAGCGAAGGGGCGGACACTTCATGGATTCCAGGGAACACAGCGGACATCCTGCTGGTCACGGCCGAGCCGTACCTGCAGGAAGAAGGACGGCGCATTGTCGCCGCTTCGGGCGGAACGCTGCAGATTGCCGAGGGCGTGGAAGAGGCAATCCACGGTTGGGACACAGCTGATGTTGTGCTGGTGGGCAGCGATGTCCGGGAGCTTCCACCACGCAGGCGCGCCCCGGCAGTGCTTTTGGGCCGCGCAGCGGAGGGCGAGGGATTGTGGCAACTCGCAGCTGCCCTCGGCGCCGAACGCGTGGCGGTGCTGCCGGGAGCCGCTTCGTGGCTCGCTGAACACCTGAGCCTCTCAGTCGCGCCGGAACCCGGGGGCACGGTCCTTGGCATCGTGGGTGGTCGCGGAGGGGCCGGTGCCACCACAACGGCCATCTGGTTGGCGCAGACCGCGGCGGCCTTCGGAACGGGCACGCTCCTGATCGACGGCGATCCTTGGGGAGGTGGCTTGGAGCTGGCCATCACGGACCAGGATCTTCCGGGACTCCGATGGCCCGACTTCGCCGCGACGCGGGGAAGCATCGATTCCGCCCAGTTCCGCGATTCGCTTCCGGTTGCCGGAGGCTTCACTTTCTTGTCCTGGCCCGGCGCGCGGGATTCGATTCCGCTGCCGGACCCTGCCTCGGTTGCTGCGGTCATGGATGCGGCCCGCCGGGGCTTTGAACTTGTTGTGGTGGACGTTGGGCGAAGTATTCAAGCCCTCAGATCGCTTGCGTGGGACTGCGACAAGATGTTCCTGCTCACCACGCCGCACCTCAAGGCAGCCGTGGCCGCTTCACGGACCCTCAACGAGTTGCCACCGGGGGACACGGCCTTGCTTGTGCGCGGAGGGACTGCTGCGTCCGTCGACGCCCAGGTCATTGCCGATTCGTTGGGCATTCCGCTCGCGGGGACCGTCCCGGCGCTCCGGGGCGTCGCGGGTGCAACGGAACTTGGCCGGTTGCTGGATATGGGTCACCGGCGGCCCGTAACGCGATTCGCTGGGGGTCTCCTGGACCTGGAAGGAAGGCGTTCGTGAACAGCCCGGCGCTTGGCGGGAGCCGCAGGAGACAACAACGCAGACTCGACTCCGTGCTTCTTGAAACCGTCCGGGAATCCGTGCTGGCAGGCAACGGTCCAGTGACGCCCTCGACTGTGGCGGCGGCAGTCCAAGCCAGTGGCAAACTGCTCGGAGCGGCTGGAGCCCTCGAGGCTGCCGAATCCATCAATGCCGAGCTCAATGGCCTTGGTCCCCTG
Organism: Paenarthrobacter sp. NPDC058040; assembly: GCF_042885775.1. Lineage (NCBI taxonomy): Bacteria > Bacillati > Actinomycetota > Actinomycetes > Micrococcales > Micrococcaceae > Paenarthrobacter > Paenarthrobacter sp. NPDC058040. Next base: position 45,519 of record NZ_JBHVRN010000022.1, read on the forward strand.
CAGCAATTGGCCCAGGATCCAGGCATAACGGACATCTTCGTCAACGGCCCCGAGGACGTGTGGCTGGACAGGGGAAACGGACTGGAACGCTCAACCGTCCGGTTCGACGCCGAACAGCAGGTCAGGTCGTTGGCTGCCAGATTGGTAGCGGCCGGGGGACGTCGACTGGACGATGGCTCCCCGTGCGTCGACGTCCGGCTTAAAGGGGGCTATCGGGTTCATGCCGTGCTCCCGCCGATCTCCACAGCGGGGACGCTGCTGTCCATACGCATCCGGCGGGAGGAGAATTTCAGCCTCACGGAGCTGCGGCTGGGCGGAATGTTTTGCGAACAGATTGAGGCGGTTTTGCGGGCCATCGTGGCCCAACGCCTGAGCTTCCTGGTCAGCGGGGCCACGGGATCCGGCAAGACAACCCTCCTGTCCACCCTGTTGGGGTTGAGCCACCCCTCGGAACGCCTGGTGTTGATAGAAGACGCGGCCGAACTGAATCCTGTCCATCCTCACGTGGTCACCCTCGAGTCCCGCCACGGGAACCTTGAAGGCGGAGGCGCGCTGGATCTCGGTGAACTGGTGCGTCAAGCACTGCGCATGCGGCCGGACCGCCTGATCGTCGGCGAATGCAGGGGTGCTGAAGTCCGCGAACTGTTGACTGCCCTCAACACCGGACACACAGGTGGTGGGGGAACCATCCACGCCAACACAGCTGAGGCAGTACCAGCGCGATTGGTTGCCCTCGGGGCGCTCGCTGGCCTGAACGCAGAGGCCGTCCGCTTGCAGGTTTCCAGCGCTCTTGACGTCGTGATCCACGTTGAGCGGAGCAGTGCCGGCCGCAGGGTGGCTTCCATCGGCGTGCTCGTGGATGCTGCAGGGTCGCAGAAGGTCCTGCCCGCGCTGACATCGAAACCCGACGGACTGGAGCGGGGGCCGGCATGGCCACTCCTGGCGGCCAGGCTCGCTTTCAACGGGGATGAATGATCATGGCACTGTTCCTCGTTCTCGCGTTGGCTGCATGGCTTCAACTGCGTCCGCCGCGGTCGGCAGCCCGAAGGCTCTTCCAACGTTTGTCGGGCCCGGATGAGCCCGCCCGTCGCCGTCGGGGGTTCCGTCTTGCACCGGTAGGCGGGCGGCCACCCAGGGGACGGCAGGTCTCCATGGTGGTTGTGGTCCAGCAGCTCGCCGCACTGCTGCGGGGCGGCCGGGGTCCATCGCAGCTATGGGATGAGCTGTGGTTGGTGCATGATGCTGCACGAAGGACCACTGGCCGCGGACAGGCAGCAGGCTCCCCGCGGCCGGCCACTCTCTCCGAACAAGCCATCAAGGTGCTCGCGGCAGCACGGGCAGCCTCGGCAGTGGGAAACTCGCCGGCCGAAGCCATTCGCAAGAAGGCTGCCGCCGCCTATCCGCCGCGTGGCGGCGTCGAGCGCCGCATTTGGGTGGAGTTGGCGGCTTGCCTCGATGTGGCGGAGATCAGCGGCTGCCCACTGGCGGACCTGCTGACGCGCTTTTCGGCCCAACTGGAAGCTGAAGAGGATGCCGAAGCCGCCCGCCAGACGGCGTTGGCCGGGCCCAAGGCCACTGTCCGGCTGTTGTCGTGGCTCCCGGTCCTTGGCTTGGGATTGGGAATGGCGTTGGGTGTTGATCCACTGGGCATCCTGCTCGGCAACATCCTCGGTGTTGCAACGCTGACGGTTGGCCTGCTGCTGACCGTGGCAGGCAGGGTGTGGTCGTCCCGTCTTGTGGCGTTTGCAGCAGGAAGCCCATGACGCCCGGGTTCCTGGTGGCGGTAGTCCTCCTTGTGGCGGCGCTGGTCGCGTTCCATGGTCGGCGCCGGAGTCGGGCTGAGCTGTCCTCCCGGCTTATGCCTCCCGGCTTATGCCTCCCGGCGATGCCGACGGGTCCATGCACCCGGGGGATGGGTGGTCCAGCGCTCCAGGGAACAAGGGAGAAGGACTCAACGACGTTGCCATGATGCTGGAGTTGGTGGCTTCCATGCTGGACGCGGGCGCAGGTATTGGGCGGGCCCTGGAACTCATCGCGCGCAGTTCCGTGCCGACGGTAGGTGCCTCGTTGAAGCCGGTGGTGGCAGCCTTGTCCATAGGTGCGGACTGGGACACAGCGTGGCAATTGCCGCTTCACCCCGCCCCGGAAGTGCTGCGGCTTCGTGATGCGCTGGCGTTCGCCGCGCTGACCGGGGCTCCGTCCGCGTCAATTCTTTACGCGCAGGCAGCCAGGGAAAGGCGGGAGCAATTCCGTGCCGCGGAGAAGCGTGCAGCCGCTTTGGGGGTGAAGCTGGTTGTCCCCTTGGGCCTGTGCTCGCTTCCGGCCTTCATTTGCCTGGGAATTGTTCCGGTCCTCATCGCCATGCTCCCGGGAGCCTGAGTTCCATCCTGTTGTCCTCCACAGCGTGCGCCGGTCACGGGTTATCCACTTGCGGGGAGCGAAGCGTTCAAGGAGGGCGGCGGATGCGGAAGAGTCGAGGGAACCGGAGAATCCTCCGGATTACGTGAAAGGAATTACCGTGAACTCACCAACCAGCACACTCACCGGACGCCACGCCCAGCAGGCTGATTCGCATGGGCTCACTGCGCCCGGCACAAAGCCGGACCGCAACGAACAGGACCGCAAAGACAAGCTGCGCCTGCGGAACCGACTGGTCGAGGGCGAAGCAGGCATGGCCACCGCGGAATACGCCATCGCCACCCTTGCCGCCGTGGGACTGGCTGGCCTCCTGGTTGTCCTCCTGCGCAGCGACGAGGTCCGAGGGTTCCTCCTCAACCTGATCCGGACCGCGCTGTCCCTGCCATGAGCAGGAAGCCGGGGGCGGGGCAGGCTGGGGCCATCACAGCCGAGTTCGCCGTGGCCCTCCCTGCCGTGGTCCTGCTTCTGGCGTTCCTGCTCGCGGGCGGGGCTGCAGGCCTGACCCAGTTGCGGTTGGAGGAAGCAGCCCGGGCGGGAGCCCGTGCCTACGCACGAGGTGAGTCGGGAGAGGCCGTGGAGGGCATCGTGCAGCGTATTGCCGGGGAAGATGCCGCGGCCAACATTGCCAGTGATGATGGCTGGGTAAGGGTCAAAACCTCGGCACGGACAGGCGGAGGCTTGGGAGTCCTGATCCCTTGGACCTTGAGCGCCGACGCAGATGTCCCGCAGGAATCCTCGGAAGCCGGGGGACCCGAGGATGGCTGAATCCACCACGCACAGCAAAGCAGGGCGGGCACCCGACCGCGAAAAGGGTTCCGGGACCGTCCTGGCCCTGGGATTGGTGGCTGTGGCGATGGCACTGTTCGCTGGGTTGTTGCTCCTGACCCAGGCTGCGGTCATGGCATCGAAGGCAGCAACGGCGGCGGATCTGGCCGCGCTCGCAGCAGCAGATGCAGCCCGGGGTCTGGCGCCGGGCGAGCCGTGTGGCGCCGCAGAGGGCGTGGCTGCCCGGAACAATGCCCGGGTTACGTCGTGCAAGGTGCTCAGCGGCGATGTGGTTGAGGTGGCCACCGAGCTCTCCCAACCCTTTTCCTTTGGGGTTGCCGTGGGCCGGGCCAGAGCCGGCCCACCACCCTAAAGCCCGCGTCAGACGGCGTCTTTCAGCAGGACATCGAGGAGCGTGATGGCGGCTGCCTTGTCCAGGGGGTTGTTCTTGTTCCCGCATTTGGGGGACTGGACACAGGACGGGCAGCCGGCATCGCACTCGCAAGCATCAATGGCTTGGCGGGTTGCGGTGAGCCACACCTTGGCTTTTTCGAATCCACGTTCTGCGAACCCTGCGCCACCCGGGTGCCCGTCGTAGACGAAGATCGTTGGAACTCCCGTGTCCGCGTGGAGTGCCGTGGACACGCCGCCGATGTCCCAGCGGTCGCTGGATGCCACCAATGGGAGGAGCCCGATTGCTGCGTGCTCGGCGGCATGCAAAGCGCCCGGAAACTGGGCTTCAACCAGGCCCGCACCGTGCAGCGAACGGTTGTCCACCACAAACCACACGGCCTTGGTGAAGAGATCCCTGGCCCCAAGGTCCAAGGGTTCTTCGCCGAGGATCTCATTCGAAATCAGAGCCTTTCGCTGGAAGGAGACCACTTGGGTAGTCACTTTGACGTCGCCAAAGTGCACTGTGATGTCACCCCATTGGACCGAGCGCGATGTCTCCAGCACTTCGATCTGGGTGACGTCCCTCGCCGTCGTATAGAAGTCCGGGTTGACGCGCCGGACCATGACGCAGTGGTCGCGTTCATTGAGTTCCTCCACGAGGTAACTCTCCCCCTGATGCACGTATATCGCGCCGGTATGCGCCTGGTAGTGCGTTTGCGGGGAATCCATGGTGCCAAGGAGGGATCCCGTTTCGGCGTCCACAATGCTGACGGGTCCACCGCCGTCGGCGCGGAGGTTCACCATGCCTGCGGCACTTTCCGAATGGGTCCAGAACCAGCCGGCCGGACGTTTGCGGAGGTATCCCTGCGCCACCAGCCGGTCGAGGAGGCCCTCAGCGGTGCTCCCAAAAAGCTCAAGTTCGGCGGGGCCGATGGGCAACTCGGCAGCTGCCGCGCACAAATGCGGGCCGAGGACGTAGGGATTCCCGGGGTCGAAGACCGTGGCTTCAACCGAAACGTCGAAAATCGCTTGTGGGTGGTTCACCAGATAGGTGTCCAGGGGGTCGTCGCTGGCTACGAAGGCAGCGACCGCATCCTGCCCTGCACGCCCAGCCCGGCCGATCTGCTGGAAGAGCGATGCGCGGGTTCCGGGCCAGCCGGCCACCAGGACGGCATCCAGCCCGGAGATGTCGATGCCAAGCTCCAGGGCAGAGGTGCTCGAAACCCCCAACAATTGTCCGGATCTCAAAGCCTGTTCAAGGGCCCGCCGTTCCTCCGGCAAATACCCCGAGCGGTAGGCAGCAACCCGGCCGGGCAGGCTGGGATCAACCTCGTCCAGCAGCCGTTTCGTGATGGAGGCTATGGACTCGGCACCGCGCCGCGACTTGATGAAGGCGATGGTCCGGACCCGGGAAGACACCAGGTTGGCCAGGATGTCGGCGGTTTCGGCCACTGCCGTCCTGCGTTGCTTGGCGCCGTTTTCGCCTTTGAGGTCGGTGAGTGCAGGCTCCCAGAACGCCACGGTCGTCGACCCATGTGGCGAGCAATCTTCGGAGATTTCCCTGGCAGGAGCACCGATGAGCCGCCCGAAGGACACTCCAGGATCGGAAGCCGTGGCGGACGCAGCGATGAAGACAGGTTCCGGAAAGGACGTGCCGGCACCGTAATAGGCGCAGATCCGGCGAAGCCTCCGCATCAGGTTGGCCACATGGGAGCCGAACACTCCACGGTAGCTGTGGGCCTCATCAACAATCACGTAGCGGAGCCTGCGGAAGAACTTGGCCCACCATGCGTGATTGGGCAGGATGCCGAAGTGCAGCATGTCCGGGTTGGCCAGAATGAAGTTGGCATGGTCACGGATCCAGCGCCGGGCCGCCATGTCTGTGTCGCCGTCGTACGTTTCCGCCCTGACCGTGGACAGGTTCAGCGAGCGGATGGCGGCGAGTTGGTCCGCGGCCAAGGCTTTGGTGGGGGAGAGGTACAGCGTCACAGCGCCGTCGTCGTGGATCTTTCCAGGTTCGGACAGGACACGAAGTCCGGAGCGATGGATGGCATCGAGGGCGGGCAACTGGTAGGCAAGGGACTTGCCGGAGGCCGTTCCCGTGGCGATCACCACGTGTTGGCCGTCGTGGGCGAGCCCCGCCGCCTGGACTTGATGGCGGTACGGTTCGTGTATTCCCAGGCCCTGGTACGCCGCCACGATGTCAGGATGCACCCATTCGGGCCATGGCTCGTTGACGGCCTTGCGTGCCGGAATGGTGTGGACGTGGCGCAGCTGCTCAGGGTCGGGAGTTCGGCCCAGCAGGGAAATCAAGGAAGTTGGTGCAGCCACCAAATCATTCTGTCACTCCCGCGCAAACCGGCGGCGGCACCCGGACGAGGGGCGCCGTCGGACAAAACCGGGCAGCCGGGTTCAGGCCGCGGAAAGATCCGAACCGCCGGTGGTGCTGACGGACATCATTAAGACGTGGCACACAACGTCCCAACCCAGATGGGAGTACAGCTTCTGGCCGTCCAACGAGGCCAGGAGAAGCCCGTTTTGTACGTCGTGGGCGAAAGCCTGCGCGGCCAGGGCTTTCATGATGAAACTTCCAAGGCCGCGGCGCTGGAAGGCTGGTTCGGTGACGATCTTGTCGAAAACCGCGGTGCCGTTGACCACGAAAACCCGGCCACTTGCGGCAACCTGTTCTCCTGAATGGACCACGGCGTAGTGCACGCCGTTGGACTCGGACGTTGCCAGCTCCAGATCGTCGTCAGGCAGCCAGGGATCCTCGGCGTCCTGCGTTTCCATGTCCACGATCATCATGGTCTGGGATGCCGAATTGACGGTGAGGCCGTGCTGTTCTGCCAGGTACTTGTACCGCTGGACATCGTTGGTGAGGACCGTCAGGATCCGGGTCTCGGCCTCGGCCGTCTTGGCGGCCAACGTTGCGAATTCTTCGTCGGAAGGATCGTGGGCGAAATACTCCCAGTCGCCGGTCTTGTCGGCGCGGAGTGCGGCAGGGAAACGTCCCTCTTGACGCGATTCATAGCCCCGGCAACCGGACCAGCCGGCCACCCAGACTTCCAAGAGGTGCGCGATGTCTTCAACCAAGGCGTCTGGACTCATGTAGAGAGACTATGCCAGCGCTCCTGTAAGCAACAGAGCACGCAGGCCACGGCATTTCCTGCTTATGAAATTGTGACGTCGCCGCGCGATTGTAGTGCACCAAGTACCCTTTAACGGTGGCTTTGAACCGAATTGTGCTTTTCTACGGCTTTACTCCGATCGCCGACCCTGACGCCGTGCGTCTATGGCAGCGTGCCCTTTGCGAGAAACTGGGGCTCACCGGCAGGATCCTCATCTCGAAGGACGGGATCAACGCGACGGTGGGCGGCGAGCTGAACAACATGAAGCAGTACGTCAAGACCACCAGGGAGTACAAGGGCTTCCACGGCATCGACTTCAAGTGGTCGGAGGGCGGCGCGGACGACTTCCCGCGCCTCAGCGTCAAGGTCCGCGATGAAATTGTTTCCTTTGGCGCCCCGGGTGAACTGCGGGTGGACAACAACGGCGTGGTGGGCGGCGGCAAGCACCTGCAGCCCGAAGAACTGCACACCTTGCTGGACGCCAAGAAGGCTGGTGGCGAGGACGTCGTCTTCTTTGATGGGCGCAACGCTTTCGAGGCGCAGATCGGCAAGTTCAAGGACGCGATCGTCCCGGATGTCGCCACCACGCACGATTTCATCAAAGAGTTGGACTCAGGCAAGTACGACGCCCTCAAGGACAAGCCGGTTGTCACATACTGCACGGGTGGCATCCGCTGTGAAGTGCTCTCCAGCCTCATGGTCAACAGGGGCTTCAAAGAGGTCTACCAGTTGGATGGCGGGATCGTCCGCTACGGCGAGACTTTCAAGGACCAGGGCCTCTGGGAGGGTTCCCTGTATGTCTTTGACAAGCGCATGCATGTGGAATTCAGCGACGACGCCAAGACCATCGGCGAGTGCGTCCGATGCTCCGCCCCAACCAATAAGTTCGAGAACTGCTCCAACCCAAGCTGCCGGACGCTGACGCTTTACTGTGCCGGGTGCGCCTCGGACCCTGCGACGCTGCGGTGCCCCGGAGGCTGCGAGGCGGCCTGATCGCCGAAGTCAAAGACGGCTGACGCGGTAGGCGAAGTTGGCGTCGGACCTGGCTCCGACCGTGATGTTCAGGATGGCGTCTTGATCCAACTGCACAACGCTCACTCGGGCGTTGGTGCACCCCAGCGTGAGGTCCACAAGGTCGGATTCGCCCATCCGGACGGTGAAGGTGACCCGCCTGGTCCCTCGGCACGCCAGCGTGACGGCGTAGGTGCCGCCGGGCAACTGGACGGTCTGTTCGGTCCTTGATTCGCCCGGACTGAGGTAGCCGCTGCTTGAGTAGAACGATCGTCCCTGCGATTCCGGCAGCGCCGACTTGGCCCATTCCTCCAGGGCGTCCCCCGTAACGGTCTGCTGCAGGGAAGGATCGGGAGGGAGCACCACATTGCTGCCCGCCGGCGCCGTGGCACTGTCCTGCGGCGTCCCACGGTCGTCGTAGGTGTATTCGCAGCCCGCCAGGCTGCCGCCCAAGCCGAGCAAAAGTACGACGGCGGCACTGGCCAGTCGTCGCGACGTCACCGAGCCAGCCAACGCGCCGCCCATGTTCTGACTTTACGCTTGCGCGCCCGGCGGCCATATAGGGAGGGCGCCGGAGTCAGCCCGCTGCCGGAACCACCTGGTAGGCGAAGATCAATGGTGCGTCGACGCTGCTTGTGGAAATGCTGAGGGACCCTGAGGCGGGAACCTTGATCTTGGCCGCTTCGCGGCTGCCGTTGCACGCGGCGCCTGCATCTGCAATCTGCTTTCCACCGGTGCTGACGGCGAAGAATGCCTTGCCACCTCCATCGCACGCCATGGTGAGGGTGTAGGTTCCGGCGGGCACGCTGGTTGTGTCCTTGACGATCGGGTCCCGGTTCAGGATCTTCCCTGAGTCCTCCAAGACAACGCCGGTAGCGGCTGGCAGCGCTTTTTCCTTCCAGGCGGGCACGTCGGCGTGGGCGATGTCCACCGGCTGCTGGCAGGCAGTGACAGCCAGCAGCGTTGCTGCGGCGATGGCGCCGAGACCGGTACGGAGCCTTGTGGAGGAGAAGATGAGCATGATTCAACGCTACCGGGTTTCGGAAGGCCGGCTTTTCCACATAGCCCAACGAGCCGGAGATGCATTGGGAAGAGCGCCAATAGACTTGCAGCGTGAACCAAACCCCAACAGCCTTTACTTCCGGTGTCACCGCCGACGCCCCCCGCAGCGATAGCCCGGCACTTCTGGCGGCGCTCGCCGCCGGTCTGCGCGCCATCAATTACACGGTCGACGGCGTCGCAGACTTCCTCGGTGAGTCCGCGTACGCGGCACTCAGCAGGGACCAGCTGATTCCGGCGCTTCTTGTCACCGACAGGTTGGCACGGACGGACGACCCGGGGTTGCGGGCGTTGTCGGTCATCGTTCGGCTTTGGCTCCTGGCTGTTCCGCAAACGGCCAGCGATGTAGACGCCGCAGTGCCGGGCGTGGGCTCTGCCGGATTGGCGGAACTTGGATTGGTCAACGTAGCCGACCACGCCGTAACGGCGAAGGTGGACCTCCGTCCCTACGGGTGGGACGCCAACGCCGATGGCACCGGTGGAGCGGAGCTCTGGGTGGCCAGCGACCTCGCGGCCCACCAACAAGCGGGTGTCCTGAGGCACGATCACGTGCTGGGGATCGGACAAGCATCCACCACTCTTGTCCAAACGACCATCAGGAAGCACACCCAACGTGCTTTGGACCTCGGCACCGGGTGCGGAATCCAGACCTTCCATTTGTTGCACCATTGCGAGCACGTCACCGCCACGGACATTTCCGAACGGGCCCTGGCCTTCACGCGGTTCAACCTTTTGCTGAATGCCTCCCAACTTGGGCTGGACCCGGAGGACCTGGAAGCACGGGTGAGCCTCAGGCTCGGCTCGTTGCTGGAGCCGGTTGCGGGGGAGAAGTTCGGCCTCGTCGTGTCCAACCCACCTTTCGTGATCACTCCAAGAACCAGCAGTGAAACCACCGCCGATCAGTTCACGTACCGCGACGGCGGACTGCCGGGAGACGATATTGTGTCCTCGCTGGTCAAGTCCCTCGGCATGGTCTTGGAGCCCGGTGGAACGGCGCAGATGCTGGGCAACTGGGAGATCACCTCCGGCGCTGGGTGGCGGGACCGTCCGGCATCCTGGCTGGACGGCGCCGGCATGGACGTCTGGTTCATCCAGCGCGAACAAGTCGGTCCGGAACAATACGCCGAGACGTGGCTCCAGGACGCCTCCGAAACAAGGGACCGTGTCCACTACCAGGAGGCGTATGCCGCCTACCTGGCCGACTTTGCAGCGCGGAAGGTCGAGGGCATCGGTTTCGGCATGATCTGGCTGCGCCGCCCGTCAGCGGAGGCGGACGTGCTCAACTGGTTCGAGGAAATCACTTACCCCATCGAACAACCGATCGGTCCCCATCTCGGAGCCGCCGTGGACCGCGCCGACTGGGTTGCCGCCAACAACATCGCCGAAGCCCATCTGGTTGTAGCCGACGATGTTACCGAGGAACGGCACCAGCGCCCCGGGGCTCCGCACCCAGGCGTGATCCTCCTCAGGCAGGGCGCAGGGCTGCGACGGACAAACTTGCTCAGCACGGAGCTGGCCGGCTTCGTCTCCACGTGTGACGGCGAATTGTCCGTAGGCCAGATCGTCACGGCCCTCGAGGTGCTCCTGGGCGGGGGAGAAGACTTTGATGCGGAGGCCTTCCGTGACGGGCTTTTCAGCGATGTCCGGAACCTGGTCCGCGACGGGTTCCTGCTCCCTGACGCCAACCAAGCCAACCCGGAGGGTGCCGCGTGACGGCAGCTCACACGCCGCGCACCATCAGCACCAGCCCTCCGGCAAGTGACCCTGATTACACTGATGAAGTGAGTGTGAACAACGAGGCATCCGAGGCAGCAGGCGGAGCTCCGCGCCGTAAAAGGGCCGAAAAGACGGTTGAGATCACCGATCCCAAGGCCATCCGCGCCCTGGCCCACGCGGCCCGGTTGGAAGTCATCTCGGAGCTCTACGCTACGCAGGTGAGCCACACTGCCACGGAACTCGCGGCCAGGACGGGCCTCACGCCCAGCGCCATGAGCTACCACCTCCGTGCTCTGCAAAAGTGGGGAATCGTGGCTCCGGCGGAAAACGCCGGCGATGCCAGGGAGCGTCGTTGGAAAGCTGCCGGCACCGACTTCACCATCTCGGGTGGCAGCGTAGCCAGCCCGGAGATCGCCGTGGTGGACCTGGAGCTGGATGCCTTCAGGCGCAGGGCTTCCGCGTTCGCCAAGGCGAGGGGTGAGCGCAAGCAGCGGGGAGACACCGCGGAGGAACCGGCAGCGGTGGTCCTGTCCAGCAACCTGCTGTATCTGACCAACCCGCAGCGCAGAGAGCTTTCCGATAGGATCCGTGAAGTCATCCGGGAGTACGAGCTGGAGGATCCCACGCGGATTCCGGAGGGTTCGGAACGTGTGGCCACCCTGTGGTCGATGATCCCGGATGACCGCCAAGCCCCCGGCCAGTAACCCTCCCAAGCCGGCCCGGATTTCCGGCCAAAACGCAGAATTCTGCAAATTATGGTGAACTAGGCCAATATGGGCACCAGCCCAAGTACACATTTTTTCTGTAGGAGCATCGTGCCCAGCAAGGCAAAAACCGGCAAGAAACTCGTGATCGTGGAGTCTCCGGCCAAGAGTAAGACCATCGCCAAATATCTTGGCGAGGGCTTCATCGTCGAGGCATCGATCGGCCACATCCGCGACCTCCCGCAGCCGTCCGACCTCCCTGCAGAACTGAAGAAGACGTCCCTCGGCAAGTTCGCGGTCGACGTCGAAAACGACTTCAAGCCGTACTACGTTGTCTCGCCGGACAAGAAGAAAAAGGTTGCCGAACTCAAGGCCCAGCTGAAAGACGCTGACGCCCTCTACCTCGCAACCGATGGGGACCGCGAAGGCGAAGCCATCGCGTGGCACCTCCTCGAGGTGTTGAAGCCCAAGGTCCCCGTGTACCGCATGACCTTTGGTGAAATCACCAAAGAAGCGATCCACCGGGCCATGGATAACCTCCGAGACGTCGACACCGCCTTGGTGGATGCCCAGGAAACGCGCCGTATCCTGGACCGCCTCTACGGCTACGAGATTTCGCCCGTCCTCTGGCGGAAGGTGGCCCGGGGCCTCTCGGCAGGCCGCGTGCAGTCCGTTGTCACCCGCATGGTGGTTGACCGTGAGCGGGAACGCATGGCTTTCCGTGCGGCCTCCTATTGGGATCTGACGGGCCAGTTTGGCGCGGATTCGGGCTCATTCAAGGCAAAGCTCGCCGCCGTGAACGGTTCCAAGGTGGCCACCGGCCGTGACTTCAACGACGACGGCCAACTCACCTCCTCCAACGTGGTTCACCTCAACGAGGAACTGGCCATGTCCTTGGCCGCCGGGCTGGAGAACGCCGATTTCCGCGTCCGTTCGGTAGACACCAAGCCGTACACCCGCCGTCCGGCCGCGCCGTTCACCACGTCCACGCTGCAGCAGGAAGCCGGCCGCAAACTCCGTTTCTCCTCAAAGAGCACCATGCAGGTGGCCCAGCGCCTGTATGAAAACGGCTACATCACTTATATGCGTACCGACTCGTCCGCGTTGAGCGACGAGGCCGTCACGGCGGCCCGCCGCCAAGCTTCCGAGCTTTACGGCCCCGAATACGTCCCGCAGGGTCCGCGCGTCTACGCCAACAAAGCTGCCAACGCCCAGGAAGCCCACGAGGCCATCCGCCCCGCCGGTGACTCCTTCCGCACTCCGGCACAGGTGGCAAAGCAACTCAGCGGCGACGAGTTCCGCCTTTATGAGCTCATCTGGAAGCGCACTGTGGCGTCGCAGATGGCCGACGCCAAGGGTTCCACCGCAACCATCCGTTTGGGTGCGGTGGCAGCAGATGGCCGGGATGCCGAATTCTCGGCCTCCGGTACCGTCATCACGTTCCCGGGCTTCCTCGCTGCGTATGAGGAAGGCAAGGACGCGAGCCGCGAAGACGACGATTCCGACGAGGCCCGTCGCCTCCCCAACGTTGCCAAGGACGACTCCTTGACGGCTTCGGACATCGTTGCGGTTGGCCACGAAACCTCGCCACCGCCCCGCTACACCGAAGCCTCGCTCACGGCTGAACTGGAAAAGAAGGGCATCGGCCGCCCGTCCACGTACGCGTCCACGATTTCCACCATCCAGGATCGTGGCTATGTCCGGAAGCAGGGCTCCGCCCTGGTCCCAAGCTGGATCGCTTTCTCCGTGATCCGCCTGCTGGAGCAGCACTTCACGGACTACGTCGATTACGAGTTCACGGCTGACATGGAAGGCGACCTGGACAAGATCGCCAACGGCCAGGCCATTGGTGCTGCCTGGCTCAAGCATTTCTACTACGGGGAAGACGCCGATCCTGGCCTGTTGAGCATCGTCAACAACCTGGGCGAGATCGACGCCCGCGAGATCAATTCCGTGCCGATCGCGGACGGCATCACCCTGCGGGTGGGCAAGTTCGGCCCGTACCTGGAGAGCACCATCCCCACGGTTGACCAGAAGACCGGCGAGGTTGTGGAGTCCGCGCGCGCCAATGTCCCCGAGGAACTGGCACCGGATGAGCTGACGGCTGCCAAGGCCATCGAACTCATGGAGACGGCGGCACCTGAGGAACGTGTCCTGGGTGCCGATCCGCACACGGGCCACACCGTTGTGGCCAAGAACGGCCGCTACGGGGCCTACGTTACCGAAGTCATCCCTGAGATGACCGAGGAACAGTTGGCCAACCTGCCGGTGGAGTATTACAAGAACGGCAAGCCCAAGCCTCCGAAGAAGCCGGTGAAGGCGAAGCCGCGCACGGGTTCGCTTTTCAAGTCCATGACCGTGGACACCATCACCCTTGAAGAGGCCTTGCAACTCATGAGCCTTCCCCGGGTGTTGGGGGAGGACTCCGAAGGCAACCCCATCACGGTCCAGAACGGCCGCTTTGGTCCGTACCTGAAGAAGGGCACGGATTCGCGTTCCATTGGGTCCGAAGAGGAAATCTTCACCATCACGCTGGAGCAGGCCTTGGAGATCTACTCCCAGCCTAAGCAGCGTGGTACGCGTGCCGCTGTGCCGCCACTGGCCGAGTTCGGTCCGGACCCGGTCTCGGAGAAGAACATCGTGGTGAAGGAGGGCCGCTTCGGCCCGTACATCACCGATGGTGTCACCAACATTACGGTGCCCCGGTCTACCTCCCTTGAGGAGCTCACCAGGGAGCGTGCCATCGAACTCCTGGCTGAAAAGCGTGCCAAGGGTCCGGTCAAGCGGACCACCACCCGCAAGGCGCCTGCCCGCAAGGCGGCGGCAAAGAAGTAGGCAACCTGGCCGGGACGCACCATGAATTGCGTCCCGGCCGGCATCATGGTCGAGTAGAACCATGACTGAACAGACAGTTTCACCAGACAACGCCCCCTTGAACGACTTGGAAGCCAAGCTCGCCTTGGCCGAACAGCCGGACGCGAACCCGGTGGATGTCATTCTCGCGTTCCTCAACAACGAGGTCTACCTGGTCAGCTCGGAATCAGTGGACGGTCCTGACTCTTCCGTGGAGCCGTTGGTGCTCTCCAACGCGGACGGACAGCCTGTCCTGGCCGTCTTCAGCCACCCCAGCCGCGTCGACGAACGATTCCTGGAAGCGGCACCGCATGTCCTGGGCACTTTGGGTTCGGCCATCCTTGGCAACATTGGCGACGAACTCGGCTTGGTCATCAACCCGGGAAGCGAGCACGGCTTCGAAATCGACCCCGAAGGAATCGCGAATATCCGCAGGGACTTCAAGCGTGCCGACGAAGTCGAAGGCTCCGCCGATCAGCAGGCAACGGAACAATAGGACACCCGCGCGTCAGCGAAACGTCGCCGCCAAGTTGCTTCACGGGCTTCGAATCGGTGAATAATGGCAGAATGCGTCTTGGCGTTCTCGACATCGGTTCCAACACCGTCCACCTGCTGCTCGTGGATGCCCACCCTGGCGCGCGTCCTGTGGCTTTTGCGTCCCACAAGCGCCCGCTGAGCCTGGTCCAGTACCTCGATGAGGACGGCAACATCAACGATGCCGGCCAGCATGAACTGATCGAGTTCGTCCTTGAGGCATGGGAATTCGCCGCCCGCCACAAAGCGGAAGACCTGCTGGCGTTCTGTACATCGGCCATTCGTGAAGCCACCAACGGCGCCGAGGTGCTGGCCAGGGTAAAGCACGAAACCACCGTGACCCTGCAGGAACTGACCGGCAGCGAGGAAGCGTCCATGACCTTCTTCGCAGTCCGCCGTTGGTATGGCTGGGGCGCAGGTCCCATCCTGGACCTGGACATCGGCGGTGGCTCCTTCGAAATGGCGTACGGAACGGATGAACTGCCGGAGTTCGCCACGTCGGTTCCCCTCGGTGCAAGCCGCCTGACCAGGGACTGGCTCCACGAAGATCCACCAACGGCCAAGAGCGTCAAGGAACTGCGCCGCTACATCCGTTCCACGCTCAAACCCGTTGTCCGCGAATTCCATCAACTGGGCCGGGCCAACCTGGTGGCCGGAACGTCCAAGACCTTCAGGTCCCTGGCCCGCATTGCCGGCGCAGCCCCCAGCGCTGCCGGGCCGTACGTGAAGCGTGAACTCCACGCCGCCGACCTGGGCCTGTGGGCCCAGCGGATCTCCGCGATGACCGTTGCCGACAGGCTTTACCTCCCAGGTGTCTCGGACGCCAGGGCACGCCAACTCTTGGCCGGAGCGTTGGTGGCCGAGGCCGCCCTGGAGCTGTTCGAGTTCCCCAAAATGGAGATCTGCCCCTGGGCCCTCCGCGAAGGCCTGATCCTGCGCCGCCTCGACCAATTGGTTTTCGAGGAAGCCCTGGACCCGGCCCCGCATGTGGGCAAGCGGAAGAAAGACAAGTCCAAGAAAAAGGCCAAGGAAGACGGGAAGGACCAGGAAGACCACCCCATCAAGGAATTCCCGGTCCCTGTGAACGATCCCGCGCCAGCACCCATCCCAGCCCCCGCAGCAGGCGGGCTGGCCTCCTGAGATGAGTACCGACGTCGAACCTGTTGCCAACAACCACCAGATACCGGTGGCGCTGTCCAGCGCGTCGGTCTATCCGCTGAGCGTCCATGACGCCTTCGCCGTCGCACAGGACCTGGGATACGACGGCGTCGAAGTCATGGTCACCAACAACGCAGTCAGCCAGAACCCGGATGCCCTCATCCAGTTGAGCCACCGTTACAAGCAGTCGATCGTTTCGATCCATGCGCCAACCCTGCTCCTGACGCAGCAGGTGTGGGGATCCGCCTGGAACAAGATTGAGCGGTCCTGCCAGATGGCCAAGGAAGTTGGTTGCGACACTGTGGTGGTCCATCCGCCGTTCCGCTGGCAGTCGAATTACGCAGAGAACTTCGCCGAGGGCGTCCGCGAAATCGCGGCAATGTACCAGGTGCACATTGCCGTGGAGAACATGTACCCGTGGCGGGTCCGCGGCCGTGAGGCTGTGGCGTACCTGCCGCATTGGGACCCGCTGGGGCAGGATTACGACGACGTCACGTGGGATTTCTCGCACGCCGCAACTGCGGGGGCCAACAGCCTGGAAGCGGTTCAGGCCTTGGGCAGCAAGCTTCGGCACGTGCACTTGACCGACGGTTCGGGCTCGGGCAAAGACGAGCACCTGGTGCCCGGAACCGGCACGCAGCAGTGCGCCGACGTCCTCCAGCACCTGGCGTCCAACGGCTTCGATGGCGTTGTAGTGGCTGAGATCTCCACGCGCAAAGCGAAAGTCGCCGGGGAACGCGAGGAAATGCTGGCTGAGACGTTGCGCTTCGCCCGGCAGCACCTGAGTGTTCCGCTGGTCCGGAGCCTCGACAGCTAGGCCAAAAGTCGCGGGTACGGAAACCGCAGGCTGGCAGGGTCCTTAAAAGCGAAAGCACCGGCGGCCGAATCGGGAAATGGGGGAAAACCCGCCCCGGCCACCGGTGCTGCTGGCGGACATCCCCATGCCCGCCTCATCACTCGCACCCTCAATGAGGTAACTACTAAGTTACGGACCAAGATTGGGCGCTGCCTGCAATAATCTTGGGAACAAGCTGTGAATCCTGGACTTCAGCCCGTGCAATCGCAGGCGGCGTTCGACCCGCCCAAGCACCAACTGCCATGATGGAGCCATGAGCAACCGAATCGCATTCCTTGGCTGTGGATCCATGAACGAGGCAATTCTGGCAGGCCTTCTTGCCGCCGGTGCCGATCCGTCCAATATCGTCGCCACGGTTCGTCGCGCCGAGCGGGCCGAGGAGCTCGCGCAGCGGCACGGGGTCATGGCGATCGCCGGCGAAGAGGATCCGGACAACAACAAGCTGGCCACGAAGGGCGCCGATATGGTGATTCTGGGCGTCAAACCCGTTGGCATTACGGGCCTCACCCGGGAAATCAGCCCGGCCCTGGGCAAAGACACCGTCGTCGTCAGCGTTGCCGCAGCGGTCTCCATTGCCCAGATCGAGGCCGCGCTCCCCGAGGGCCAGCCGGTGGTCCGCACCATGCCGAACACGCCAGCCAGGCTGGGACGCGGCGTCGTTTCCGTGTCCGCTGGAACGCACTGCACCCCGGAACAGCTGGAACAGACCAAGAAGGCACTGGCGGGCGCGGGCACCGTGGTGGAGGTGCCCGAGGAACAGGTGGACGCCTTGTCCGCGATCAGCGGCTCCGGTCCGGCCTACGCCTTCTACCTCGCTGAAGCCATGGCGGCAGCCGGCGTCGAGCTTGGCCTCGACCAGGAGCTTTCAGTCATGCTGGCCCGTGAAACGGTTGCCGGCGCGGGCTTCATGCTTGCCGAGCCCGGCGCGGACCCCACCGCCTTGCGGGTTGCGGTGACCAGCCCCAACGGCACCACCGAGCGTGCCATCGCGGCGTTCGACGACGGCGGGATCCCCAAGATCATCGCCGATGGCGCCCGCGCGGCCGCTGCCAGGGCAGCGGAGATCACCAAGCAACTCGGCTGACCCAGCCCACAGCAGCCGCTACGGCCGCGCCGCGAAACGCTCCAACAGGTCCACGTGTCCGGACACGATCAACATGTCGTGTCCGGACACTTTGGTTTCCGGACGTGCATACGTGAAGTCCTCACCGGGGGTCTTCACGCCCACTATGGTCACGCCGTACTTTGAGCGGACCTTGGATTCCTCCAGCGTGAAGCCCACGGTTTCCTTGGGCGGGTACATCTTGACGATTGCGTAGTCGTCGTCGAACTCGATGAAGTCCAGCATGCGCCCGGAGACGAGGTGGGCCGCGCGGACACCGGCGTCGGCCTCGGGGTAGATGACGTGGTTGGCGCCGATCCGGCTGAGGATCTTGCCGTGCGAGGGTGTAATGGCCTTGACCCAGAGGTGCTGGATGCCCAGGTCCACGAGGTTCACGGTGATCAGTACCGAGGACTCGATCGACGTACCCACGCCCACCACTGCCGAGCTGAATTCCTGGGCACCTAGCTGGCGCAGGGCATCGATGTTGGTGGCGTCCGCCTCAACCACGTGGGTGAGCACCGGGGCCCATTTCTGGACCAGGCTGCGGTCGCGTTCAATCGCCAGGACCTCACGGCCTTGCTTGACCAACTGTTCGGCCGTTGCCGATCCGAAACGGCCGAGGCCGATCACCAGGACCGGCGCGTTGTGGGCGGGGCGGTTGGCCGCCCCCTGGGTGCTAGCCAATGATTGGCCTCTCTTCCGGGTAGTGGAACAGCTGGCTGCGCTGGCGCAGGGCCAAGCCCGCAGCAAGGGTTACGGTGCCGACGCGGCCGGCAAACATGAGGGCTGTGAGGACATAAACGCCCGACGGCGGCAGCTCGGCACTGAGGTTGGTGCTCAGTCCCACGGTGGCAAAGGCGGAAATGGTTTCAAAGAGCACCCGGTCCAGTGAAGCGCCGCTGATGGACAGCAGCAGGAAGGCTGCGACGGAGACCAGGGTGGCGCCGGCTACGATCACCGAGATGGCCACCCGCATGGTGCCCTGGGGGATGGTGCGGCCATAGACCTTGACGTCGGCGTCGCCGCGGGCCTCGGCCACAATGGCGAGGAACATGACGGCAATGGTGGTCACCTTGATGCCACCGGCCGTGGAAGCGGAACCGCCGCCGGCGAACATGAGCGCGTCCGTCAGCAGCATGGTGGTGGATTCCATGTGGTTCTGGTCCACAAGGTTGAAACCACCGGACCGTGTCATCACGGAAGCGAAGAGGGAATGGATGATCTTGTCGCCCAAATCCATGTGGGCGATGGTCCGCACGTTGTCCCACTCCATCAGCGCCCAAAGGACCGTACCCGCCAGCAGCAGGATGAAGGACACCTGGATGGTCAGCTTGGTGTGGAGGTTCCACTTCTTCCAGTTCAGGCCGTTTTGCTGGAGCACCATCACCACGGGAAAGCCGAGGCTGCCCAGGAACACGCCAAGCATGAGCGGGATGAGGATCCAGAGGTCGGTCTCATAGGGGACGATGCCGTCCGAGTGAGGTGTGAAGCCGGCGTTGTTGAACGAAGAAATCGAATAAAAGACCCCGTGCCAGACGGATTGCCAGAAAGGTTCGCCGAGGAGCATGAACCGAGGGATCAGTGCCAGCGCCAAAGCCGCTTCAATGACTACGGACGTCACAATGACGATCCGAAGCAGGGTGCCCACTTCGCCGAGGCGTCCCGCGTTGTTCATGGCTTCCTGGGCGATCAGCTTTCCACGGACCCCCAGCCGCTTGCTGACCATGAGGGCCAACAAGGAAGCGAGGGTCAGGGTGCCCAAACCACCCACGAAGATGCCTATAAGAATCACGAGTTGCCCGAAGAAGGACCAGTGCGTTGCCGTTGAGACGACCGTCAGGCCGGTGACGCAAACACTGGAAACAGCCGTGAACATCGCTTGGTGCAGGGGCGTCGATTCGCCGGACGCTGAAGAGACCGGGAGGGCCAGGAGGCCCGTGAAGAGGAGGATAACTACTGCGAACGCCACCAGGGCCAGTCGCGCCGGCGAGGTGTTGGCTATGTTGTCGATGAAGTCGCGTGCGCGGGTGAAGATCCACAAGCCTTCACGTTCCGGCTGGCCTGGTTGCCAGTTGGCCGGGGCGGTGGACCGCGACTGGCTTTGAGACATGGCGCTCTTCCTCAAGTGAACATACTTTCCTGAGTAGTAAACCACTATTCGGCTGCCGTAACCGGGCAGGAAGGCACTGCCGCCTCAGGTAGCCTGTTCTGGATGAACTCCACGCTTGGAACAGCTGCTTCAGGCATCACCCGTTCCGCACTGCCAACGACGGTGGTGTGGGACCCTGCCATGACCGCGTATAACTTCGGGCCCGGACATCCCATGGCGCCCCAGCGGCTGGAACTGACAGCAAGACTGGCGGAATCCCTGGGCCTGTTCAACCACAGCCATGTGGCCGTCGAGGCACCTGCGGTGGCTACCGACGTCGAACTTTGCTCGGTCCACAGTCCCGACTATGTGGCGGCCGTCCGCCGGGTCAGCGCGGACCCGTACTGGCCTGACGAGGAACGCGGCCTGGGCACCGAGGACGATCCCGCGTTTGCGGGCATGCACGAGGCAAGTGCCCGGCTGGCCGGCGGTTCGTTGCTCGCTGCAGATTCCATCCTGGATGGCTCGGCCATCCGTGCGGTCAACTTCAGCGGCGGCATGCACCACGCCTCGCGCGAGCGGGCAAGCGGATTTTGTGTTTACAACGACGTCGCCATGGCCATCCAGCGGCTGCTCGACGGCGGCGTGCGGCGGATCGTTTGCATCGACGTCGATGCGCACCACGGCGACGGGACGCAGGGCATTTTCTGGAACGATCCCCGGGTCATGACCATTTCCTTGCACGAATCCGGCCTGACGTTGTTCCCCGGGACCGGCTTCGCCAATGAAACGGGCGGCCCCGATGCTCCCGGCACGGCCGTCAACGTGGCGTTGCCTGCCTTCACGGGTGACGCCGCATGGTTACGGGCCTTCCACGCGGTGGTCCCGCAGCTCGTAGGGGCTTTCCACCCGGAGGTGATCGTGAGCCAGCACGGCTGCGACTCGCACCGCCTGGATCCCCTCACGCACCTCAACCTCAGCGTCGACGCCCAGCGCGAGGCGGCCAGCGCCGTCGGCAGCCTCGCCGCGAGGTACTGTGACAACCGATGGATTGCCACCGGTGGCGGCGGCTATGACGTCACGGGGGTTGTGCCTCGTGCGTGGAGCCACCTGATCGGCATGGTGACGCAGCGCGCGGTGCCGCTTGCAACGCCCGTCCCCGAAGAATGGCGCACCTACGTCAAGGAAAAGTACGGGGTGTGGGCGCCCGAAACCATGGGCGATGACGTGGACATCTGGTGGCGTTCCTGGGAGGTGGGGTACGACCCCGCGGACCAGGTGGACAGGACGGTTATTGCCACCCGCAAGGAGATCTTCCCGCTCTACGGCCTGGATCCCTGGTTCGACTAACCACCGAATGGGCTAGGCGTCGGTCTTCTCCGTTTGGAACACCACCCCCGCCGCTCCCACCAGCCAGCCCAGCAAAGAGAGCGCGAATGCCCCGATGAGGTCGGTGGACGCCTGGCCTTTGAACAACCAGAGCACCAGGACCAGCATGCCCATGGTCATGTAGACCATGATGGCGAAGATGACCCGGCCCGAGAGGCGGGTGGCCACCTGGACGGGGTTGATGAGCGGACCGGAGTCTCCGGCTGTGGCGTTGTCCCTTTTGACTTCGGAGATGGTGAAGCCCAGGGCGGAAGCAGTGAGTGAACTCAGGGACGTCGCGAGGACCCCAGCGGCCGTGACCAGGGCGCCGTTCAACTCAGGTGCCTCGGCCGCGCCGGTCGGCACCCAGGTTCCAACCCGGAGGAGCACGGTGGCCCAGACCAGGACGAACAAAGCCAGGAACACCGCTGCGATGATGTCGAAGATGTGCCGCCTGAAGAAGTCAGTCATTGCCATGCACCCCGTGCTGTTGGCGGCCGGGGCCTGGGAGCCCGGACGGACCGTGACAATCGTTGTAGCACCGGCCCTTCACGTGGTCAACGATCTGCGGACGCGATGGCAGAAACAAGGGCCTGTTGCCTCATGTCAATACCTCCGGGAACTTTGAGTCGTTGCCTCATAGGTAAACCTCCGGCTGTCGTGGTGGTTCCATTGCTCGTTGACGGC